>JADZFZ010000216.1 GCA_020854145.1 Deltaproteobacteria bacterium | reverse complement strand
GCCGAGGATCTCGATGGCGACCGTGCGTTGCGCGGGATCGGTATCGCCCAGCGCCTCGAGCAGAGGCTTGAAAGCGCGGGTTCCCATGCGGCGCAGCTCTTCGCGCGCGGTACGAGCCTCGGTGCCGTTGCCGTGCCGGATCTGCTGAACCAGCGGCCAGGCGAGCGCGGAGTAGAGCTCGACGACCAGGCGTCGGAAGAGCGGTCGCTGCGGGTTGGCCAGCGCAAGCGGCAAGAGCGTGCGCTCGAGGTCGGTCAACGTGCTCGAGGCGAGGTTGAGCTGGAACGAGAGCCGAGCGGCGCGTGCGACGAGATCGTCGTCGGGCGAGGTCGCGATCACGCGACGGAGGAGGGAATCGGCTTCGCGCGTCTGGTTCTGCGCGAGGAGCATCTCGGAGAGATCGAAGTACGTGGGGAAGAGACGATCGTCGAGCTCGAGCGCGCGCCGATACGACGTGATGGCGCGCTCGCTGTCTTGCCGCGCGCGATAGAGATCGCCGAGGCGGACGTGTGCGCGCGCATCGTCGGGAGCCAGGGATACCGCGCGTTCGGCGTACTGCACGGCTTCGGCGTCGCGGTAGAGCGCCAGCGCGTGTTGGGCCATGCGCTGGTAGTAGTCGCGTGCACGGCGCGGCTCGGCCTCGGCGAGGCGGCGCAGAACGTCGATCGCCGCAGGCAGGTTGCCCGTCTGGACGTGGACCTGCTCCAGTGTCGTGAGGCTCTCGATGTCGCCGGGCTCGGCGCGGGTGATGCGCTCGAGCACGTCCCGCGCTTCCGAGAGCTGGCGGCTGCGAAGCAGGGCTTCGGCCAGGAAACGCCCGGCCTCGATGTCGGGCGGCGTGGCGCCGAAGCGACTGCGGAGCTCGGCGATTCGCGTTCGGAGCGAGCGCTCGAGGCCCCAGATGGAGACGATGCGCCGTCGAGCTTCGCGGCGTGCGGCGCGATCGCGACCCGCGAGCTCGAGCACGCGTTGCCACGCGACGATCGCGGCCGCGAGCTCGCGACGACGTTCGAGAACGGATGCGAGGCCACGCTGGTGCTCGATGTCGTCGGGATCGAGCTCGACCGCACGGCGGTACTCCTCGGTGGCCTCGACGAGCATGTCGTGGTCGGCGTAGACGCCCGCGAGGGTCGCGTGGGCTTCGGCACGGTCGCGGCCACCGAGGATCCGACGCCAGACGGCGAGCGCGCGCTCGCGATGCCCGGCGTCGAGCAGTTGCTCGCCGAGCGCGACGAGATGGGCGGGATCGTCCGGGTCGATGCGCACGAGCAGCTCGACCTCGCGTTGTGCGAGCTGCGCCTCGCCGAGCCTCGTGTAGACCTCCGCCAACGCCTCGTGCATGGATGCGTCGGCGCCGGCGCGCCGTGATGCGTCCGCGAGCAGGCGCAGCGCTTCTTCGCGCTCGCCGGTCTGCACGAGGAGCTGCGCGAGCTCGATGACGTAGCGCGGCTCTCCCGGCGAGGCGCGCAGGAGCGCTCGGTACTCGGCGACGACCTCCGCGACACGGCCCGAACGCGAGAGGAGCTGGATGACGCGCAAGCGTGTCTCGAGATGGCGGGGATTGCGGGCGAGCGCGCGGCGATAGGTGGCGAGCGCCTCGGTCTCGTCGCCAATCTCGTCGAGGAGCCGTCCGAGCAGCGCGGTCTCCTCGAAGCTCTGCGCGCGGGCGGCGCGCATCTCGTCGGCGAGCTCGCGCAGACGTCCACTGCGGCGATGGACCTCGACGATCGTCTCGTAGACCTCGGCGCGGATGCCGGCGGCGTTGCCCGCCGACGACAATGCTCGGCGCAGCGTCTCGAGGGCCTCTTGGTCGCGGCCGAGCTCGAGCTGTGCGCGTCCGAGATCGCGGAGGATCGGGGCGAGCACGCGGGCATCTCCGCGCAACGCGCGCGCGAGGCCCGACAGCTCCTCCACCGCGCGCGCGAACATGCGTCGCTCGACGAGGGCACGCGCGAGCTCCTGGCGGGCATAGGCGCTCTCGGGCGTCAGCCGCCAGAGCTGCTCGTAGAAAGCGGCCGCGGCGTCGATCTCGTTGGCGTCGAGCGCCATCTCGCCGAGGGCGCGCAGCACGTCCTGGCGGGCGGTCGTGTCGCGGGTCTGCGTGAGGGCTTGCTGATAGAGACGGCGGGCTTCCGCGGTCTGTCCGGCGCGACGGGCGAGCGCGGCGCTCGCGACGACCGGCCCCGAATCTTGCGGGCGAAGGGCCGCCGCTTCTGCGAATGCGGCGCGTGCTGCGTCGTGCTGGCCGCTCGCCGCGAGGACGTGCCCGAGAAGCAGGCGCGGAGCGAAGGCCTGGGCGTCGGCGGCAGCGCGTTGGCGCAGGTCGGTGACGAGCCCGTCGATGTTGCCGTCACGCTCCCGGTAGAGGTCCATGAGGCGCGTGAGCGCGAAGCCCTCGGCGGGACGTCGCAGCAGGATCGGGAGGTACCGATCGATCAGCACCTGCGTCCGCGACGGGGCGCCCGGCGGTGCTGCGCCCGGCGGTGTCTCGGGCGGAGACGAAGGCTCGCGCGCTGGCGGCGTCGGACGCGTCGGGCGCGTGGCGGGAGGACGCGTCGGGCGCGCAGTGGGAGGACGCGTCGGGCGCGCAGCGGGAGGACGCGTCGGGCGCGAGGGGCGGCCGGGACGACGGCCGGGACCCTCGACGGACCAATCGTCCTGCGCGGCGGCCAGCGGAACGGCGTCGAGCGGTGCGGTCGTGGCGAGCACGACGAGCGCGAGCGTCGCGTCGTGGAACCATCGCCTTCGCGCTACGCGCACGAGCAAGACGATACGACCCCGAGGTGCGCGAGCAAACCGGCGCCACGCGGCGAGCCCGTCGCACGATGCGTGCGCCCGGGGATCACGCGGGATCGGGCACGAACGAGGGCGGCTCCGTGGGTGCCGCCGGCGCCGGCGGCGGGGGCGGCTGCGCGGGGGGAGCCGCAGGGGGCGGCGGAGCGGCGGTCGGCGCTGGCGCGGGCAGTGGCGGAGGCGCGGTCGGCGGGGGCACGGTGCCCGGAGGCAAGACCCGCATGGCCTGCCACATGGGCGCGTGGGACAGGACGTCGTCGACGTGCTCGATCACGTCGTCGCCACGAAAGGAGCCGCGCACGCTGCCGAGCCACGCCATCGCGCGCGGGTCGTGCGACAAGAGCACGGCCGACGAGATGCCCCAGAGCACGGCGCCGCTCTCCTCGCCCGAGAGGCGGGCCGCCACTGCGCGCATCGCTTGCTCGGTGCCGATCATGCCGAGCGAGATGGCGGCGGCGGAACGGATCAGAGGCTCCTCGTCCGAGAGCAACGCGGCGAGAGGCGGGCCCGCCTCCGGTACGGCGAAGAGACCGAGCATGAAGATGCCCCGCCGTCGATCGTCGTCTTCGTCCGACCGCAAGAGCGCGTACGCTTCTGCGAGCGACGCTCGATCCGGCGGGATCGGCGCGATGGCGCGCACGATCTGCGAGACCACTTGCTGCAGCGCCGGGCCGAGCACGCGCGGGATGTGCTCGTCCTCGAGGTCGATGTTGCCCGAGAGCACCTCGTGCCATCTGCCGTACGCGGGGCCCTCCCAGATCACGATGCCCGCGCGCGTGACGCGGCAGGTGAGGTCGACCCAGGCCCACGTGTCGGTCGGGCTGAAGAGGCCGGCGTAGTTGCGGAAGCGGATGGCCAGGCGATCGAGACGGCATCCGATGGACAGCTCGCCGTCCGGTCGGACCGCCACGCCGCGCGTCACGAGCTCCGCACGGAGCGCAGCCGTCACGAGCGCCTCGGGAAGGATCTCGTCGGAGACCTCGACGTCCTGTCGGATCTGCAGGATGCCTGCGTAACCGCGCACGAGGTCGAGCGAGCTGGTGCCGACCACGGGTGGAACGGCGGTCGAGGGAACGAGCCCCGCGTAGCGGACGCTCGCGAGCGGGGGCGCGGTCAGGAGCGGCCCTCCGCAGCCCGCGGTCAGCGCGGCCGACGCTGCGACTGCCAGGACGATCTGCGCTGCCGCAGAGCTCCTCCGCGCGCGCAGCGGCCCGGTGCCACCTCGGCGTACGAAACGTCTCCACCCCTCGGGCGGGCAAGGCGAGATCACGGCTTCGGCTCTTGATCGGCCGACTCGGCCGCCACGCGGTAACGCTCGCAGCTGCCGGGATCGCCTGCTTCCTCGGCGAAGCGAGCGGCCTTCTTGTACGCGTCGGCTGCCCCTTCGCGATTGCCCGCGCGCAGCAGCAGCGCGCCGCGCGATCCGTGGACCGCCGCAAGCAACGCGGTCGCGGCGCCGAGCGTGGCGGCGTCCTCGGCGAGCGCGAGCGCACGCAGCGCTTCGTCGAGATCGCCGAGGTCGTCGTGCATCCCCGCTTGTCGCAACAGCACGCGGATACGCGTCGTGCGCCGGTCGGGGGTGCCGTCCAGCATCGTCGCGGCGCGCTTGAGCGCGTCGATCGCCTCGGTCTGTTTCCCCTCGGCGGCCCACACCGTCGCGACCTCCGCCCAGAGGTCGGCCATCGCGGTGCGATCGACGACCTCCGTGCCGCGGAGCGCTTCCTCGAGGAATCGGTTGGCCTCGACGAGACGCGCGCGCGTGACCGAAGTGCGCGCCAAGAGCGCCAGGATGCGCAGACGGTCGGCACCTCCGCGCGGCGCGACGTCGAGCGCTTCGCGCAGCACACCTTCGGCGCCGGCCACGTCGCCGGCTGCGAGCATCGCTTCGCCGAGCTTGCGCGAGAACACCACCATCGCCCGCTCGGCCGACTCCATCTCCCCGCGCAGCGCCTCTGCGCGGGCGAGCTCGAGGCCGCGTCGCAGCCACGCGACCGCATCGACCGCATTGCCCCTCCGGACCGCCGCATCGCCACACCGCTCGAGCAAGAGCAGCGCGCCGAACGGGTCGTCGCCGAGGTGGGCGTGGTGACCGCGGACCTCGAGCGGCGTTCCGTCGATGGTGGCGAGCCAATCGAGGCAGCGGCTGTGCAGCTCGCGCCGAAGCGCGGCGGGTGTGCTCGCCTCGGCGACGTCGCGGATGAGCGGGTGCGTGATCTCGACCGAGCCGGCCTCGACCATCGTGAACCCGAGATCCTCGAGGAGGCGAAGCTCCGCGGCCACGTCGACGTCCTTGCCGAGGAGGGTGCGGATGCCCTCGATCTCGGCGACCTGACCGATGATCGCGGCTGCCTGCAACACGCGACGTGCACCGGCGGGAAGACGCTCGATCCGCACCGCGACCACGTCGGCCAGGCGAGGCGACAAGGTGATCTCGGCGTCGGTTCCGAGCAGCGTCAGCTGCACCACGAGCATCGGCGTGAAGTCGCGCTCGTCGGCGATGGCAGGAGCGACGTCGGAGGAGACCCGCGGATCGGACATGTGCGCCGCGAGCTCGAGCGGCAAGCCCTTCAGGCGAACCGTGACGACGTCGTCGCCGAGCTCGTCGTTCGGGTCGGCGCTCGAGACGAGGAGCAAGACGGGGTGCGGCTCGACCGCCAAGCGCTTGACGAGCTCGCGCACGACGGCGCGGCTCGGCGCGTCGCAGCGGCCGAGATCGTCGACGAGCAACACGACGCGTCCCGAGGTGCCGCGCATGCGGGCGCGATCGAGGGCCCAGAGCAGCGCGAGCGTGGAGGCCGAGATGCGCGCGTCGGGGTCCACGCCGACGAGGCCCCCACCTTCGTAGAGCTCCGTGAGCCCGGCCCTCACCAACCGCGACGGTCGCTCCGTGATGTCGAGGGCGTCGATCCAGCGTGCAGCCGAGGTCAGCGGGTCGATGTCGAGCAGCCGCCCCACCAGCATGCGAATCGCGTGATATGCGACGGGCGCCGTGCTCGGGTGCGGTCCGGTCTCCGCGACGACGTCGCCGCCCGCCTGCGCCCGGTCGGCGACCTCGACCAGCATGCGGGTCTTTCCGACACCGACCTCGCCGATCAAGAGGCCGATCGCGGCCGTCTCGCTCGCCGCGGCGCGCAGCTCCTCGAGGCGTGTGAGCTCCGCGTCCCTGCCGACGAGGGGAGGCTCGAGGAGCGTCGCACCGGGTCGGGTGACCTTCTCGCTGAGCTCCGGCGGACGCGGCCCGCTCCGGCTCGCAGGGACCATCGAGGCACGCGGGCGCACGCCGGTGACGCGGGCACCACAGTCGTTGCAGAAGCGCGCGTTGGGGTTGTTCGCGGCGCCGCACGAAGGGCAGATGATGGCTGCGCCGGTGAGCTTGTTCGTCACCGGTGGGGGGTGCGAGCTCGTCCTGCCGCCCCATGCATCGCGCAGCGCGTTGGCGAACTCGAGCGCCGTCTGGAATCGCTCGGACGGCGACTTCGCGAGCGCCCGCATCGTGATGCGCGAGAGCGCGGCCGGGATGCCGCGTTGAGGCGCGACCTGTGCGGGATCGGGGATCGGCGCAGTCATGTGCGCCAGCACGATCTTGGTCGCGGTCTCGCCGTCGTAGGGCAGCTTGTCCGTCAGCATCTGGAAGAGCACCACGCCGACCGAGTAGAGGTCGCTGCGCGCGTCGGTCTCTTCGCCGCCGCCTTGCTCCGGTGCCATGTAGTCCGGCGTTCCGCAGACGATCCCGGGCCGCGTGACCGACGACTGCGGCAGGTCGAGCATCTTCGCGAGGCCGAAGTCCACGACCTTCACGAAGTCGCCACCCATGCGCATGCGCTCGACGAGCACGTTCTCCGGCTTGAGATCCCGGTGGATCACGCCGTTGTCGTGCGCCTCGGCGAGCGCTGCGAGGATCTGTCTGGTGATCTGCACGACGCGATCGAGCGGCAGCGGTCCCTCGTCGTACATGAGCCGTCCGAGGTCGCGACCGCGGAGGAACTCCATGACGAGGTAGAGGAGCCCCGCCTCCGTGCGGCCGAAGTCGATCACGGCGACGCTGTTGGGGTGGTTGAGCCGGCTGGCCGCGCGGACCTCGGTGTAGAAGCGCGCGACGCTCGCCTGATCGCCGAGCAGGTGCGGGTGGATGACCTTGACCGCGACGGTCTTGGCGAGCGACAGCTGCTCGCCGCGGTACACGCGCCCCATCCCGCCGGAGCCCAGCAGCGTGTTGATGCGGTAGGCGCCCGAGATGACCTGTCCGAGCAGTGGATCGGCGGTGGGCGCGGGGATCTCCGAGCCGAGCATCATGCCGCACGCAGGGCAGAATCGGCTGGCGTCCGGGCACGCTGCGCCACATCGCGGACAAAGACGTGGCGCCGGCGCGTCCGGTGGGGAGCCGGGTTTGCCCGTGCCCAAAGCGCTCTGCGGGTGATCGACCATGTTGCTCGGTGCGCGCCCCCCGAGGCCCGAAGGCTACCAAAAGGCGACCCAGGGCGAGGAAGAGTTCACTGGGAGTCGGTGCGGATGCGAACCTGCCGTCGCGCCCGATGCGCGCGGCGGGATCGCTCGGCGGGCGGTGTACAGCCCGCCGGCGACACTGATAGCTTGGCTCGATGGCTCGGGCTCTGTCAGTGCTCGTCCTGGGGATCAGTACGATCGTGCTCGGGGGCGTCCTTCCCGTCGGCACGCGGGCCGGTGACGGGTCGACTGCGTGGGTGGCGCTGCCGGCGCTCGCGCTGTTGGCGGGGGTGGTGCTCCTCGTCGTGCACAAGCATGCGATGGCGTCGGCCGTCTTGCTGGTGGGTGTGCCGGCGGGTCTGACGGTCGTGCTGATCGCGGGAGACGCACGCGTCGAGTCCTTCGGTCTCGCGGGGCTCGGCGGTGCGAGCCTGGCGCTCGTCGCGTTCGGATTCGCCGTCGTCCATGCGGTCACGGCGGCGCGTCCGCTCGCGCAGGTGACCGAGAAGGGCCTCGCCGGTGCGGCGCCGACCGTGGACGACGGCGCGCGCCGTTGGCTCGGGCGTGCTTGGATCGGGCTCGGTGGTCTGGCGGCGGCGGTGCTCGTCGTGGTCGCCCCGTCGCTCGTGACGCGCGCAGAGCTGCGGCGTGGCTACGGCGAGGCGGCGCGTGACGTCGAGGCGCTCGTGGCGGCGTATGCGACGGCCGCGGGATTGCTCGTCGTCGGAGTCGCGGTGGCGGGAGCCATGCGGCGCACGCGACGCGACGGGTCGCTTCCGCGCCTGCGGATGAGCCGAGCGCTGGTCTGGCTCGCCGTGACGCTCGTGGCATCGGTGCTCCTGCTGCTGCGCCGACTCGAGTGAAGGGGTGACAGACCACCGTTCGTGCTGAGCTCGTCGAGGCACGTGATCGCGCCCCTCGACGCTGCTCGGGGCGAGCGGTTGGGTATCTCTCGTCAGGCGCCGCGCGCGTCTCCGGCCCACCACGAGGCTCGGAAAGTGGACTGATCGCGCCGAGTTGGTCAGCGTCGCCGTGTTCGCGGACCACGGCACGATGACCAGCAAGGATCCAGACTCGCCATCCTCGCCCGGGCGTGAGGCGGCCGTCGTCGCCGAGCTCGGGCCGTCGCCGTCGCCGCTCGCAGGCCCGGCCACGTTTCCCAGCATGGAGGCACCGACCCCGCGCCGTTACGGCACGGTCGCGTTCGGCGTGTTGTTCGCGTTCGCGGGCGCTCTGTTCGTCGTCACCGTGTTCCCGCTCGTCTCCGAGGTGCTGCTCGGCTGCCTGCTCGCGGCCTTCACCTTCCCGCTGCGGGATCGCGTCGAGCGGTGGTTGCCGGGACGTCGCATCGCGCCGGCCGTCATCACGTTCCTGCTCGTGCTCGTCGTGCTCGTGCCGATCGGGCTGCTCGGGTTCACGGTCGTCGAACGCCTCGCGCATGCGGTCGACCGCGTCCCGGCGCAGCTCGCGAGCGGCGACCTCGATGCGCTCTGGCGCGCGTACGTGCCCCCGATCCCCGGCCTGTCGCGCCTCGGCGGCCCGCGCGGTCTCTCGAGCGCGATCGGGACGGCTGCGAGCGCCATCGCATCGTCGCTGCCCAAGATCCTGCGTGGTGCGTTCAACGTCGGCATCGGGTTCGTGCTGACGTTGCTGACGACCTACTACCTGCTCCGTGACGGCCACTCGCTCTCGCACAGGCTGGTGCGCGCATTGCCGCTCGAGCCGCGACACACGCTCGCGATCCTCGGCGAGTTCCGTCGTGTGGCGAGCGCCGTGGTCGTCGGCACGCTCGGAACCGCGTGCGTGCAAGGCCTCGCCGCAGGCCTCGGCTACTGGGTGATCGGGCTCGACGAGCCGCTGCTGCTCGCGACGCTGACGGGGATCGGTTGTCTCATCCCCATGGTCGGCAGCGGCCTCGTCTGGGTCCCCGCCGCTCTCTGGCTCGTCGCGACCGGCGAGGTGACGCGGGGGATCATCCTGGCCCTCTACGGCGCGCTCATCGTCTCCACGATCGACAACCTCGTGCGCCCGCTGCTCTCGCGTCGCGGGCTGTCGATCCATCCGTTGCTGGTCTTTCTCTCCTTGTTCGGCGGGCTGGCTGCGTTCGGGATGGCCGGCCTCTACCTGGGCCCGTTGTTCGTCGCGCTGTTCGTCTCGGTCGCGCGCATCTACGAGCGCGAGATCGCGCCTGCCGCGACGCAGGGGACCGAGGTCGTGGAGGTGATCCCCGCCGACACGAGCCTGAGCTACCGCCTCGCACAGGCGCTGAGCGCGCGTCTGAAGCGCGGCAGAGCGGCGGACGAGAGGCCGCCCGACAAGAGCAGAGACCGCGGCGACGGCGCGTAGGTCGCGCAGCGAGCGCGAAGTCCGACGACGGCCTGGCGCTCCGCCGGCACCGGGGATCGGTCAGCCGCGCGTGCCGCGTCGGGAGCAGCGGACCCTTCGATCACCGTGCACGTCCCCGCCGACTCGCACGACGGACGCCCGTCCGCACCGACTGCGCACGCTTGGCCGGGGCAGCAGAGCTGCACGCGATCGCCGCACCCGACGGGCCCTCGTGCAACACGCAGAAGCTGCCTGCGCGCCCACAGTCCGCGGCGCTCGTGCACTCCGGACAATCGCCCGCGCGCGCCACGGTGGGAGCGACGACCAGGAGCACGACGGCCGCGACGACGGTTGCGGTGAGCGTGGAGGCCGCGACGACAGCGGCGCGGGGGGCGAGCGAGGACGGGGACATGGGCGCGGAGGCTGCACCACGGCGTGCGGCGGGCAAACGTCCGACCGCGTGCGGCACCCTCGCGCATCGAAGCTAGACTCCGCCGCGATGGCGCTCGGCGGCTTCAACTGTCCCTGGTGTCGGTACTACAACGCGGCCGACGCGGGACGTTGCGGTCGATGCGAGCGATGGCTGCCTCCGCCGTTGGTCGCTTCGCTCGTGCGCCAGATCCGCGAGGTCGACCTCCTCGCGACCAAGACGCTCGCAGGCCTTTGCGTGATCGTCTTCGTCCTCGAGATGGCCACCAACGGCGGCGGGGATCTGCCGATCCTGACGGGGATGCG
>JADZFZ010000215.1 GCA_020854145.1 Deltaproteobacteria bacterium | reverse complement strand
TGATCACCGCGGCCGCGCTCGACGCGTCGAACCAGGGCGCGACGTGCGCGAAGAGCGCCGAGGAGCCGACGATCGCGGCCGAGAACGCCATGGTCACGAGCGCCACGCGCGGGCGCACGTCGCCGCGCACGAGCGACGGCCGGAGCGCCACCGTGATCGACGCGGCCCCCATCGCAGCCATCGCCACGGCGATCGCGCCGTACACGAGGCGCGGGTCCGTGGCGTACGAGAGGACCCGAACGTGCGCGATCTCGAGCGCCAGCACCACGCCGGACGTCACACCGGTGGCGACGGTCAAGCCACGGGCGGCGGGGGGTGGATCTGGCTCTCCGCGCGGGCCCGTTGTACAAGGCTGCCGTCCCGATCCCGGAGTGCTCGCATGTCGCCCCGCAAGACCCTCGTCGCCTCGCTCGCCGGATTGCTCTCGCTCGTCGTGACTCACGTCGCTGCCGCGCAGATGGGCGACCTACCGCACACGCCCGTGCCGGAGCAGCTCCCGAGCACGGCGGTCCCCGTCTTCGTCGAGGTCCCGCCGACGCTCGAGGTCGGGCACGCGTACGTGTACTACAAGGGGCTCGGGATGCCCGACTTCCGGCGCATCGAGATGACGCGCGTCGGCAGCGGCTACGGTCTCGAGATCCCGTGCACGGACGTCTTCGAGCCGGCGATGGAGTACTACATCGTGCTGTTCGACCGGACGGGCTCACCCGCGGGGTTCGCCGGGACGCGCAGCTCGCCCATTCGCGTGCCGATCGTGGCGACGCGCACTCACCCCGCGCCGTCTCTGCCGGGTCGCCCCGCGCCCGAGACGTGCACCGAGGGGGCGGCGGGCGGCGGCGCCGGAAGCGTGGGCACGAGCGTCGGCGGATCGTGCGCCATCGACGGCGACTGCTCGACGGGGCTGCGTTGCGACGACGGCATCTGTCTCCTGCCGCGGCCCGTGATCGCGGGCGCCGGTTGCGCGGCGTGCACCGCTGCGCTGGGTGCGCACAACGCTGCCACGCCCGGGGAACGGGGCGCGACCGCGATGGGCGGCGGCAACGACGGCCGAGGTCTCGGCGTGGGCGGCATGTCGCTGCTCGCGCTCGCCGGGCTGCTCGTCTGGCGATCGCGCCGCTCCGGCTGAAGCGCCGCCGGCGGGGGCGTTCCGCGCGGTAGGCGCGGCGCGCGCGGCGGCCCGCTCGGGAGCTGGATGAGCGGGCTCGTCGCCACGTCGTCGAGCCAGAGCATGCCCGCACGCGGCTCGACCGCGCGCAAGGTGACGGCCGTGATCGGCTGGCTGAGGCACGTGCCCCAGACGTCTCCGATCGCGACGCGCAAGCACGCGAGCTCTCCCACGCGCGGCACCCGCATCTCGGGCTCGGCTCCTGGGTGCGGGACTGCCCCCGCGTAACGACGCGGGCGTTGCGCCTTGCCGTCGGCCGGCACCGCGCAGAGGAAGCGCACGATGTCGAGCGCGTCGAGCTCGACCACGGCGTCGGTGGTCGAGAACAGCCATCGGCCGGCCGGCACCGGGACCGGACGTCGATCGCGCACCGAGCGCGCGGGCTCGATGGACACGAAGGGCGCGACCGGATCGGCGACGGTGGGCAGCGAGAAGAAGCCGTCGCCTCCGACCTCCAGGTCGTCGTCGTCCGGAAGAAGCTCGACGTCGCGCAGATCGACCACATCGGAGCGCGGAGACACGAGTCACCTCCCTCCGAGCGGTCGAGCAACGGAGGTGCCACGCAGGTCGGCGCAGCGAGCACGATCGGGACGCGCCACGGTGGGGTCGCGAGTCGCCGCCTACACGATCCGCTGCGCTCCCGCGTACACGTTGACCCGGTCGTCGCGCGCGAATCCCACGAGGGTCATGTTCGCTCGAAGGGACAGGTCGATCGCGAGCGAGCTCGGGGCCGAGACGCTGACGACGATCGGGATGCGCGCGACGACGGCCTTCTGCACGATCTCGAAGCTCGCGCGGCCGCTGACGACGAGCGTCGTCCATCCCGCATCGAGCGTGCGCGCGAGAAGCTGGCTGCCGACCACTTTGTCGACTGCGTTGTGGCGACCGACGTCCTCGAACACGGGGCCCAACCCGTCGGCGGCCGGCGTCGCGAGCCCGGCGGCGTGGAGACCGCCGGTGCGGCGGAACGTGGGCTGCGAAGAGAGGAGGCGCGGCCCGAGCGCGACGAGATGTGCGAGCGGGACGCGCGCGTCGGATACGACCGGCGAGACGCGTGCGACGAGGTCGTCGATGCTGCGCCGTCCGCAGATGCCGCAGGCCGACGTCGTGATCGTTCCGCGTTGGACGACGTGCTCGACGCGCTCGAGAGCGAGACGCGCGCCGGGCGCGGGCACGACGTCGACCGCGTTGCCGTACCCGTCATCGCCGGGACGACCGCACGGCGCGATGGACGCCACCTCGTCGAGGCCGGTGATCACGCCTTCCGACAGGAGAAACCCGAGCACGAGCTCGCGGTCCGCACCGGGCGTTCGCATCGTGATGGCGACGGTCTCGCCGGCGATGCGGATCTCGAGCGGCTCCTCGACCACGACGTCGTCCTCGTCGAGGATCGGGTCGCGCGGGTGCGTGTCCGGTCGCGCGGGATCGGACCGCGTGGCCAGCGCGAATCGACGGACGCCTCGACGCGTGGAGGTTTCGCGCACGCTTCGACATACCACGGTCGAGTGGGGCCGAGCGTGGCGACGCGGGCGGTGACGACACGCGCGTGTCACATCGCCGTCGCCGAGTAGACTCCGCCGATGCGCGCTTGGCCTTCTCGTTGGTTTTGGCTCGCGATCCTCGGGACGAGCACCGCGCTCGCGGCTGGCTGCGGCGGCGACGCGCGCATCGTGCCGGACGCGAGCACGAGCACGGACGGATCGACGGAGGATCGTGCAGCTCCCGACACGGGAGCCGAGGACGACGGCGGCGAGCCACCGTCGGAGTGCGCGGAGGAGATCGCACCCATCGAGACCGGTGACCCCGACGGGCACGCGGATCCCTACGGAGCGCGTGCCGCGGGACAAGCACGCGCGGGACGGCTGCGCACCGAGGCAGATCTTCCGTCCGGGTTCACGCCGCGCGAAGAGGTCGGGGACTACGTGCTCGTCAACGACCTCGTCGGCGTGGTCATCGAGGCCCCGGACGACTCCGACGGGTACGGGCCGTTCGGTGGAGAGATCTTGTCGGCGGACGTGGTCGACGAAGACGGCCGTTTCGTGGGCGGCTCACGTGGCGGCGAGACGATCCAGGGCATCGGCAGCCGCATCTTGCGACCGACGTCCGTGACGGTGATGAACGACGGCAGCAACGGCGAGCCCGCGGTCGTGCGCGTCGCAGGCGAGCTCGACGAGCTGCCGGTCTTGCCGTTCCTCACGGCGATCCTGCGCGGCTTCGATCTGCCCGCGGCGATCGACTACACGCTGGCGCCCGGCGCGCGACACGTGACGGTGACCGCGCACCTGCTCAACGACTTCCCGCTGCCGCGCAGGATGCAGACGGCGTTCGGGCTGCTGCTCCGCTACCGCTATCGGCCGTTCGTCCCGGGGCTCGGGTTCGACGAGCCGGCCTCGGGGACCTTCGATTGGTTCGGGTTCGCGGGCGACGGCTCCACGCTCGTGTGGTCCGGCGCGACGGGCCAGCTGACGAAGATCCTCGACGAGTCCGGCGTGACCATCTACGCGGGGCCGGAGATCGAAGCGGCCGCGTGCGCGACGACGACGATCGAGCTCGCGCGTCTGGACATCGGCGGTCCCGATGCCGAAGGCGGGCTCGACGCGCTGCGCCTGCGCGAAGGCAACACCGAGGCGGGACGCGTCGTCTCGGGGCACGTGCTCGACGCCGAGGGCTACCCGGTGCCGGGCGCACGCGTGCACGTGAGCGACGCGGACGGTACCTGGGTGACGCGTGCGCTCGTGGGCGCGGACGGGCGCTGGTCGGCGCGCGTCGAAGGTGCGGTGTCGCTCGTCGCGACCGCGAGCGGCTACCCCGACACGGAGGCCGTCGCGCTCGGTGCGTCGGCGACGGAGGCGGAGCTGGCGTTCGCGCCGACCGGTCTGCTGCACGTGCGCACCCTGGATGGGCCGAGCGGCGACGCGATGCCGGCGCGCATCCAGGTGATCCCCGTGGCAGGTCTGCCTGCGCGACCGCCTTCCTTCGGCGAGCAGCGAGAGGCCGGCGGTCGGCTCTACCAGGCGTATCCCGCCGACGGCGACGAGACGCTGCGTGTGCCGGTCGGCGAGCACGACGTCATCGCGACGCACGGCTTCGAGCGCGAGGTCGCGCGCACGCGCGTCATGGTGACCGCGAACACCACGGCGGAGGTCGAGCTGACGCTCGTGCCGAGCGTGGAGTCGACGGGCATCCAGTGCGCCGACTTCCACATCCATTCGCACTTCTCCGCGGACTCGTCGGACCTGGTCGAGCTGAAGGTGAGGAGCGCCGCAGGCGACGGCCTCGAGCTGCCCGTCTCGACCGAGCACGAGAGCATCGTCGACTTCCAGCCGGTCGTCGAAGCGCTCGGGCTCGGCCGCTGGACGCGCGGCTTCGCGGGCAGCGAGCTCACGACGTTCCAGTGGGGGCACTTCGGCGTGTTCCCGCTCGTTCCGAGGCCGGAGCTGCCGAACTTCGGCGTGGTGCGCTGGTACGGGCGGACGCCAGGCGAGGTCTTCGCGGAGGTGCTCGCGCGCCCGAGCGAGCCGATGGTGATCATCAACCACCCGCGCAGCGGCGGCGCGCTCGGCGGGTACTTCAACGCCATCGGGTTCGATCGCGTGACGGGCGAGGTGGAGAACCCCGAGCTCGGCAGCGACCTCTGGGACGTCGTCGAGGTCTTCAACGACGACGACTTCGAGGCCGCGCGCGACAGCACGGTCGCCGATTGGTTCTCCTGGCTCGCGCACGGGCGGCGCGTCTTCGCCGTCGGCAGCAGCGACAGCCACCACATCCGCTCGAGCCCCGTCGGCTACCCGCGCACGTGCCTGGACCTGGGAACCGACGTGCCCTCGGAGGTCACGCCCGAGAGGTTGCGCGACGCGGCGCGCGCAGGTCGCTCCGCGGTGAGCGGCGGCATCCTCGTGAGCGCGCGGACGACCGCCGGCGAGGGTCCGGGCTCCGACGTCGAGGTCGGAGCCGAGCGCGCGTCCATTCGCGTCACCGTGCAGGCCCCGAGCTGGATCGAGGTCAACCGGCTCGAGGTCATCGTCGACGGCACGACGACGGAGACCCTCGCGCTCGACGAGGACGATCTCCCCGACCCGATGCGTCCCGCGCTGCGCTTCGACGCCGACATCGAGGTGCCCGTCGCCGACGGCGCGGGCTCGTGGGTGGTCTTCCACGCCGCCGGCGACGAGCCGCTCTCGCCCATCTACCCGGACAGCGGGCGCCGCCCGTTCGGCGTGACCAACCCGATCTTCCTCAGGCGGTGAGCGCGCGTCTCGACGGCGAGTCGAGAGACGAGTCGAGAGAGAGCAGCGCGCCCGTGGGGTGAGCGCGCTCGCCTCTCGGGGGCCGCTGGGGTGTCCTCAGCGAGTCGTTCAGCGCTTGCGCGGGACGTCGTCGCCGGCGTTGGCCGCGATCGCGTTGTCCTCGATGAGGTGGCCCATCCGGTCGCGCTTGGTCACCAGGTACGCACGGTTGTGCTCGCGGGTCTGCACACGCGAGGGAACTCTCCCTTTGACGGAGATGCCCGCGCGGCGGAGCGACTCGACCTTGTCGGGGTTGTTCGTCATCACGCGCACGGACGCCACGCCGAGGTCGCGCAGGATCTCCGCGGCGACGTCGTAACGCCGGAGGTCGTCGGCGAAGCCGAGCATCCGGTTCGCGTCGACGGTGTCGGCGCCTTCGGCCTGCAGCGCGTACGCGCGGATCTTGTTGCCGAGACCGATCCCGCGGCCTTCCTGGCGCAGGTAGACGACGACGCCCCTGTCCTCTTCGACGATGCGCCGGAGCGCGAGGTCGAGCTGCTCGCGGCAGTCGCACTTGAGCGAGTGGAGGACCTCGCTCGTGAAGCACTCGCTGTGGACGCGCACGAGCACGTTCTCGGCACCGGTGACGTCACCACGCACGACGGCGACGTGCTCCTCGGGTAGACCTGCCGGGCCCGTGCACGGGTGCTCTGCGTGATAGACGACGAAACGCAGCTCGCCGTACTCGGTCGGCACCATCGCTTCGGAGTAGCGCACCGCCGTGCCGCGTTCGGTCGTGTGCACGCCCGTCGGGGGATCGCTCCCGAGCCGAGCAGCAGAAATGCGGTCGGTCGCCTCGACGAGACGTGCGACGGCGACGGGAGTCGGTCGAGGAGGTGCCATGTTGTCGTCGTCTCGTGAGCTCGGGGCTTTCGCCGCGAAGCACGGGACTGGGGGCAGTCTTAGGGCTGCGCCTGCGAGCGTCAAGCGCGCTGGGGCAAACGAGCCATCTTGGCGTCGCCGGGCCGGGTCGAGCCATCGCAGCGGAGGCGCCGTGCCCACGGGGATTGCGGTCAGGACGGGCTCGGCCTCGGCGGAGGCGCCGTGCCCGCGGGGATTGCGGTCAGGACGGGCTCGGCCTATGACGGCCGTCGTACGTGACGCCGCGCGCGCTCGTCCTCCTCGGCTACTACTTCTGGCGAACGCTCCTGCTTCGCTGGTTGCGACCGCGAAACGGGCTCGCGGCGTTCCACGAGAGCTATGCGGCGGACAAGCTGCCGCCGGTGACCGCCGCCGAGCGACACGCGCTCAAGGCGTTCTCGAGCTGCATCGCGTGCGGCATGTGCGACGCGAGCTTCGCAGCGTGGCCGTCGGTGGACCGAGCGGCGTTCCACGGGCCCATGGACCTGCCGCTGTCGTACTCGCGCGGCATGCCGGACTACGACACGCTCGGGCGTTACCTCGCGCAGCTCGATCGAGGCGACCTCGTGCGCATCGAGCGGCTCTGCCCCGCGCGTATCCCGTTTCGCGACCTCGCGGCGTTCGCGCGGAAGAAGGCCGCGGAGATCGAAGAGCTCGGTGTGGCGGCGGGCGCCATCGCGGCACGTGCGAGCGGCGACGGCGACGGCGACGGCGAGGGCGCGGCCCCGCGTCTCCCGGCGCCGCGGACGAGCCCCGGATGACGCACGCTCTGGCGTCGGAGCTCGAGACGATCGTCGGCGCGGGCGGCGTCTCGCGCGATGCAGCGGATCGCGTGTCCTACGCGCGCGACCTGTGGCCACGCGGGCTCGTTCGCATGCGTGCCGGGCGCGCGCCCGCGACGCCACCGGCGCTCGTCGTGTGGCCGCGCACCGTGGAGCAGGTCGCGGAGATCGTGACGCGCGCACGCGCCCACGGTGCCCCGGTCGTGCCTTTCGGCGCGGGCTCGGGCGTGTGCGGAGGCGTGCTGCCGACGCCCGCGACCGTCGTCGTGGACCTGAAGCGGATGCGCGAGGTACGCGTCATCGACGCAGCCGAGCTCGAGTGCGAGGCGGAAGCGGGCGTGCTCGGCCAGCATCTCGAGGACCGGCTGCTCGAAGCGGGGCTCACGCTCGGGCACTACCCGTCGTCCATCATGACTTCGACGCTCGGGGGCTGGGTGGCGGCGCGGTCGGCCGGGCAGTGCTCCGGACGATACGGAAAAATCGAGGACATGGTCCTCGCCCTCGAGATGGTCGATGGCGAGGGGCGCATCCATCGCGTCGAGCGCGACGGCCCGGCAGGCGCGCTCGTGCCGCTCGTGATCGGGAGCGAAGGCACGATGGCGATCGTGACGGCGGCGCGCGTGCGCATCGCGCCGGCCCCGGAGACGCGCAGATTCGCTGCGTTCTCGGTCCCGACGACGGCCGCGGGCATCCACGTGCTGCGGCGCGTGTACCAGGCGGGTCTCCGCCCTGCGGTGGCGCGACTGTACGACCCGGTGGACACCGCGCTCGCGAAGCGATCGAGACGCAAGCACGCGGCGGCCGCAGTCGGAACGAACGCAAAGAAACGCCAGGTGCGGTCGACGCCGTCGGCCGAGGCTCGGCTGCTGGCGCGGGCGGGAGCCGTCAACACCGTGCTGCACGCGCTCGGCGACGAGACGCTCGGTGGCTGTCTGATGATCTTCGTGTGGGAGACGCACGGTCCGCTGGCCGACGCGGAGCTCGACGTCACGACGCGAATCGCGCACGAGCAGGGCGGCCGCGACCTCGGCGACGGCCCGGCGCAGCGATGGCTCGTGCGTCGGCACGCCGTCTCGTACCGGCAGAGCCCGGCGTTCGCGGACGGACTGTTCGCGGACACGATGGAGGTCGCTGCACCGTGGAGCCGCCTGCTCGGCGTCTACCACGCGGTCCGCGAGGCGCTGGCGCCGTACGTCGTGGTGCTCGCGCACTTCAGCCACGCGTACCCGCACGGAGGGTCGATCTACTTCACGTACGCGGGTGCGGCGCACGACGGCGACGCGGCGATCACGCGCTACGAGACGACGTGGCGGACGGCGTTGGCCGCCGCCATCGATGCGGGCGCGACGTTGTCGCACCATCACGGTGTCGGTCGATCCAAGGCGCCGGCGATGCGGCGCGAGCAGGGCGCGGCCATCGAGCTCGTGCGGCGGCTGCAGCTTGCGCTGGATCCCGGGCGGATCCTGAACCCCGGTGCGCTCGT
>JADZFZ010000214.1 GCA_020854145.1 Deltaproteobacteria bacterium | reverse complement strand
GACGCCCGTCGCGTCGCGCTCGCCCACGAGACGTGCCGCGTCATCGCCGAGTCCTTCGAAGAGGACGGCACGCGCCTGCGCGTCCGCGGCCCCTCCGGCGCCATCGCCCGCCTGACGGGCTGACGGCTTCGTCTCGCCGTCGCCCGACGACGCGAGAGCCCGCCCGCGCGCGACCCAAGGGCCGAAACACCCAGGCCAGGTCGTGTGCGAGGCGAGATGAGGGCCGCTCTCGCAGCGGGTGCGCGCAGCATCTGGCGCGCGGGGTGATAGGCTCGACCCCTGTGGATGCAGAGGAGCGGCGGCGCGCGCGGGCGCACTGGCATGGTCGGGTCGTCCGGTCGTTCGAAGAAGCGGAGCGGCACGACGCGCTCTTCTGGGATGCGGTCCCGCTGGACGATCGCGCGCGCCTCACGTGGGAGCTGAGCCGAGAGCTCATCCGCATCGCCGATCCGAGTCTCGATGAACCCCGACTATCTCGATCTGTTGCGCGCATTACTGGCCGCTGACGCGCGCTTCCTGGTCGTCGGAGCGTACGCAGTCGGCATCCACGGCCGCCCGCGCGCGACGAAGGATCTGGATGTCTGGGTCGAGGCCAGCGTCGAGAACGCCCCGAGGGTGTTGTCGGCCCTCCGCGAGTTCGGCGCACCGCTCATGGGCCTGACCCTCGAGGATCTCCAGACGCCTGGTGTGGGGCTTCAGATCGGGTTGGAGCCGCTGCGCATCGACGTGCTGACGAAGATCTCGGGCATCGAGTTCGCCGAGGCGTGGCCGTCCAGGATCGAGGCGAGCTTCGGCGAGGGAGCCCGTTGCCCCGTCATCGGTCTCGAGGCGCTTCTCGCCAACAAGAGGGCGTCCGGACGGCTTCAGGATCTCGCCGACGTCGAGGCGCTCGAGAGGCTGCGCGACGCCAGAACGCCGAAGTCGTGACGACGCCCCTTTCGGGCTCGCGGCCGGACGCTGCTCAACCCGGGGCGACGAGGATCGACGGCTCGTAGCCCGCGGGCGGCTCGAAGCCGGTGAGCGTGCACAGGCTCGACGCGATGTTGGCGAGGCCGGGCTTCTTCACGGCGTCGGAGATCGCCCACCGCGTGCCCGACGGATCGAAGACGACGAAGGGCACGACGTTGAGCGTGTGGCTCGTCTTGGCGCGCGGCCGGCCGCCGGGCCCGACGTCGAACGAGCCGTCCTTCTTGCGCTCGTACATCTCGTCGGCGTTGCCGTGGTCCGCGGTGACGACGAGGATGCCGTTCGTCCTCCGAACGGCTGCGACCAGACGGCCGAGCTGGAGATCGACGGCCTCGACCGCGACGATGGCCGCGTCGCGGACGCCCGTGTGCCCGACCATGTCGCCGTTGGCGTAGTTGAGGCGCACGTGGCGGAAGCGACCGGTCGCGAGCTGGTCGACGACGTGGTCGGTGATCTCGGCGGCCTTCATCCACGGTCGTTCCTCGAACGGTCGCGTGTCCGAGTCGATGCAGACGTAGCTCTCGCGCTTCTCGTCGATGTAGCCGCTGCGGTTGCCGTTCCAGAAGTACGTGACGTGCCCGAACTTCTGCGTCTCGCTGATCGCGAGCGTCGAGATGCCGCTGGCCGCGAAGCGCTCGCCGATCGTGTCGTCGATGGGCGGAGGCGCGACGAGGTACCGCGTCGGCAGCTTCAGGTCGCCGTCGTACTGCATCATCCCCGCGTAGAGGACGTCGGGTCGCGGCGATCGGTCGAAGAAGGGCAGCTCCGCATCCTCGAACGCGCGCGTGATCTCGATCGCGCGATCGCCGCGGAAGTTGAAGAAGACGACCGCGTCGTGGTTGGCGATGGGCCCGATCGGCTTGCCATCGCCGCCGGCGATCACGAAGGCCGGGAGGTACTGGTCGATGAGACCGGGCTTCTCGCTGCGGAGCGTCTCGATGGCCACGCGCGCCGACGGGAAGGTGCGCCCGTTGCCGTGCACGTGGGTCGCCCAGCCGCGCTCGACCATGGCCCAATCCGCGCCGTACCGGTCCATCGTCGTCGTCATGCGGCCGCCGCCGGACGCGATGGCGTAGTGACGCCCGGAGGTCGAGAGCTCCGCGAGCACCGCCTCGAGGCGATCGACGTACGCGAGCGCGCTCGTCTCCGGCACGTCGCGCCCGTCGAGCAGCACGTGCACGCGCGCGCGCAGAACCCCCTCCTCGGCGGCGTTGCGCAGCAGCGCGACGAGGTGGTCGATGTGGCTGTGCACGTTGCCGTCGGAGAGCAGCCCCATCAGGTGCAGCGTCCGGCTCGGGCGCGCGGCGCGGTCGACGATCGCGCGCCACACCTCGCCGCGGAAGAGCGCCCCGGTCGCGATGGCCTCGTTGACGAGCTTCGCGCCCTGGTCGAAGACGCGACCCGCGCCCATCGCGTTGTGACCGACCTCGCTGTTGCCCATGTCCGCGTCGCTCGGCAGCCCGACGGCGGTGCCGTGCGCGAGCAGGCGCGTCCACGGGCACGTCGCGAACAGGTGATCGAGCACGGGGGTTCGCGCGAGGTGGACCGCGTTGCCCTCGTCCGGCGGGCCCAGCCCGACGCCATCGAGGATCGCCAGCACGACGGGCCCGGCGGGGCCGCGGTAGGCCGAGGGCTTGAGCACGAGGTCGGTCATGGCGCGCAAGCCTACAACGCGGCCGCTCGCGGCGTGAGAGGCCGCCTTGCGCCTGCGCGAGCGGGCACCATAGGGTCGAGCGATGTCCGACGCGCCGTCGCAAGCCCAGAAGCCGTCGGCTCCCCGCAACTGGGCCCTCACGCCCGAGGGGATCCGCTTCACCGGACGCATCCTCTACCTCACCGAGGATCCCGACCTGCTCGGCCGGCAGCTCGCCGGCGAAGACCTCGACCTCGACGCTGGCGCGCTCGATCGCACCAAGCTCGTCGACAACATCTCGACCGACGAGATCACGCCCGGCTGGGTCTGCTTCTACTACGACGAGACGCTCGGCGAGTACGCGCACATCGGCTTGCGCGGCGGGCTCGTCAAGCATCGGTCCATCCGCGACGGCGGCTTCTCCGTCATCGTCAGCGGCCTGTCCAAGGGTTGCGGCAGCTCGCGCGAGACCGCTCCCTACGCCGAGCTGACGGCGGGCGTGAAGCTCGTGATCGCCAGGAGCATCGAGAAGATCTACGGGCAGAACGCCCAGAACATCGGGCTCCTCACGAGCACCGACTTCGGTCTCGTCGAGCGCATCCGGAAAGGCGAGACGATCCCCATCGGGGAGTTCACGCGGGGGCTCGACCCGATCTCCGCGTCCATCGTCGAGCACGGAGGGCTCTTCGAGTACAACAAGGCGCGCATGAGCGGCCGCGTCGCGCCGCCGCCGATCCGCACGGCGCCGCGTCCGATGACGATCGTCGAGAAGATCGTCGCCGCCCACGCGGTCGCCGACGCCAAGACCGGCGCGATCGGCGTGCCGGCGGTCTCTTCGGACGACGCGCTCTTCGTGCGCTCCGACGTGCGCTTCTCGCACGAGTACGTGACGCCCATGGCCGACGCGCTCTTTCGCGCGGGCTTCGGACAAGGCGCGCAGGTCGCGGAGCCCGAGAGCGTCTACACCTTTCGCGATCACCTGACTTTCCTGCCGATCGTGATGCCCGAGGCGCACAAGAAGATGGGCCTGCTCGAGCACGCGACGGGCCTCGCCACGACGCAGGAAGCCTTCGCGAAGCGCCACGGCCTCAAGCTCTACGGCGAGGTCGCGCGTGGTGGCAGCGAGGCGATCTGCCACAACGCGGTGATCGAGGATCTGGCGCTCCCCGGCCAGGTCGTGACGGGCACCGACAGCCACACGTGCATGGCCGGCGCGCTCGGCTGCTTCGCGTTCGGGGTCGGCTCGACCGACATGGCCAACGCATGGTTCACGCGCGACGTGCGCGTCCGTGTTCCGGAGAGCGTCCGGATCGTGCTGTCCGGCAGCCTCGGCCGCGACGTGTGCGCGAAGGACGTCATGCTCCACCTGCTCGCGATGCCGTTCTTCCGGACGAGCCGCGGCATCGGGAAGGTGCTCGAGTTCGCGGGGCCCGGCGTGGCTGGCCTCTCGCTCGACGAGCGCGCGACGTTGACGAACATGGCCGTCGAGGCGGGCGGCTTCACGGGCATCATCGAGGCCGACGAGATCGTGATCGAGCATCTGGTCTCGATGCGGCCGGGCATCGACCGCGATGCGGTTCGCAAGCGCATCGTGCGGAGCGACGAAGCGGCCGCCTACCTCGAGACGTTCGAGGTCGACCTCGGCGCCGTGCGGCCGATGGTCGCGACTCCGGGAGACCCGCGTAATGGCGTCCCCGTGGCGTCGCTCGACACGAACGTCCGCGTGAACATCGCCTACGGCGGCTCGTGCACCGGCGGCAAGAAGAGCGACATGGACATGTACGCTTCGGTCCTGTCGGCGGCGCTCGCGCGCGGTCGACGCGTGGCCGACGGTGTCTCGCTCTACATCCAGTTCGGCTCGCAGCACATCCGGAGCTACGCCGAGGAGCGCGGCTATCTCGGCGTGTTCCGCGAGGCCGGCGTCGAGCTCGTCGAGCCTTCGTGCGGCGCGTGCATCAAGGCCGGCCCCGGTGTGAGCGACAGCCCGGACCAGGTCACCGTCTCCGCGATCAATCGCAATTTCCCGGGCCGAAGTGGCCCCGGAAAGGTCTATCTCGCGAGCCCGCTGACCGT
>JADZFZ010000213.1 GCA_020854145.1 Deltaproteobacteria bacterium | reverse complement strand
GACACCTGGACTCGCCCGCGCCCGGGCAGGATCCCGCCTTCTTCCTCGGACCTGCCGACCGGCAGGTTGGGGTTCGTTCAGCTCGCGCAGATCTCTTGTGCGCGTGCGGTCGGAGCGAGCGACGATGCCAATAGAGCCGCCGACAGCGGCGCGAGCGTCGTCGAGAACCTCACCAATTCACCACGTCCACGACGCGCATCGCGTCCGGATAGACGCCGACCTCGATGGACTCGCGAATCTCGAGCGAATCGGGATCGAGCGCGATGATCTTCCCGGGGCCCCTGTGGTCGCCTTCGCAGACGACGAAGACGTGGTCCACCGCTCGGTGGACGATCACCTCGTGCGGCGCGTCGCACTCTTCCTCGGTGAACGTCCGCGATTCGAGGATGGACGCCGATTCCACATCGATCGCCGCGATCCCGTCGACACCCTGCGTGGGCACGTAATAGCGGCCGCCGTCGGGCGAGAATGCCCCGAAGAATGCGGCTCCGCCGGGGCGGACGTTCCAGCCTTCCACCATCGTTCGCGATTCGAGGTCGAGCGCGCGCACGTCCTGCGACTCGAGATTGCCGATGAGCGCACGGCTGCCGTCGGGCGAGACGACCACGGAGTACGGACCATAACGCGAGGGCAACATGTCGCGCGCCTCGCCGCCCACCACGACGCGTTCGACGACGGTCGGAGGATCCGATTCGAGATCGACGAATGCGATGCGATCGTCGCCATAACAGGCGACTGCCACGCTACGTTGGTCGTCGACGAACGCGGAGCCGTGCGGAGCCGTGCAGACCGGCAGCACCGCGCGGCGGCTCATCCCGGACGGGTCGACGATCACGATGTTCGACCAGCCTTCTTCGGGGGGCGCCTCGCGCTCGACGGCCTCGAGCGCTCGGCGCATGTCGAAATGTGTCGTCACGATCGTGTCGCCGCTCGACGACGCGACGATGTCACCGAGATTCGAGTCCACCCGGACCGAGCCTGCCTCGGAGAGATCGGACAATTGGAATCTCTGCACGTAGCCGTCGGTCGTTCCATTGCCGTGGCTGCCGTGCGGCCCCGAGCCTGCATTGCTCACGAGATTCGAGATCCCCACGTAGACCCAGCCCCCCGCGGGGTCGATGGCGAGGTGGTGCGGCCCTTCGAGGTGAACCGGAACGAGCCCGACCGGGACACGTGCAATCTCGCGCACGCTCGAGAGCTCGACGACCGAGACCGTGTCGTCGCCGTTGTTGGACACGTACCCGAGGGGAGCCTCTCCACGGATGGGCTCGGTCCCGTCGCGCCAGATCGACGACGACGGGATGTCGTCTTGTCCGCACCCGGCCACCCACACGAGCGCCGCCAGCCCCGCCGCTCGGCACCGTGCTCGAGAGGAGACGGTCGGGGCGAGGCGCGAGCCTCGGGACCAGGCTCCCTCTCCCCGAATGGGGAGAGGGTCGGGGCCAGGGGCGAGCATCATTCTGCGAACGGGATCGTCGTCGGCTCCGATGCGACGTAGGGACCCTCCGTCACGCGGCCCGACATGAGGTACGCGCCCACGAGCTCGAGCGTGATCGGCCCCGGTGCGGCCACGATGCGGCTCCAGGCATTCTCGTTCGGGGTCCACGTCGTCATCCCCGTCAGGACTCGGATCGGGTCACCACTGCCGAGCGAGAGCACGAGGCGATACTGATCTCCGGTCACCGGCGGCAGGTGCGCGCGCGCCACGGGCGGGGCGATCAGCGCGCCGAAGAAGGACGAGCGCGCGAGTTGCCGCCTCGCGGGCGATCGACGCTCGAGGCTCGCGAGCGCGCCGGAGGTCCAGGAGAACGCGGGAGGCACGGTCAGCGTTCGATCGATGGAGGTCGGCGCGGTGAGGCGAGGCGCTTGATCGTCGTTGGTGACGAGCGGGGCCTCGTCGATGGCGACCCAGGCCTCGTCGGTCGAGTCGCCTTCGTACAGCACACCGGCCGGCGCCGAAGCCTCGTCGTGGTCGTGCCCACAAGCGGACGACGCCAGCACGAGGGAGAGCAGCACGTGAATCGGCTTCATGCCTCGAGCCTAGCGAAGACCGAAGGCCCGCGCCCTGCGACGGCTCACGATTCCCGCTGCCCACACACCCGACCCTGCGCGGTCGATGAACCGCGATGGAGTCACTTGCGCAGGTCGGTGACCATCTTCTCGATCGTATCGAGCGCCAGCGCGATCGAGTCCTCGGAGGGGCCGAACGAGAAGCGGACGTGGCTGCGGAAACGCGACGTCCGTCCGTGCCTGAACTTGCCGGGGTCGACGTCGAAGAACTCGCCCGGCACGGTGATGACCTTTCGCTCCAGGGCCGCGCGGAAGAACGACCAGCAATCGTCGAGCCCCGCGGGCAAGGCCGAGACGTTGCCCCAGCAGTAGAAGGTCCCGTCCGGCTCCCGGTCGAAGCGCACACCGAGCCACCGCAACCGATCGAGCATCAGCCGGCGCTTGCGCGAGAACGCCTGCCGAATCGCATCCGTCTCCTGCAGCGTGACCTCGGGCGTCAAGACATCGAGCGCCGCGCGCTGCAACGGCCGGCATCCTCCGCCGTCGAGGAAGCTGCCGGCGCTCGCGACGGCCTCGATGACGGATTTGGGACCGAGCGTCCACGAGAGGCGCCAGCCCGGGTAACGCCAGTTCTTCGTCAGGCCGTCGACGATCACCACGGGGTCCTGATCGACGTCCTCGACATAGCGGGCGGCCGTCACGATGGGCACGCGATCGCTCGGGGGCGCGGACCAGATGTAGTGCGAGTAGAACTCGTCGAGCAGGAGCGCGCAGTCGAGCTTGCGCGCGGTGTCGACCCACGCGCGCAGCTCCTCGCCACCGACGACCTTGCCCGTCGGGTTGCACGGGTTCGAGAGCAGCAAGGCGCCGATGCCGCGTCCAGCGATCTCGCGGCGCAGGTCGTCGACGCTGAAGGCGTAGCCGCGGTCGTGCTCGAGAGGGATGGGCGTGGGCAGGAACGCGCGGAACAGCCCGAGGAGCTCCTCGTAGGCCGTGTAGTCGGGCAGGAAGTGGCCGAGGTGGACCGGGCCGAGCGCCGCGGCCAATCGCGTGAGCGCAGCGCGACCGCCACCGGCGATGCTGACGTTCTCGGCGGAGTATTGCGAGGGCAGGCCCTTGCGGAAGAGCTGGTTGTAGAGACCCGCGACCGTCTCGCGCAGCTCCCACAGGCCCGCGACCGGCGCGTACTCCTGATCCGTCGTGTCGATGTGGACGTCGGCACGGCGCGGCGGCGAGCCGGGCAGCGGGCCGGTCTCCGGAGCGCCCTGGCCGAGGTTGCACCACTGCGGGTCGCCGGGGCGGTACCCGTAACGTTGCGCCTCGGTCATCACGTAGATGACCCCCGTGCGGGGAACGGGGCGAAACGCGCTCGGATGGGCCTCGACGTCGGTGGGATGGGTGCTCACGGGAGCCGACTCTAGCCGGAAACACGTCGAGCGCTCGCCCCTCACCCCGACCCTCTCACCATGCGGGGAGAGGGAGCTGAGCCTGGAAACTGGCGCCTGCGGAGCGGGGGTGAGCCGAGGTTGCGCTTGCCCGGACCCGACCCGCGCGTGTATCCCGTCTCCCGAAAGAGGAGGTCGGATGAACCGCCGCACGTCGATTCATGGGGCTGCCATCGCGCTCGTCGCCGCGTCCGTCGGGCTCGTCTCGTCCACGCCAGTCGAGGCGCAGCAGTGGGCTCCGCCACAAGAGTCCCCGACGATCCGGGCGCGCAACACGGGGCGCCGCGGGACCGGCGGAGGAACACCGGCCGACACGCGTGGCACGTTCATCATCGACGGTGCCCTGAGCATCTGGTCGGTCGATGGGCCCGAGCCCGTCGACGACGACGGCGCCGTCTTCTTCTCGACCTTGTTCGGCTTTCGCTACGACATCGTCCCGGTGTTCGAGCTCGAGGTGCAGGGCGGCTTCGCGCTCGCGTCGCCCGACGAAGGCGACACGCAGGTCAACCTCTCGAACATCCTCGTCGGCGGCTTCTACGTCCTTCGCGCGGCGAGCTGGCGTCTTCGCATCGGAGGCGGCATCGGCCTGCCGACTGCGCAGATCGACGAGGACGATCTCGGTGAAGCCGCCGCGGAGGCGGGCAATCTCGTCGTGGCCGGTGGGCAGCGCGGAGCCTTCGATTTCGCGCTCTGGTTCCCCGAGACATTGTCGTTCCAGCTCCCGTCGGCGCGATTCGTCTACTACGCCAACCCGCAGATCTCGCTCATGGCCGAAGCTGCGATGTCGATCTTCGTCGACGTCAGCGACGACTTCGATCGCGACACCGAGGTCGGCCTGCAGATGGCCTTCGACTTCGGCTTCCATCCGAGCGCCGCGATCTCGCTCGGCGCGCGCCTGAACCTCGTGTTCGTGGACCACGACGACTTCGTGTTCATCGACGACGACACCTTTCAGGCCAGCCTCGAGCCGCACTTCCGGGTGAACTTCGGCGCAGGGTTCTTCTTCACCCGCCTCACGATCAACCTGGACGAGCCCTTCGGCTTCGCGTTCGACGACGGGCGCATCTGGGCCATCCACCTCGGAGGCGGTGCCGACTTCTGATGTCGCGTCCGGCGAGCCCATTCGCGGCGGCAATCGCTCTGTGCGTCGCGTCGTCCTGCGGGGACGACGACGGTCCGGACGAGACCGTGGATCTCGGCGTCCCGGACGTGGTCGAGACGCCCGACGAAGGCGTGCGGCCTGACGCTGGGCCGGCGTCGCCCGACGGGGGCGGCTGCACGTTCACCGAGACCGAAGAGCCGATCGAGACGCCGCCGCTCTACACGCCGCGCTGGGCCTTCGAGCCGTGGATCTCGAAGGATCTCTCGGACACTGCGGACACCCGCGCATTCGTGGCCGGATTCCGCGACCGCGACATTCCCGTAGGCGCGGTCGTGCTCGATAGCCCGTGGGCGACGCACTACAACTCGTTCGTCCCGAACCCGGAGCGCTACTCGGAGTTCGAGACGCTGCTCGCCGAGCTGCACGCCGACGACATCCGTCTGGTGCTGTGGGTCACGCAGTTCGCGAACCGCAACGGGTTCGATCTCGAGCCCGGGGGAGACAGATACCGCGGCTCTTCGCCCAACTTCGCCGAGGGGCGAGACTGTGGATTCTACGTGAACGATGGCGAGCTCTACACGTGGTGGAAAGGCTCGGGGGGTGCCGTCGACTTCTTCCACCCGGGCGCACGCGCCTGGTGGCACCGACAGCAAGACGCATTGCTCGACATGGGAATCGACGGGTGGAAGCTCGATTTCGGGGAGCAATACATCACCGACGATCCCATGGGCACGTTCGCAGGCCCGCGGTCGCTGCAGGAGTACTCGGAGGAGTATTACCGCGACTACTGGGCCTACGGCGTCTCGCGGCGCGGGCGTGACTTCGTCACGATGGTGAGGCCCTGGGACGAGTCTTATCAGTTCGCAGGGCGATTCTACGCGCGACCCGAGCACGCCCCGGTGGCCTGGGTAGGCGACAATCGACGCGATTGGATCGGTCTGTCCGACGCGCTCGATCACATCTTCCGCTCGGCCGCCGCCGGGTACACGGTGGTCGGCTCGGACGTCGGCGGCTACCTCGACCGCGACGACCGCGACGTGACGCAGTTCATCCCGTTCGACTCGCTCGCGTTCGCGCGCTGGGTCGCGCTCGGTGCGATGACGCCCTTCATGCAGCTGCACGGCAGGGCCAACCTCGCGCCATGGACCGTCGAGGACCACGTCGACGAGACCGTCGCGCTCTACCGCTACTGGGCCACGCTCCACTCGCAGCTCGTCCCCTTCCTCTATTCGCTCGCGCGCGAGGCGCAGCCCCGGGGCGAGCCCATGATTCACCCTCTCGGCGATCCCGAGGATTGGCCCGGCGATTACCGATTCATGCTCGGCGACGCCTTCCTCGTCGCGCCCATCCTGGACGAATCGGGCCGTCGCGACGTCGAGCTCCCGGACGAGGGACCGTGGCACGACTGGTGGAATCGCAGCGCCCCGCCGATTCTCGGTCCCACCACCCTGCCGGACGTCGATTCCACCGATCGCGCACGAATTCCCCTCTTCGTTCGGGAAGGCGCCATCGTTCCGATGACCATCGCGAGCGACGTCACGGGAATCGGAACCGACGCCGACGCCGACGCCTACACGATCCTCGTCTATCCGGCTGCAGCAGGATCGAGCTTCGTGCTCCACGAGGACGACGATTCGACCACCACGATCGACGCGCGGGCGGGCACAGACTCGATTGCCGAGATCTCGCTTTCACGCGTCCCCCGCCTCACCCACCTCCACGTCCGCGTCTCGCGCCCCGTCACCCGCGTCCTCGTGGACGGCGCCGACGTGCCCGTCACCCAGTCCGCCACGCACGTCCGCGTCACCCTCCCCCCGGGGACAGGATCGACCCACGTAAGCCTTCGAGATTCCTAGCTCTCCAGACGAGGTCGACCATTCCGTCGCGTGCCGGGCGTCGCGCGCGCGCGTCAGACGATCGACGGCGAGGATCGCAGCGGAATCGGCCGCCGCGCGTCAGACGATCTTCGCGAGCATCGCAGCGGAATCGGTCGCCGGCGTGCGCTCGGACTTGCCCTGCTTCAGGAACGCTTCGAGCCGATCCATTCGCGCCACGGCCTCGTCGAGCGCGCGGTCGGCGCCCTTCTTGTAGGCTCCGATGAGCATCAGGTCGCGCTTCTGCTCGTACACGGCGAGGTGCGCACGCGCGCGACGGGATGCCTCGACGAGCTCGGCCGCCACGACGGCGTCCATGACGCGCGACACGCTCTGCAGGACGTCCACGGCAGGGAATCGGCCGCGTTCGGCGAGCGCTCGCGAGAGCACCACGTGCCCGTCGAGGATGCCGCGAACCTCGTCCGCGATCGGATCGTCGTCGATCCCCGACTCGGTGTTGCCCTCGACGAGCACCGTGTAGATCGCCGTGATCGAACCGCGTGCGGAGCAGCCGCTCCGTTCCAGCAATCGAGGCAGCATGGCGAACACGCTGGGCGGATATCCGCGGCGCGTCGGTGGCTCTCCCGCGGCGAGGCCTATCTCGCGTTGCGCCCGCGCGAATCGCGTCACGCTGTCGACGAGCAGGAGCACGCGCAGCCCATCGTCTCGGAATCGCTCCGCGATGGCGGTCGCCACCGAGAGGCTCTTCAATCGGACGAGAGACGGCACGTCGCTGGTCGCGCAAACGACGACCGCGCGAGCGAGCCCCTCCGCGCCCAGGCTCTCCTCGAGGAAATCGCGTACCTCGCGTCCGCGCTCTCCGACCAGGCAGACGACGACGACGTCCGCGTCGGTTTGCCGCGCGATCTGTCCGAGGAGCGTGCTCTTGCCGACACCGGACCCGGCGAAGAGCCCGACTCGTTGGCCTTCGCCGACGGTCAGCAGCGAATCGAGCACGCGGATCCCCGTCTCGAGCGGACGAGTGACCCGTGCGCGCGTCATCGGGTCCGGCGGCGGGCGCTCCACCTCCCACACGGGGGCGTCGTGGAGGTCAGGTCCTCCATCCATCGGACGCCCGAGCCCATCGAGGACTCGCCCGAGAAGAGTCGCGTCGACGCGAATCGAGAACGGCCGTCCGCTGCCGCGCACTGGGTCGTCGGGTCCGATGCCCACGGCTTCGCCGTAGGGCATCAGTGTCACCTCGTCGTCCTCGAACCCGATCACCTCCGCTTCGAGCGGCGGCAGCTGGCGACGCTGGATGCGGACGACCTCGCCGAGGCGCGCCCCCGGGACGGCCGCGCGGACACACAGCCCGACGAGACCACGGACGCGTCCCTCGACCTCGATCGATGTCGCGCGATCCAGCGCTTCGTGCAATCGCGAGAGGTCGTGTGATCGCGCGCGCATCAGGGATTGCCGATCGGGCCGGACTGCTGCAACAGCTCTACTCGAACAAGGAACGCAGCTTGTCGAGGAACGTCTTTCGCTGCGGGTGGACTTCCTCGCCCATCTCGGCCGCGAGGTCGGCAATCAATTGACGTTGTCGCTCGGTCAGCGACTCCGGCACCTCGACCACGACGCTGACGAGCTGATCTCCGCGCACGGTGCCGCCCAGTGTGGGGAATCCCTTGTTGCGCAATCGGAAGGTCGTCGCCGACTGGGTGCCTGCGGGCACGCGCATCTTCACTTTGCCCTCGAGCGTGGGGACGTCGAGCATCGCGCCGAGGGCCGCCTGCGCGAAGCTGATGGGCACCGTGCACGCGACGTCGTTCCCCACGCGCGTGAACAGGGGATGCGGCTCGATGCGGACATAAACGTGCAAGTCACCGGCGGGAGCGCCGTTGCGGCCGGGCTCGCCGCCGCCTTTGATGCTGCGCACGCTCCCGTCGTCGATTCCCGCCGGGATCCGCACGACGAGCTCTTCCTCGCGCTGCACGAGCCCACGACCCGCACAATCGTCGCAAGGCGACGTGACGATTCGCCCGGTGCCGCCGCACGCGCTGCAGCCGCGACTGATCGTGAAGAATCCCTGCTGCAGCCGGACCTCGCCGCGTCCATTGCAGGCGCGGCAGCGTTCGGGCGAGGTTCCCGGTCTGGCGCCCGTTCCCGTGCACGTCTCGCACGTGACCGGGCGTGCGAGCCGAACGTTCTTCTCCGCACCGAACGCGGCTTCTTCGAACTTGATCTCGAGGTCGTACCGCAGGTCACGACCGTGCTGGGCGCGGCGGCGTGCGCCGAGGAGATCACCGAATATCCCGGAGAATATCTCGCCCATCGAGCCGAGGTCCGAGGGGTCGAACGGATATCCGCCGGGTCCGCCAGCCCCGCCGTCACGCGCGCCGAGATGGCCGAATCGGTCGTAGCGCGCGCGCTTGTCGGCGTCTCCGAGGACCGCATAGGCCTCCGAGATCTCCTTGAACTTCCGCTCGGCGTCGGCGTCTCCCTGGTTCTGATCGGGATGGTGCTTGATCGCCAGCTTTCGATAAGCCTTCTTGATCTCCTCCGTCGAGGCGTCGCGCGCCACGCCGAGCAGCTCGTAATAATCGCGTCCGTCCATCGAAGGGGTCGAGCTCAGGAAGACGGCGTCTCCGACGGCGCCGCATAGAGGCTCTCGGCCATTCGATAGCTCGCGAGCTCGAGTGCCTGCAACGCCTCTTTGATGGCGATCGCATCTCCGCCTTGATCGAGCATCGTGCGCAAGGCCGCCGCCGCCGTCTTCGCGTCACCGAGCATCTCGGGCGAGACGATCTCGGCCATCTCGCCGATCGCGCGTTCGGTCGAGTACAGAAGCGCCTCGGCGCTGTTGCGGAGCTCCGCGAGCTCGCGACGCTTCTGGTCGGTCTGCTCGAACTGCTCCGCCTCGGCGACGATGGCCTCGATCTGAGCGGGCGTGAGGCCGCTCGACGCGATCACGCGCACGCTCTGCTCGCGTCCCGTGCCCAGATCCTTGGCCACGACGGACACCATGCCGTTGGCGTCGATGTCGAACGCCACCTCGATCTGCGGCAGGCCGCGCGGGGCAGGAGGGATGCCCGTGAGCTCGAAGCGCGCGAGCGACTTGTTGTCGGCCGCCATGTGGCGCTCGCCCTGCAGCACGTGGACGGGGACGAAGTCCTGATTGTCGACGCTGGTCGTGAAGATCTCGGTCTTGCGCGTCGGGATGGTCGTGTTGCGGGGGATGAGCGTGTGGAAGATGCCCCCGCCGACCTCGACGCCCAGCGACAGCGGCGTGACGTCGAGGAGCAGCACGTCGTCGACCTCGCCTTTGAGCGCGCCGGCTTGCAGCGCCGCGCCCACCGCCACGACCTCGTCGGGATTGACGCCTTTGTGGGGCTCCTTCCCGAAGAACTGCGTGACCCGTTTCACCACGAGCGGCATGCGCGTCATGCCGCCGACGAGCACCACCTCGTCGATGTCTTTCGTCTTGAGCCCGGCGTCGGCCAACGCCTTCCTGCAGGGCTCGAGCGTGCGCTCGACGAGCGGCTCCGTCAGCTCCTCGAGCTTCTGGCGGGTCAGGCGCAAGACGAGGTGCTTCGGCCCCGCGGCGTCGCTCGCGATGAAAGGCAGGTTGATCTCGGTCTCGAGCGAGGACGACAGCTCGTGCTTCGCGCGCTCCGCCTGCTCCTTGAGGCGCTGCAGAGCAAGCCGGTCGTTGCGGAGATCGATCCCGGGGTTGTCGGCCTGGAACGAGTTGGCCAGGAAGTCGATGAGGACCTGATCGAAGTCCTCTCCGCCGAGGTGGGTGTCGCCGTTGGTCGCTCGGACGTTGAAGACGCCCTTGGCGATCTCCAGCACCGAGATGTCGAACGTCCCTCCTCCGAGGTCGTAGACGGCGATGCGCTGCGACTCCTTCTTGTCCAGGCCGTAGGCGATGGCGGCCGCCGTCGGCTCGTTGATGATGCGCTTGACGTCGAGGCCTGCGATCTTCCCTGCGTCCTTCGTGGCCTGACGTTGCGCGTCGTCGAAATACGCGGGGACGGTGACGACGGCCTCCGTCACCGTCTCTCCGAGGTACGACTCCGCGATGCCGCGCATCGCCCCGAGGACCATCGCGCTGATCTCCGGGGGCGACAGCTCGCGGTCGCGCACCTGGACCCACGCGTCTCCGTTGAGCGCGCCGACGATGCGGTACGGAGCGAGCCGCGCCTGGCGCTGCGCCTCCTCGCTGTCGAATCGGCGGCCCATCAATCGCTTGACCGCGAAGACGGTGTTCTCCGGATTCGTCGCGCTCTGCCGCTTCGCGACCTGCCCGACCAGCCGCTCGCCCGATGCAGCGAATGCCACGACGCTCGGCGTGGTGCGCGATCCCTCGGCGTTGGGGATCACGACTGGTTGCCCGTTCTCGACGATCGCGACGCAAGAGTTCGTCGTCCCCAGATCGATCCCGACCACCTTGCTCATGACCCCGATCGCTCCATCCCGAACGTCTACGGCAGCCGTGGGCCGAAGCCCACGACGGATACCCTATACCGACGTGGCGCTCGGAAGCGAGCCATCGGCGTCTGGCTAGCTCGGCTTCGGCTCCGCCGGCTCGGCGGGAGCGGGGCGCGGACGCGCGACGATCACGGTCGCGGCGCGAACGAGCCGTGCGCCCATCCGATAGCCGGGCTGGATCTCGGTCACGATCGTTCCAGGAGGCTCGTCGCTGTCGACTTGCTGGAGGGCGTCGTGCAGCGTGGGATCGAATCGTTCGCCGAGCGACTTCAAGCGCTCCACGCCGAGGCGCTGCAGGTGGTCCTCGAACAACCGCAGGACCATCTGCACACCTTCGGCGATCGCCTTGGCGTCGGTCGTCCCGACGGACGCCGCCTGGCCTGCGCGCTCGAGATTGTCGAAGACGGGAAGGAGCTCGCGAATCGCGTCCTCGCGGCCTTTGGACCTGGCCTCGTCAACCTCACGACGGGTGCGTTTCCGCGTGTTCTCGAGCTCCGCCGCCGTGCGAAGGAGCTGATCGTGCAGCTTGTCGCGCTCGGCACGAATGGCTGCCACGGGATCGTCGGCAGCGGGCTCCGCGCTCGCATCCGCGGCGGCAACGTCGGTTCTGTTCGTCTCGTCGGGCACGTTCGTCTCCTCGTGACGGCCGCGAACGTAACCAAGGCGCCCCGCGCCGACAACCGGGTCTCGCGTCGACCTTTCAGCTCTTCTCGTCCGGGGCGCGCGACAGCGAGCGTGCAGCGAGCTCGACGAGCGGGACGACCTTCGCGTAGTCCATGCGTGCCGGCCCAATCACTCCGATGGTCCCGGGCGCAGTCCCGTCACCGCGATCGAACCGAGCCGCGACCAGGCCGACGTCGTCGACCGCGAGCAGCTGCGCTTCGACGCCGATGACGATCTGGACGCCGCGCGCGTCCATCGTCGCGTCGAGCAGCGTCGCGAGGCGCTCGTGGTCCTCGAGCGCGCGCACCATCCCGCGCAGCTTGTCCACGTCCGCGTACTCCGGGCGATCGATGAGCACGCTCTGTCCCTCGACGACGACCTCGGCGCTCGCTTCGCTGCCGATGGCTGCCTGGCCGAGCTCGAGCGCGCGCATGCGCATCGCGTCCACGCGTCCGCGCTCTCGGGCGAGCTGCTCCTGGATGGCCTCGCGCACCTCGCCCAGCGTTCGTCCGGCGATGAGGCCTTCGAGGAAACGGTGGATCCGCTCGAGGGTGGCCGGATCGATCGCTTCGCTCACGGGAACGGCGCGATTCTGCACCGCGCCGCTCCGGGTGACGATGACCGCGAGCAGCTCGCGCTCCCGAAGCGGCAGAAACCGCAGCTGCGAGAGTCGCTCGCCCTCGGGGCCCGGGAGTCGGACCACCGTCGCAGCTCCGGTCATCTCGGACAGGGTGCGGCCAGCCTCGCGGAGCGACTCGCGCGAGCCCGCCGTTCCGCTGCCGAATCGTGAGAGCAGGCGGCTCTGATCCTCGGGCGAGAGAGCGCGCACCTGGAGGAGCGCGTCCACGAAGTGACGGAAGCCCGCGCTGGTGGGAACACGACCCGCCGAGGTGTGCGGCTGAGCCAGATACCCGGCCTCCTCCAGATCCGACAGCACGTTCCGGATGCTCGCAGGGGAGAGATCGAGACCGTACTTGCGAGCCAGCGTGCGGGAGCCCACGGGCTCGCCCGTGGCGATGTACTCGCTGATGGCGGCGTGCAGGATGCGGCGCGCGCGGTTGCCGAGCTCGGTCATCGCAGTCGATCGGCATTATGCCGCGTATGTCGTCGCACGGCCCGCTCGGTCAGAACAACGACGCGACGATGTCGTCCGCTCGGAGCCAACGGTCGCGCGGGATTCGGATCGAGCGCCCGCCGTCGTCTGCGACGATGTCGCCGCGCGAGAGGCTCCGCCGCAGGGCGGGCTCGCGTCCTCGAGCGACGTCGATACCCGCGTCGCGGCCGAGCGACGGGAGCGAGACGCCCTCGACGGTGCGCAGCCCGAGCATGAGCCCTTCGCGGACGCGATCGGAGGGCGACAGCTGCTCGGTCCACACTGCCGGATCGTCGGGTCGCTCGACGTAGCGAGCGGCGTCGGCGTCGTTTCGCCATCGAGCGTCGTTCACGCGTCCGACGGCGCCGGCGCCCACGCCCAGATACTCGCCGCCGCGCCAGTAGTGGAGGTTGTGGCGCGACCGCTCGCCGGCTCGGGCGTAGTTGCTGATCTCGTAGTGCTCGAGGCCGTACGCCGCGCACGCACGCTCGATGGCTTCGTAGGAGTCCGCGAAGGTGTCGTCGGAAACGGTCAACCGGCGGCCGCGGCGCGCCAGCTCGCCGAACTTCGTGCCCGGCTCGAGCGTCAGCGCGTAGGCCGAGAGGTGCCCGATACCGAGATCCAGCAGCGAGCGGGTCTCGTCCACGGCCTCGGCGGCGCTCTGCCCGTCGACGCCGAAGATCAGATCGGCCGAGACGCGCAGCTCCGCGGTCATGGCCGCGCGTACGGCGACGAGCGCGCCGCGGGCCGAGTGCAGCCGGCCGAGGCGGAGCAGGCGGCCGTCGTCGAGCGACTGGACACCGATGGAGAGCCGATTGACGCCGACTGCGGCGAGGGCTGCCGCGCGCTCGCCATCGATCGACGTCGGGTTGCACTCGACGGTGACCTCCAGGTCGTCGGGGACCGCGGCGAACAGCCCGCGTGCCCGACGGAGCACTCGCCCGATGGCGGAGGCGTCCCATAGGCTCGGCGTCCCACCACCGAAGAACACCGAGGCGAGGGCGCGTCCGCGCACCTGCTCTGCGCGCGAGTCGAGCTCTCGCAGCACGGCGTCCGCGTAGACGTCGTGGGGGATCTTGTCGCGCCGCAATGCGCTGGATGCGAAGTCGCAATACGGGCACTTCTGCAGACACCAGGGGAAGTGCACGTAGACCGAGACGGGGCTGCTCATCTCGACGTGGGCTAGCCTGCTTGACCGGTTCAGCCAGGCAATTACGTTGGCGGCCGCGCCGCATCATGGCCAAACGCGACTACTACGAGGTTCTCGGGGTCGAACGGACCGCATCTCCCGAGGAGATCAAGAAGGCATATCGCAAAGCGGCCTTGCGCTATCACCCGGACCGCAACCCCGGCAACGCGGAAGCGGAGTCCCAGTTCAAGGAGTGCAGCGAGGCGTTCCAGGTGCTCTCCGACGACGAGAAGCGCCACACGTACGATCGCCTGGGGCACGACGGCCTGACGGGCGCCGGGTACGCGGGGCCCGGAGACCTCGGCGACATCTTCACGCACTTCCAGGATCTGTTCGGCGACTTCTTCGGCTTCGCGTCGCAGGAGGCAGCCGGGCGCGGGCGGGGCGATGGCCCCTCGCGTGGTGCCGACCTGAAGACGGTCGTCGTGCTCAGCCTCGCGGATGCCGTCCAGGGGACGAAGCGCGACATCGACCTCGAGCATCCGGCGGCGTGCGGGGCGTGCCAGGGCAGCGGCGCGGAGCCCGGCAACCCTCCGGAGAAGTGCACGGCGTGTGGGGGCCGCGGTCAGGTGAGCCACGCGCGCGGCGTGTTCGTGATCTCGTCGGCGTGCAGGACGTGCGAGGGGCGCGGGATGACCATCAAGGTCCGCTGCCGCACGTGCAACGGGCGCGGCGAGACCGTCACGCGTCGCAAGGTGAAGGTGTCGTTCCCCGCGGGCATCGACTCGGGGCAGACGTTACGCGTCGCTGGGCAGGGCGCGGCCGGTCGCAACGGCGGTCCGCCCGGGCATCTCTACGTCGAGGTGCACATCGAGGACGATCCGCGATTCAGGCGCGAGGGCTGCGACCTCGTCTGCGAGGTACCGATCTCCTTCGCGCGCGCGGCGCTCGGGACCGAGGTCGAGATCCCGCTCCTCGATGGTGGAACGACGCGCGTGCAGATCCCTGCGGGCACCCAGCCGGGTCAAGCGCTGACGCTGCGCGGTCGCGGGATCCCGCGTCTCGACGGGCACGGCCGCGGCGACCTCATCGCCGTCGTACGCGTGCTCATCCCGCGCAAGCTGACGCGCAAGCAGCGCGAGCAGATGGAAGAGCTCGCGGAGCTGCTCGAGGAGTAG
>JADZFZ010000212.1 GCA_020854145.1 Deltaproteobacteria bacterium | reverse complement strand
GTCCAATCGCGACTCGTCTTCCGAGGGGACGGGGCGTCGATGAATCGCGGCGCGAATCCGCGCGCCATCGCACGATTCCCAGAAGTAGTGGATCAGTACTTGTAGAAGCCTTCGCCGGTCTTTCGGCCGAGCTTTCCGGCGCGGACCATCTGGCGCAGGAGCGGGGGAGCACGGAACTGGTCGCCCACCTCGCGGTGGAGGTGATCGAGGATCGCCAGGCGGACGTCGCAGCCCACGAGATCCGTGAGCTCGAGCGGGCCCATCGGGTGGCGGTAACCGAGCTTCATCGCAGTATCGATGTCCTCCGGGCTCGCCACGCCGCTCTCGACCATGCGAATGGCCTCGGCTGCGAGCGCGACACCGAGCCGGCTCGTGGCGAACCCGGGAACGTCCTTGACGAGGATCGATCGCTTGCCGAGCCTCGCCGCGATTGCGCGCGCCGCGGCGACCGTCTCGTCGTCGGTCTGCATCGCGCGGACGATCTCGATGAGCTCCATGACGGGGACGGGATTGAAGAAGTGCAGACCGACGACGCGGCCGGGTCGCGCCACGGCGCCGGCAATCTCGGTCACCGGCAGCGACGATGTGTTCGACGCCAAGACCGCGTGCGCGGGCGCGAGGCGGTCGAGGTCCCGGAAGGTGGCGATCTTCAGATCCAGACGCTCCGGCACTGCCTCGATCACGAGGTCTGCTCTACCGACCGCTTCGGCGAGATCGGTCGTGGTACGGATGGCTGCGAGCGCCGCCGCGCGGGCACCCTCGCCGATCTTGCCCTTCGATTCGAGCTTCTCGAGGCTCTTTCCGATCGAATCGATGGCCTTGTCGAGCACTTCGGGTGCGACGTCGCGAATCGCCACCCGAAGCCCGGCTGCCGCACACACCTGCGCGATGCCGGCACCCATCGTGCCGGCTCCGAGCACGGCGACCTCGTGAACCTGAGGGTCGGTCATTGCGCGGAGGGTACCGATCCGCGGCGCGCCGACAAGAGGCGGTGCAGAACCTGTCCGAGCTCCTGCACGGTGCTCGGCTTGGGCACCACGTCGTTGATGCCGAGCTCGCGTGCCGCCTCGGCGTCCTCCGGACGGACGAAGCCCGACGTCATCACGACGAGCACGTCGGCACGGATCGCGAGCAGCTCGCGCGCGAGCTCGTGGCCGGTGAGACGCGGCATCGCGATGTCGGTGATCACGACGTCGAACTCCGTCGGACGCGCGCGAAAGTCCAGCAGCGCTCGCGTCGGATCCGAATGGCCCGTGACCCGATACCCGAGACGCGTCAGAGAACGCTTCGCGAGATGGACGAGCGCCTCCTCGTCGTCGACGTAGAGGATGTGCTCGCCCAGGCCGGACAGGGTGATCGCGCGCGGCTCGAGCGTCTCGCCCAACGTGACGTCCGCAGCGGGAAGGTAGAAGACGAACGTCGTGCCGCGGGCGAGCTCGCTCTCGACGGTGATCGCGCCTTCGTGGCTCTCGATGATCCCGTGGACCACGGAGAGCCCGAGCCCGAGCCCGACGCCTGGCGCCTTGGTCGTGAAGAAGGGCTCGAACACACGCTGTGCGGTGGCGGCGTCCATGCCTCGACCATCGTCGCGCACCGACACACGGGCATAACGCCCTTCCGCGAGGCGAGGATGCGTCGCCGCCTGCTCCGGGCCGACGTCGAGCGCGCCCGACGAGATCGCGATGACGCCGCCGCGCGTTCCGATCGCGTGCGCGGCATTCGTGCCCAGGTTCATCACGACCTGGTGAATCTGCGTGGAATCGGCGAAGACCGCCGGCGTGGAAGCCGACAGGTCCGCCTCGATCCGAATGGAGCTGGGCAGCGTCGCGCGCAGCAATCGGAGCGCCTCCTCGATCACGCTCCGCAGTCGCACCGGCTCGCGCCTCGGCTCCTCGCGGCGCCCGAAGGTCAGGATCTGACGGACCAGCTCCGTCGCACGCCGGCTGGCCTTCCCGATCTCCACGACGCTCTGCCGGGCAGGGTGGCCTTCCGGAAGCTCGTGCAGCGCGAGATCCGTGTTGCCGCGAATGGCGGCGAGAATGTTGTTGAAGTCGTGGGCGATCCCACCGGCCAGCGTGCCGAGCGATTGCATCCGTTGCGACTGGTGGAGCTGCGCCTCGAGCATTCGCCGCTCTTCCTCGGCGCGCTTGCGTGGCGTGATGTCGACGTCCATGCACACGAACCGCGCCCCGTCGTCGGACTTCGGGACCTCGAACACGGTGGAGAGCAAGACACCCGGTGTCCCGTCGGGATGCTGGAAGTGGAACTCCGCCGGGCCGACGGGCTGCCCGCCCTGCTTCACGTCGCGGATGGCGGACGCGAGCTTCTCGGCCTCGGTCGCCGGGAACCCGAGCTCCCCGAGCGTCCGGCCCACCGCGGATTGGCCCACCCAGCCGAACATCCGCCGCGACGCTTCGTTGTACAGAACGACGCGGGCGTTCTCGTCGTACCACTGGATCGCCACGTTCGGCGTGTGCTCGACGACGGCGCGAAGGCGCTCTTCGCTCCGACGGAGCGCCTGCTCGGTTCGACGCACCGACTGCTCCCAACGCTCGCGCAGGATCGCGATGGACGCCAGGTGCGTCGCCGCGTCGACCCACTCCACCTCGCGATCGGTCGGGCCGCGCGGCTCCGAGTAGTACATCGCGAAGGTCCCGAGCACCTCGCGGGCGGGCGAGAAGATCGGGCTCGACCAGCACGCGAGCAGCCCATGCGGCAGCGCGAGCGACTTGTACAGCGCCCAGTTGGGGTGCGTCGCGATGTCCTCCACGATGACGCGTCGACCGAGGCTCGCGGCCGCGCCGCACGAGCCCTCCTGCGGACCGATCTTGACGCCGTCGAGCGCCCGGCTGTACTCCGCGGGCAGGCTGGGCGCGGCTCCGTGGCGCACACAGCCGTTCTCGAGATCGACGAGAAGGATCGAGCACATCATCCCTTCCGCCTGGCTCTCGATGAGCTCGACGATCCCGTCGAGCAACGACGCGAGAGGCGCGCCGCCCGCGATGCGCTCGAGCATGGCGCGCTCGCCGACCTCGAACGGCTCGGTCGTGGTCAATCGGTCGTTCTCGCTTTCGCTTCCGACGGGAGCTCGGCGCCGAGGGAGGAGGAGCTGTCGAGCAACAGACGCAGAGAGTATCCCACCGTCCGGGCGGACGATTCGTCAATCGTAGCGCTCGGTGTGGATGTCCTGCCGAGACAGGCCGAGCTCGTTCTTGAGCACGCTGCGCACGGTGTCGATCATGCGCTTGAGCCCGCAGACGTAGACGTCGACGCCTTCCTCGACGTGCGGCCGCACGAGCTCGGCGACGTGGGCCTGCACGTAGCCGGACCGCCCTGCCCAAGCGGGATCCGGGCGCGACAACGTGGGCTCGAAGGTGAAGGCACGCCCCCGTGCGCGCGCAAGCTCCGTCCATTCGTCGCTCCACAGGACGTCCTCGCGATGGCGCACGCCGAAGAGCAGCGTCAGCGGCACGGCGCTCGACGCATCGGGCTCCACCGCGGCCGCATGTCGGATCATCGCACGAAGGGGCGCGACCCCCGTGCCGGTGGCGACGAACACCGAGGCTCGCCGCGGCGGCCCGCCGGGTGGCGCCTCCAGCGTGAAGAAGCCTTGCGGCCCGACACACTCGAACCGTGCTCCCGGCTCGATCGCATGCAGATACGACGAGCCGGGCCCGCCGCTGACGCGCGTGACGGCGATGGGAAACCGGGGCGTCCCGTCGGGCGCGTCGGAGATGCTGTAGGCGCGCGGCAGCGGGCCTTCGGGCAATGGCAGAACGAGCGAGACCCACTGGCCCGGCGCCCACGAGAGCGTCTGCTCGCCCTCGACCCGAAAGACCATCTCGCGCACGAGAGGCGAGAGCATGCGTGCCGACTCGAGCACGACCTGGTGGCGGGGCGGCGAAGGCGGCGTCATCCGTGCAGACGTAGCACCGCGGCCCGTGGTCGCCCCCTCGACCTGCTACCTTGCGCGCCGATGGAAGTTGCCGAACGAAGGGTCGTCGCCAACGGTCTCGGTCATCACGCGATCGTCTGGTCGCCGCCGCGCGACCGCGTGTCGGACGATGCACCGACGCTCTTGTGCGTTCACGGGTTCCTCGATCTCGCGTGGAGCTTCCGGGGCGTCGCCGAGCGGCTGGTCGCGCGGGGTCTCCGCGTGATCGCCGTCGATTGGCGAGGTCATGCCGAGAGCGATTGGGTCGGCCCGGGCGGCTACTACTACTTCGCCGACTACGTGGCCGATTTGGCCGATCTCGTCGAGGAGCTCGTCCCGGGACGGCTGCACCTGTTCGGACACAGCATGGGTGGCTCGGCGGCGCTTCTCTACGCGGGTGCGTTCCCGGACCGCGTCGAGCGACTGATGCTCGCCGAGGGCCTCGGTCCCCCGGAGCCGGCCGACTCCAGCCTTCCCGAGCGGATGGCGAATTGGGTCCGCGAATGTCGCGAGGCTCGCGCGCGCCGGGACAATCCGCTCGTGATGCCGGACGTGGATGCGGCGCTCGCGCGGATGAAACGCACCAACCCCGATCTGCCCGACGCGCTCGGGCGAGAGCTCGCTGCGCGCGGTACGCGTCCGGTGGAAGGTGGCGTCGTCTGGCGCTGGGATCCGTTGCACCGAACGCGAGGTCCCTACCCGTTCAGGAAAGAGGACTTCCTCTCCTTCGCGCGCGCGGTGCGTTGCCCGGTTCTCGTGATCGACGGCGAGCATGGCTTCCGCACGGCCGATCACGCCGAGCGGCTGGCGGCCTTTCGCGACGTCCGCACCCGCGCGATCCCGGCCACGGGTCACATGATGCATTGGACCGCGCCCGACGCCGTGGCCGACGCCATCTCGAACGGGTGGTGATCCATGACCGAGACGAGACCCCGTCTGACGCGCCGATTGGCCGGGTTCGGCACGACCATCTTCACGGAGATGTCGCGGCGAGCGACCGAGCTCGGTGCAATCAACCTCGCCCAGGGATTCCCCGACTTCGACGGCCCCGAGCACGTCAAATCGGCTGCCGCCGCGGCCATCGCCGCCGGCCACGCGCAATACGCGCCCATGCACGGGATCACCCCGCTCCACGAGGCGCTGTCCGAATCGTACGCGCGTCGTTACGGCCTCGATTACGCCCCCTTGCGCGAGATCACGGTGACGTCGGGCGCCACCGAGGCCATCTTCGATTCGATCGCGGCGCTCACCGACGTCGGCGACGAGGTCGTCCTCTTCGAGCCCTATTACGATTCCTATCGAGCGAGCGTCTGCATGGCAGGAGCGATCCCCCGCACGGTGACGCTCCGACCGCCCAGGTTCGACTTCGACCCCGCCGAGCTCGAGCGTGCATTCGGGGAGCGCACGCGCGTCTGCGTGCTCAACACGCCGCACAACCCCACGGGCAAGACGTTCTGCCGCGAAGAGCTCGAGCACGTCGCGCGCCTGTGCATTCGCCACGACGTCGTCTGCGTGGCCGACGAGGTGTACGAGCACCTCGTCTACGAGGGCAGTCACGTTCCCATCGCGACGCTTCCGGGCATGCGCGAGCGGACGGTCACCATCTCGAGCCTCGCCAAGACGTTCTCGCTCACCGGCTGGAAGATCGGCTGGGCGCTCGCCCCCGAGGATCTGACGCGTGCCGTGCGCGCCGCCCACCAATGGGTGACCTTCGCGACCGCCACGCCGCTGCAGCACGGGGCCGTCGCCGCGGTGCGCTCGGACGAATCCTATTTCCGCGCGCTCGTCGCCTCGTATCGCGCCAAACGCGACCGGCTCGCCGGCGCGCTCGCCGATCTCGGGCTCGAGGTCTATCTGCCCGCGGGCACCTATTTCGTGTGCGCTGGATTCTCCCGATTCGGATTCGACGACGACGTGGCGTTCTGCCGGCACCTCATCGAGAAGGTCGGGGTCGCGGCGATTCCGCCGAGCGCCTTCTTCGACGATCCGGCTGACGGCCGCTCGTTCGTGCGATTCGCGTTCTGCAAACGCGACGAGACGCTCGAAGCCGCCATCGCGCGATTGCAGGCGCTCCGGAGCCACCGATGAGCGACGCGCAGCTTCGGGTGGCGCTCGTTCAGCTCGAGATCGCCTGGGAAGATCCCGCCAAGACGTTCCTCCGCGCCCGCCCCTGGCTCGAGCACGCCAAGAGCGCGGGGGCGCGATTGGCCATCTTGCCGGAGATGTTCGCGACGGGATTCTCCATGGCCGCGGAGCGCATCGCGGAGCCGGAAGGCGGCCCGATCGAGCGGTGGCTCGGCGAGACCGCACGAGCGCTGGATCTCTGGCTGGTGGCGGGCGTCGCGCAGCGGCCCAGCGGCGACGCGACGGGCTCGCTGCCGGTCAACGCCGCGCTGGTGGTCTCGCCCTCCGGCGCGATTGCCGCGCGTTACCACAAGGTGCACCCATTCTCCTTCGCGAGAGAGCACGAGCACTATCGCGGCGGCGACGGCGTCGCGACCGCCGCGATCGAGGGCGCGCGGGTCACGCCGATCGTCTGTTACGACCTCCGCTTCCCGGAGCTCTTCCGCGTGGCGGCCGACTCCACCGACGTGTTCGTGGTGATCGCGAACTGGCCCGCCGCGCGACGGGCGCATTGGCAGACGTTGTTGCGCGCGCGCGCCATCGAGAATCAGGCGTGGGTGCTCGGGGTCAATCGTGTCGGCGAAGGCGGGGGCCTCGCCTACGCGGGTGACAGCATGGTGGTCGCGCCCGACGGGGAGGTGATCGCCTCGGCCGCGATGACGGAGACTGCGCTCGTCGTGGACTGCGATTGTGCCCGTGTCGATTTCGCCCGCGCGTCGTTTCCCGTGCTCCGCGACCGCCGCCCCGACGCGTACCGAACCATTCGATAGCGCCGGCCGGGCCGTGACGGGCCTCACGAATTCCTCGGCTTCCGTGAATCGCCGGGCACGCGCAGGCCACCAAACGAGCCGACATCGAGGCGCGGCACGCAGCGACATCGGCAGCGTGCTCGAGTCGCCTCGAACGAGACGAGTGGGGAGAGGTGGCCATGCGACATGTGCTTCGAGGGACGGCTCCGTCGTTCGCGTTCGGTGCCTTGGGCTTGCTCTGCGCCGGGTGCGCGGGCGATTCATCGACGGGCGACGATCTCGCTGCACCGCCTGCGGCCGCGCACGGTCCGGAGGCACGCGGCGTCTTGCCTGGTGTGACGCTGCCGCGGTCCGCGACGCGCGCGCCGCGCACGGGCGCCGTGGCGGGATCGCTCCGCACCGTCTGGTCGGCCGCGCGCGACCACCGGCGCGGCGCCACGCCGAGCTTCGGGACCGGCTTGCCGTTCGAGCGCGGGGGCGCCTTCGAGATGGAAGGAGAGACGGCGCCGGGCGGCGCCACGTTCGACGGCGCGATCGTGTGGGATCCCGAATCGTCGGAGATGCCCGTCACAGTCGGCGGCGGCCGTTTCGACGTCACGATCGACGGCGTCGCGTACGCACGATCCGACCTGCAGTCCTTCGCCGCCGTGATGCCCGAGGAAGAGACGGGCGCACCCTTCGTCCTGCTGGCGGGGCT
>JADZFZ010000211.1 GCA_020854145.1 Deltaproteobacteria bacterium | reverse complement strand
GGCGGGTGCGCCGTAGGAGATGGGCGACTCGCCTGCTCCGTCGGTGCCGACCACGGGCTCGGGCTCGCGCCCACGATCGGGCGGCTCGCCGGCGGGCGTCGCGCAGCCGCAGGACGCGGCGACGACGACGACGAGCGCGAAGACCGGGAGCCTGGTCGCGATGAGGTCCAGCGACACCACGTGCCGCGTTCAGCTTCGCACGGAGTCGGACAGCACCGCACGAAGCAGGTCGGGCCGGTCGGTCATGATCCCACCGACGCCGTCGGCCACGAGCTGCCGCATGTCCGCGGGATCGTCCACGGTCCAGACGTTGACCCATCGGCCGGCGGCTCGCGCGCCCTCGACGAGCGCACGGTCCACGAGCCGCATGCCCAGATGATCGAGCGGCATGTCGAGCACGAGGTACGGCTCGTCGGGCAACGGAGCGCCCGTCTTGAGCGCCATCACGGCGCGCGTGAGCGCATCGCGCGGGTAGAACGCGCACACTTCGGGCGCGGCGCGCAGCAGCCGTTCGCCGAAGGCGTCGTGCTCGCTCCCGAGGCACACGCGCTCGACGGCGCCTTCGCGGCGAAGGAGCTCGACCACGACCGTCTCGATACCGGGCGCGTCGGCCTTCACCTCGACGTTGAGCCGCATGGTGGGCCACGCGCGCAAGAGCTCGTCGAATCGCGGCACGCGCAGGCCCTGGCCTCGAAACGGCCACGATCGCCCTTCGTCCGGGGAGAACCGCGCGCCCGCGTCGAGCCGCTCGACCTCCGCCCACGAGCGCGCCGCGACCTCTCCTTCGCCGTCGGTCGTGCGCTCGAGCGTCGCGTCGTGGATCACCACGAGCACTCCGTCCTTCGTCGCGTGCACGTCGAGCTCGAGCATGTCGGCTCCGTGCACGCGTACGGACCGGTCGAACGCGAGCATCGTGTTCTCGGGATACAGGAGCGCACCCCCACGGTGCGCGATGGCGAGCGTCGGGCGCAGCCCTCGCAGAAAGGGATGCGTCACGAGGTGCTGCCCACGGTCGAGGGGGCGCTCGCTGCCGTGCGCGGCTTCGCGCCGGACGCCTCGAGCTCGGCCCGGACGCGGTCGAGCGCGGAGCCCCACAACGCCATGCCGAGGCGCGGCGAGAGCCGCTCCAGGTACCAGAGGGCTTTCCACCACCGAGGCAACACGATGATCGCCTCGTCGCGGGCCACGGCGTCCAGGGCTCCCCGCGCGAACGCGTCGGCGTCCATCGGGCGAAACCGTTCCCACACCTGGGCCAACCTCGCCTCGGAGAGGCCATCGAGGTTGAGCCGGCCGTACGTACCGCCGCGCAAGATCGGAGTGCGGATCACGCCGGGGCAGAGGACCGAGACGCGGACGCCGTGTCGGCGCGCCTCCACGCGCAGCGCCTTCGAGAGCCCGACCACCGCGTGCTTGGTGGCCACGTAGCTGCCGTGCCCAGCGGCCGTGCAGAGCCCGGCCATCGACGCGGTGTTCACGATGTGCCCCGAGCCCCGTCGGATCATCGACGGGTAGACCGCCTGGATGCCGTACGCGACGCCGCGCAGGTTGACGTCGATGACGTCGTCCCAGTCGGCCACGCAGTACGTGTCCATCTCGCCGCCGACGCCGATGCCCGCGTTGTTGAGCAGCAGGTCGATGCGCCGGCGACGCGCGAGGAGCTGGCTCGCGACCCGCTCGAACGCCGCTGCGTCACGGACGTCGAGCTCGACCGCGGAGGCGCGAGGCCCGATCGAGCGCGCGACGCGCTCGGCAAGCTCGAGCTGCCGGTCGGCCAGGACCACCTCCGCGCCGCGCTCCGCGAGGGCGCGTCCGAGGGCGGCCCCGATCCCCGAGGCTCCACCGGTGACGAGCGCGATCCGATCGCGGTAGGGCTCAGGTCGCCAGGTCACGCCGACATGTTCGCACGGCCGACGCGCGGAGCGTCTACTCGAGCACCAGACGCAGGAAGCGTCCGCCCGGCTCGGCCACGACGTCGCGCGGGTTGATCGGGAATCCCAGGTCCGGCAGGGCGAACCCTTCTTCGCCGAAGAACGCGCCGGCTGCGCCGCCGACCATGCCGCCGACGGCGCCTTCGAGCACCGCGTCGTCCACGTCGGCGATGGGCTCGTCGAGCAGGTGCGCCTCCGACGTGGTGCCGGTGACCATCGGGATCAGGCGGCCTTCGACGGGCATCAGCTCGACCGTGAGCCGCACGAGGATGCCGATGCGGAAGAGCAGCTCGTCACCGACCTTCAGCTCGATCATCAGGTCGCCGATCTCGACGATCAGATCGCCCATGCCCGGCTCGGCGGCCCGCACGACGGGCGGCAGGTGCGCCTGGATGGCGATCGTGACGGGCGTGTCGGCCGGGTAGCGGTCGCGCAGATCGGGTACGAGCAACCCGAGCAGACCGAACTCGATCTGGTCGTTGACCTCGGTCTCGAGCCCGCCCGCACGCCAGATCGCGAAGAACATCTGGCTGAGCAGGTTGGCGTCGATCCACAACGAGCCCGCCTGCGCCGGCGGCATGTCGCCCGCGACCTGCGGCGCGCCCGGAGCCGGGTACCCGCCGGGGCCCGTGACCGCCACGCCCAAGCGGCCGCGCAGCACGCCGTTCTCGGGGCCGAGGCCCGTCAGGCACGGCTGCAGATGCAGGCTCGTGCCCTGGAAGTCGATGTCGGTCGGATCCGACAGCAGCGCGAGGCGCGAGGCCTGCTCGGTGAAGAGCTCGTCGGCCTTGGCCGCGATCTCCTCCTTCATCGTGTCGGAGACCGAGCCCTCCATGATCTCGCCGACGATAGGCGAGATGGCGCTGATGAGCCCGCCGCCGCCGAGCGAGATGTCGAGGTCGAAGCCGGGCAGGTCCACGACCGGAGGCGTGTGCTGCAGGCCCGTGATGCACGCGTTGCCCGGCGGAGCGAACAGGTTGGTCGAGACGGCCACGTTGGTCGTCATCGTGCCGCTCACGGTGCTGCTCGTGATGAAGAGGCTGCAGAAGCCCGAGAACGTCACGCGCACGTTCGGCACCGTGAAGGTGGCGACGAGGTTGCCGCCCGCGCCATTGACCAGCGTGAGGGTCGGCCGGCCGTGCGTGATGTTGTTCAGGTTGATGTCGCATCCACCCTGCGAGAACGCGCCCGCGCCGCCGAGCTGCTCCGCGAGGTTGAGGCCTTCGATCTCGGCGCGGAACGGGGCGATCAGGCTCTCGAGCAGCTCGTTCGACACCGTCATGCCCGCGCCGATCGGGTTGATCTCTCCCTCGGGGAGGAAGGCGGTGTTGATGAGCGCGCGGTGACCGTTACGCGCGTGACCGGCCTGGTCGGTCACGGTGATCGGTACGACGTTCACCCCGGGCATCACGGGCACGGTCGTGTTGAAGCTGCCGTCGCCGCCGACGGTCGTCGGTGCGTCGTTGATGCGGAGCTCGTCGACCGCGAAGGTCGAGATCACGCGGCCCGCGATCGGGTGGGTCGGCGGGTTGCCCTCGACGAAGCGGTTCAGGTTGTTGAGGTCGAAACCGAGCACCCATTCGGGCATCGTCGGCGGCGGCGCGCCGGGCGGCGTGCCCCGCGGCGGCATCGTGCCGTCGCCCGGCAGCGGATCGGGCGGCATCTGCTCGACGCCGGACATGAGGCTTCCCGTGCATCCCACGAGAAGCGTTGCTGCGAGAGCCCATCGGGCGGGGTGCGTGCGCATGGGAAGCCTCTTGTCCTCGGACGAGTGCTTCGCAGGTTCGGTGCCACGTCTGTGGAGCCGCGCTCCACACTGGATCGCGCGCGGTTCCGGGGTGAGGCCTCGTAACCGACACCCCGGCCGGGGCCAACGGTCCCCACGGTGGTGGAGCACGGCGCGCTCCGGGGCGCGGCGCGCGCGGTGCCCAGGGTCGATCGGAGCGTGCCAGGTCGGCGGGTCGGCGGGTCGCGCTCGTGAGAGCAACCCGTCGGTCGAGGGGCTGCTATGAACAGCGCGTGCGTTACGGCCCGGCCTACGAAGAGCAGGTCGTGCTCCGCGATGGCTCGCGGGCGCTCGTCCGAACGGTGCGGCCCGAGGACAAGGGGCTGCTCCGCGAAGGCTTCGATCGGCTGAGCCCGGAGTCGCGTTACCGCCGTTTCCTCGGCGCCAAGCAGCGTCTGTCCGACGCGGAGCTGCGCTACCTGACCGAGGTCGACGGCACCTCGCACTTCGCGATCGGTGCGCTTCGCCGGGTGGGGAACGACGGTCACTCGCACGACGAGGGGCTGGGCATCGCGCGTTTCATCCGCCTGCCCGAGGACCCCGACGTGGCCGAAGCGGCGATCGCGGTGGTCGACACGGCGCAGGGCCAAGGCCTGGGGAGCCTGCTGCTGCGCCGCCTGGTCGAGGCCGCGGTCGAGCGAGGGGTGCGCCACTTCCGCTGCGTGGTGCTGGCGTCCAACGATCCGATGCGGCACATCCTCGAGAGCCTCGGGCTCGAGGTGCGCGAGAGCCACGACGGCGACCTGCTCCTCGTGGACGTCCCGTTGCCGGACTCTTTGCCGCTCGAAACGGAGGTCGCGCCGTCGACCGACGAGGGCGCGCCGTGGAAGAGCACGTTCGAGGCGCTGCTCCGGTTGCTGCGGCTCGCGGCCGAGGGGATCCTGGCGATCCGGGGACGCGTGAGCGTGTTGGGGCTTGGCGGCGACGAGGAGGCGGCATTAGGTGAAGCCGATGCGGCGCGAGACGAGCCGGGCGACGGCGCCGGCTGAGGGCGAGCGGGCGGCGCTTCTCGGCGTCGTCTTGCTCGTCGGGACGTGGGCCGGTTGCAGCGCCCTCACGGGCTTCGGGGATCTGTCCTTCGACGAGCCCGCAGACATGGGCCGCCTGGATCCGCGGATGGACGCGGGACGCGACGGCGGCAGGAGCGGCGATGCCGAGCCGGGCGACGCACCAGGGCGCGACGGGGCGCTCGTCGATGCGGCTCGTCTGGACGGTGGAGACGCCGAGCCGATCGACGCGGGCGACGCCTCGCTCCTCGACGCGGGCGACGCCTCGCTCCTCGACGCGGGCGACGCCTCGCCTGCCGACGTGGGCCCCGACGCACGGCGCCAAGACACCGGGCCCGTCTCGTGCGTCGTGCCGGGCGACTGCGAGGACGACGACCCCTGCACGCGCCACGACTGCGTCGATGGGCGGTGCGTCTACACGCCTGCGCCCGACCGGACCGCGTGCGACGACGGAGACGCCTGCACCGACGAAGAGTGCCGCGACGGGGTCTGCGTCGTGACGGACACCGTGGAGTGCGACGCGACGCCGATGGGGCCTTGTGACCTCGGGATGGCGTGCTCTCCCGCGACCGGCGCCTGCACGCCCGTCCGGAGGCCCGTGGGCGCCTCGTGCGTGTCGAGCGACCGCTGCGACGACGAGCCCACCTGCACGGCGGACGGCGCGTGCACGAGCGCGACGCAATGCAGCCGAGACGACGGCAACGAGTGCACCGCGCCGCTCTGCACCGGAACGGGGTGCGTGCACGCTCCGATCACCGGGATGTCCTGCAATCTGGGCGCGGGAACCTGTTGTAACGGACGCTGCGTCGATCTCACGAGCGACGCCGACCACTGTGGCACGTGTCTGGTGGCCTGTTCCGAGGGCCTTCGCTGCATGAACGGCGCCTGCGCCGACTGCGCGACGCACGCCGACTGCGACGACGGGCTGAGCTGCACGACGGACACCTGCGAGCCGACTGCGAGCAAGTGCGAGCACGAGCAGGTCGCCGACACGTGCCTCATCGACGCAGTCTGTTACGGCCGCGACGACCCCAACCCCGCCAACCAGTGCGAGCGCTGCGCGCCGGGCAACCCGACGATCTGGACGCCCCGCACGGGGGATCCCTGCGACGACGGCCTCGTGTGCACGGCGCCCGATCGGTGCAACGCCGCGGGCGTGTGCGTCGGCGCGAGCCGGTCGTGTCCCGGCAACGACTGCAATCGCGGCGACTGCGTCGAAGAAGGCGACATCGGCTGCGTGCTCGTGCCCGTCGCGAACGGGACGCGCTGCGGGTTCATGCTGCTGCAGGAGTGCTGCGGCGGATCGTGCGTGGGGACGATCCCTGGATGCTGAGCGGCTCGCGCGGCTGGCCCGGATGCCGATCGGCGTGGCAGGCTCTCCGCGTGGGAGGCACGCGTGCTGGTGGGGCCGCCATGCTGCTCGCGTGGGTGGGGCTCGGGGCGGGCTGCAGCGCGCTGACGGGTTTCGGAGACCTGGACTTCTCGCGCGGAGAGGAGACGGGCCCTCGCGATCTCGGTCGGCGCGACGACGGCGCTGCGTCGGACGCGGTCACGCCCGAGCGCGACACGGGCCACGGAAGCGACGGTGCGCCGCCGCCGCGCGACACGGGACCGACCGACGGTGCGCCGCCGGCCGAAGACGGCGGGCCACCCCCGATCGACGCGGGGCC
>JADZFZ010000210.1 GCA_020854145.1 Deltaproteobacteria bacterium | reverse complement strand
GTGGTCTGCTCGCCCGACGGGCCGCGTTGCACCTGCCGTGGCGACGATTGCGGCGCCCCGTGTGAAGGCGTGACGTGCGGCGAGGGGACCGTGTGCCGGCCGTCGGACGGCCGGTGCGTGGAGAACAACTGCCGGGAGCTCGGCTGCACCGGCGGACAGATCTGTTATCGAGGCGAATGTCAGGCCGATCGATGCGCGATGATGAGCTGCCCCGAAGCGTGTCGGGACGGCGCGTGCGTCGATTCCTGCCGCGGGATCGAATGTGGCCCGACCCAGCGTTGCGACAATGGCAGCTGCGTCGCCACCGGTTGCGGTGAATGTCCGATTGCCGGCACGGTCTGCAACGCCGACCGCCGCGAGTGTGTCCCCAATGCGTGCGGCGACCGGACGTGCGCCGGCGTCGCCGGAACGGTGTGCGATCCCGCGACGGGCGCGTGCGTGGACGACGAATGTGTCGTCGTCCGATGCCCTGCAGGAGAGACGTGTGCGTTCGGCTCGTGCTTCGGTCCGGGCGACGTGCCCGGGGCCCGTCGGGAGCGTGTGCTCGCGTCGGGCGGTGGTGGCGCCGTGTGCTCTGCGGCGGCTCCGGGGGCGCGGGGCTTCGGCAGCGCTGGATGGCTCCTCGGTGCCGCGGTGCTGGCGTGGGTCATGGCGATTCGCCGCAACCGTCGTCGATCGCGGAGCCGCGCGCGCGTCGCGCGTCCCGAGCAGGAGGAGTCGAGCCGCGGAGTCTGGGCGTCGGTCGTCGTCGTCGTCGTCGCGTCGTTCGCGTCCTCCGGGTGCAAGGTCGACCCGTATTGCCTGAACTGCGCGACGCCTGGTGCGGATTCTGGCCCCGACGCCACCGGCACGGATGGAGCGGTGATTCGCCCCGACACGGGACCTCGGGAAGGGGGAGCCGACGGCGACGTCCCCGATGGTTGTGTCCCCGGGACGACCGAGGAATGCAATGGCCGCGACGACGATTGTGACGGCCAGATCGACGAGGAGTTCGACACCAACGTCGACGTTCGCCACTGCGGAGGCTGCGACCAGGCGTGCACTCCGGCCAATGCGTTTCCCTCGTGCACGGCGGGCGTGTGTGGAATCGCCGGTTGCGACGTCGGCTATTACGACCTCGATGGCGACGGGGACAACGGGTGCGAGTATCGGTGCATCCCGACGGCCAGCGCGGACACGACGTGCGACATGCGCGACGACGATTGTGACGGAGACACCGACGAGGAAGCGGACGTCGCGACCGATCCGCGCAACTGCGGTGCCTGTGGCAGCGAATGTCGATTCGACCAGGCGTCGGCCGTCTGCATGGCGGGGACCTGCGCGCTGGGAGTGTGCATCTCGGGGTACGTCGACCTCGATGGCGACCCGGACAACGGCTGCGAGTACCGCTGCGCGCCGACCGGAGACGAGGCCTGCAATGGTCTCGACGACGATTGCGACGGGATGACCGACGAGGGCAATCCCGGCGGTGGCGATCCGTGCGGCGGGACGGTCGGCGCGTGCCGGCCCGGAACGCGCGCGTGCACGGGTGGAGCGCTCGTCTGCATGGGTGGCACGGACCCGACTCCGGAGATCTGCAACGCGGCGGACGACGACTGCAACGGCACCGTGGACGACGGCTACTCGTTCATGACCGACATTCGCAATTGCGGCGGGTGCGGCGTGTCCTGCGAGCAGCCCGGCGCGATCGTTCGCTGCAGCGCGGGTCGCTGCGAGCGCGTGCGTTGCGCTGCGGGCTTCGTGGATCGCGACGGCAATCCCGCCAACGGTTGCGAGTACGCATGCGACATGCTCGGCGGCGAGGTCTGCAATGGGCGGGACGACGATTGCGACGGGACCGTCGACGAAGGGCTCACGCCGCCGGCCAACTTCTGCAATCGCAACGGCGCGTGCGCGGGCACCAGCGCGACGTGCGACGGCGCGCTCGGCTGGCGGTGTCATTACCCCGCCAGCGTCGAGACGACCGATGCGGATCGCACCGTGATTGGCCCCGAGACGCGGTGCGACGGGATCGACGGCAACTGCGACGGCGTCGTGGACGACCCATTCGGGATGGTCGGCAGCGAGTGTGCGAATGGGGTGGGCGCGTGCCGCCGCGTCGGAGAGTTCGCGTGCAACCCGGCCGGTGACGGCGTCGTGTGCAATGCGCCGGCTCCGGGAATGCCGTCGGCCGAGACATGCAACGACGTCGACGACGATTGCGACGGGACGGTGGACGACGCGGATCTCGATGGCGACGGCACCATCGAGGACTCCGAGCTGCGGGCCTTCGGCATGGCGCGCGTGACGTCGGGAGGGCGAACGTTCTACGTGATGCGCTGGGAGGCGTCGCGACCGGATGCGACCTCGACGGCCGCGGGGAGCTCGATGACGCGCGCTTGCTCGCGGCAGAACGTCCTGCCGTGGACGACGGTGACGTTCACCGAGGCGACCAACGCGTGTTGCAGGCTCAACGCCGGCGGCACGTGCTCGGGCGCGACCGGCTGGCGTCTGTGCAGCGCAGCCGACTGGCAGACGACCTGCGAGGGCGGCGCGGGCTGCGATTGGTCCTACGCCAGCTCGTGCACGGCGAGCCAACCGACGGTCTGCAATGGCGCCGAGTTCGACGCCTATCCCGGCCCCGCAGCGTGCACGGGGGCAGGCGACCAGGATTGCCTCGCGACGACCGGCTCTTCGCTGTTCCCGATGTGCAGCGTCACCTGGGACGGCGACACGGTGTTCGATCTGTCGGGCAACGTGAAGGAGTGGACCAGCACGGCACGCGGCGGCGGGACGCACGAGATTCGCGGCGGCTCCTTCAACAACGTGGAAGGCGGCCGCTCGTGCGAGTTCGACTTCACGGTTGCTGCGGATTCCTTCGCGTTCCCCAACACCGGCTTCCGCTGCTGTTACCTGCCCTGAGATTCAGGGAGTCGGGTCGAAGAGGATGATTGTCCCGTAGCTCACCGTGGAGGCGCCGGTGGCGAATCCCGCGCCGATGTGGGTCAGATTGCAGTTGGCGAAATAGCCGGCGATGTCTGCGTTGGTGAGCCAGCGGGTCAGGACGTCCATCGGGCCGAGCCGGGTGCCCGAGAATGCGGCGCCGCCGTCGTAGGCGGTGAGGCCCGAATCCATCATCGCCGCCTCGAAGAGCATCGGGATCCCGGTCAGCGAGTCGCTCGTGGCCATCGCTTGGCTGTTGCGCAGCGCGGTCGTCGCCAGGCCGTCGTGCCACGTGTACGGCGTGCCGCCGCAGAGGCCCATCGTGGCGCGGTGGTTGTTGATGAGCGTCGCGAGCTCCATCGACCAGGCGGCGCACATCTCGGGCGTCGTGCAGCTCATCGACATGGGGGGCGGGGGAACCGGGCCGCCGTCGCCGGGAGGAGGAGGCGGAGGCGTCGGGCCGCCGTCTCCGGGAGGAGGCGGGGGCGGGGTGCCGCCATCGTCGGGCGGGGGAGGAGGCGGAGGCGTCGGGCCGCCGTCGACGCCGGGCGTGGGCGGTGGGACGGCGGGTGGCGTCGGAGGCGTCGGCGTGGGCGTTCCCGCTTCGGGTCGCGGCGGGGTCGGATCGTCCGCGACGCAGACGCTGCCGACTTGATGTGTGCCGGTCCCGCATTCCACGTCGTCGCCACCACAAGCCGAAAGCGCGAGCGCCGACAGAAGCGCGCCGCTCGCAGCCCATCCTCCAAAGCGAATCGCCATCCCGCTGCTCCTCTCCAGGCAAGCCACGCCAGGAATGATCCCGGTGGAGCTCACGATGAGCAACACGAGTGCCACGCCACGAGCCGCAGCGCGGTGTGGTCTCGCGGCCGAACATTCGCGGGGGTGGAGCGTCCTCAGCGCCGACAGGGAGCGTTCGCCGCTCCGATTGTCTGGAGACTGTTGACCTCAGACAATCGCGAGCCGACGCTCATGACCGACACCGGCAACGGAATGGAACTGCACGCCTAGGAGCGCTGCAATTCCAAGCGTTTGTACACGTCGATCCTGTCCCCGTGCTCGGGTCACGCAGTGCGGAAGTCGGTGACGACTTGGACGCCGCGGTCGGCGGGAGGGGCGCCGGGGACGTGCTGGGTGTCGAGAAGGATGGTGAGGCACTCGGGGGAGTGCGCGAGGCAGACGTTGCAGTTGGCGGGCTCGTTGTCGAAGAAGGCGACCAGGTCGCCCGCGCGGTCGAGCGACGGGAGGGCGCTTCGCTTGAAGGCTTCGTCGGGCATGCTGGCGTCGGGCTTGAGGACGAGGTGGATGCCTGCGACGCCGATGGGGAACCCGTTGTCGCGGAGGCTGCGCACGGTGCCCAGCAACATCGCGGGGACGTCGCGGCCCGTGAGGTAGACGATGGAGGCGCCGGCCTCGTAGCAGGCGCGGACGAAGGCGACGGCTCCGACCTCCGCCCGGTCGAACAGGCAGTAGTCGTCCGTGAAGAACCGGTCCCTCCAGAAGGAGGAGATGGCCTTGAGCGCTTCGGAGTGCTCGATGCCGAGCCCGCGGACGGTGTCGCTCAGGAGGTAGCTGATCTGCGCGACGTCCTCGAGCCTGGAGAGCTTCGCGGACAGCTCCGGATCGGTCGAGGAGACCGACTGCGCGAACTCCTGGACGATGCGCAGCGTGCGGTGCCGATTGTCGAAGAGCGTCCCGTCGAGGTCGAAGGCGACCAACGGGACGCTCTGGTGATCGCGCACGCGATCGATCACCAATCGCAGGACGTCGATCTGATGAGGCAGCGGCGGGGGACGCACGGCTCGCGACGCTAGCACACGGCCCGATCAGTCTCGTCGGAGGATCGTGTACAGGGAGCCTTCGCCGCGGCGGACGCGGAGCAACGCGGAGCCGTCACCGATCGCGGAGAGCAGATCCGAGGTCGTGCGTGTGGTGCGTCGGTCGGCCTCGACGACGACGTCGCCGCGGCGGAGGCCCGCGCGGTCGGCCGGCGAGCCGTTCTCGACGTCGGTGATCACCACGCCGCCCTCGCTCGCGGCGTCCCCCAGCTGCTGAGCGAGCAGCGGGCTCATCTCGGCGATGGCGAGACCGAAGCTGCCTTGCTGCACGTTGCGGCGGATGGCCGCGCTGGGATCGGGCGCGCGCACGGGGTTACCGGGCAGATCCGTTCGTTCGACGGTGACGACCTCGACGCGGAGGGGCCTGCCGTCGCGGATGACGTCGAGCGCGAGGCGCGATCCCACGGGAGCCCGCATGACCTCGCGGAGGAAGTCACGGTCCTCGGTCACGAGGATCCCGTTGACCGCGGTGATCACGTCGCCGGGCCGGATGCCGGCGCGCGCCGCGGGCATGCCGGGCGAGACGCTCGAGACGAGCGCGCCGCGTCGACCGGAGATGCCGAAGCCGTTCGCGAGCTCCGGTGTGAGCGGCTGGAAGCCGACTCCGACGAACGATCGCGCCACGCGTCCGTGGGCCTGGAGCTGCGACGCCACGTGGGTCGCGATGGGGGCCGAGACCGCGAAGCCGATGCCGCTGTCGCGGCCGAGGATCATCGTGTTGATGCCGACGACCTCGCCGCGGAGGTTGACGAGCGGTCCCCCCGAGTTGCCCGGGTTGATGCGCGCATCGGTCTGCACGAAGTCCTCGATGGGGACCTGGCCGAGGCCGCCGCGCCCGGTGGCCGAGACGATGCCGGCGGTGACCGTGTAGTCCAGCCCGAACGGGGAGCCGATGGCGACGACCCATTCCCCCGCGCGCGCGGGGCGATTGCCCTGGGCGAATCGCGCCGGGGTCAGGCCCGTCGCGGGAATGCGCAGGACGGCGAGATCGGTCGCGCGGTCGACGCCGACGATCTCGGCGCGGAAGGTTCGATCGTCTTGCAGGCGGACGTCGACGCGCTCGGCGTCGGCGACGACGTGCGCGTTCGTCAGGATGTTTCCGTCTTGCGTGATGACGACGCCGGAGCCGCCGCCTACGCGCACGTGTCCGCTCTCCGGGCCGGCGCCAGGGCCGCCGTCGCCGAACGGGAAAGGCATCGGGAACGGAAGCCCCGGGATGCTCCCGCCGCCGCGCGGTGCGCGGGTGGAGGAGGCGCCCGCCTCCACGCGGATGCTCACGACCGACGGCGAGACGCGCTCGGCCACCGCGCTGAACGCGGTGGAGAGACGATCCGCGAAGTCGATCGCGCTGTCTGCGTCCGTGCGTGCGGGCGTCGGCGCAGCGGGCGTTGCCGGCGGTTGCGCGGGTTGCGGAGCCACCGTCGCGGGGGGGGTGGCGGGGGTCGGGACGGTCGTCGCGGCGCGCGCGGCGGGCGGGCCCGGGGGCGTCGGGGTCGCGGTCCCCTGTTGGGCGACGGCCACGCTCGCGGCGATGACGGCGAGGGAGCCAGCGAGGACGAGGACGCCGAGCGCCGCGCGGCGTCGGGTGTTCGGACGCGATGCGCCCAGCGACGGGACGTGCGACCCACCGGGCTGAGGCGTCGGATCGAGCGATGCCATGGACCTTCCTCCGGACGCGCGCCAAAGACGCGGGTTTGCGCGCTCCGTGTGCAGCAACCGGCGTCTCTCGGAGGTCATTCCCGCTCGTTCGACACCCCGCCCGACCCCTCGACGGAGCTCGGGGCCAACGGATGCTCTTCCAGAGCCTCGCGCCTGATCTCGTGAGAGTCTTCGCGCGCCATGACGAGATACCGAACGCATACGTGCGCGGCGCTTCGCCCGGAGCATGCCGGTGAGGGGGTCCGACTCGCGGGTTGGATTCACCGCAAGCGCCACCTCGGCGGTCTGCTCTTCGTCGACCTGCGCGATCACTACGGCATCACGCAATGTGTCGTGACGCCGGGTCGCGACGCTTTCGCGGTGCTCGAGCCGTTGCGCGTGGAGAGCGTCGTGTCGATCGCCGGCAAGGTGGTCGCGCGTGCCGCCGAGAACGTGAACGCCTCGATGCCGACCGGCGGCGTCGAGCTCGTGGCGGAGTCCGTCGAGTTGTTGTCCGCGGCCGAGGTGCTCCCCTTCACCATCGCCGGAGGTCACGAGACGCCCGAGGAGACCCGCCTCCGTTACCGCTTCCTCGATCTGCGGCGTGAGAAGATCCACGCGAACATCGTGCTGCGCTCGAGGGTGATCTCGGAGCTGCGCACGCGCATGACGGCGCAGGGCTTCCAGGAGCTGCAGACGCCCATCCTCACGTCGAGCTCACCGGAGGGCGCACGCGACTACCTCGTGCCGAGCCGCGTGCACCCGGGGAAGTTCTACGCGCTGCCCCAAGCGCCCCAGCAGTTCAAGCAGCTCTACATGGTCGCGGGCTTCGATCGCTACTTCCAGATCGCGCCGTGCTTTCGCGACGAGGACGCGCGCGCGGACCGGTCGCCCGGGGAGTTCTACCAGCTCGACGTCGAGATGAGCTTCGTCGAGCAAGACGACGTGTTCGCAGCGATCGAGCCCGTGCTGGCGGGCACCTTCCGCGCGTTGTCGTCTTGGACCGTGACCGAGCCGCCGTTCCCGCGCCTCCGTTACGACGAGTCGATGGTCGCGTACGGCAACGACAAGCCCGACCTGCGCAATCCCATTCGCATGGTCGACGTGACGTCGCTCTTCGTGGGCTCGGGCTTCGCCGTGTTCGAGCAGGCCATCGCGACGGGGGCCGTCGTACGGGCCATCCCCGCCCCGGGCGCGGCCGCGTTGCCGCGGCGCTTCTTCGACGACAGCGTCGAGCGCGCCAAGGCGCTCGGTCTCTCCGGGCTCGCGTACCTGTCGTTGGGCGAGACGCCCAAGGGCACGCTCGCGAAGATCGCTACGGACGGGCTGCGCGAAGCGATCGAGCGCGCGACCGGCACGAAGAACGGGGACGCCATCTTCTTCGCGTGCGCGGACCCGAAGCGCATCGCGCGTCCGACGAGCGAGCTGCGGATGCACGTGGGCCGTGCGCTCGGGCTGTTGGAAGAGAACGCGTATCGGTTCTGCTGGATCGTCGACTTCCCGTTCTACGAGCGCGACGAGGAGACCGGTCAGATCGTCTTCAGCCACAACCCGTTCTCGATGCCGCAGGGCGGGCTCGACGCGTTGCGCGGCGACGATCCGCTTTCGATTCGCGCGTTCCAGTACGACATCGTGTGCAACGGCGTGGAGCTCTCGAGCGGGGCGATCCGCAATCACCGTCCCGACATCATGCTCGAGGCGTTCGCCCGGGCCGGCTACCCGGCGGACGAGGTGGAGGCGCGTTTCGGCGGGATGCTCGCCGCGTTCCGTTACGGCGCGCCGCCGCACGGTGGGCTGGCGCCCGGCGTCGACCGCATCGTGATGCTGTTGGCCGACGAGCCGAACATCCGCGAGGTGATCGCGTTCCCGATGACGCAGAACGCCGAGGATCTGCTGATGAACGCACCTTCTCCGGTGACCGAGAAGCAGCTCAGAGAGCTGCACATCCGTCTGGATCTCCCGCCGAAGAAGGCGTGACCACGATCACCGACGCGCTCGAAGGGCTGAGCGATTGCGGGCATTCCGGCCCCGGTTGTGGTAACCGCCGCTGACCATGGCGCTGCTGGAGCTCACGGACGAGTGCCGCACGGCGATCGAGGGCTGGGACGGGCGATTCGGCTCGCCGAGCCCCCAGAATCGCGGCAAGCGCGCGCTCCGCGTATTCAAGAACGGTTTCGTCGAGCGTGTCTTCGCGACGTCGCACCCGATCCTGCCGGGTCTCTGGTTCGGGCCGATCATCGTGTACGGCCTCTACGC
>JADZFZ010000209.1 GCA_020854145.1 Deltaproteobacteria bacterium | reverse complement strand
GCTCCGCCCGCGGCTCCCGGGCCGGCATCCGACGCGCCGGTTAATCCGGCTTAACTGGCGGCACGGCGGGGAGCGCGGACGATGGACGCATGAAACCGCGTCTCGTCCCCGCCGTGCTCGCGGCGTCGATGCTCGACCTGCTTCCGGGCTGCTACCTGTCCTTCGGACGCGACGGTGAGATCGCGTCCGACGACGCCGCGCCGTGGAGCGATGCGAGCGTGCACGCCGCGACCCAGGCAGACCCGAGCTCCGAGGCGCCTCCGAGGCCGGGCCCGACGATCGAGGCGCTCGATGCAGGTCCCGGTTGTCCGCCGATCGAGCAAGTGATCGACGTCGCGCGCGGTACCTGCGAGCAGCTCGTCGTGCCGAGCACGGAGGGCAACTCGTGCGTCTGGGGCGACGAGAGTCGCGCCGCGCGTCTCGTGCGCGTGAGGCGCGCGCAGCCAGGCGATTGGTCGATCCTGATTCGATCGCGCGGCATCGCGGACGGGACCATCGCGTACGGGTTCGTGGAGCCAGGGCGGTGCAACGTGTGCAACGCGCACGCGTCGGCGAGCGGAGGAGACTTGCGTCTGTCGGGAGTCGGGGGCGACATCCCGCGCGATGCGACCGAGCTCGACCTCGTTCTGGATGCCGAGGACGGTGCGATGTGGTTGCGGATCTGCGACCTCGCGCGTTGAGGTACGTCAGGCCACGGCGGCGCTGGTGTGAGCAGGATCTCCGCAGAAAACACGGCGATCCGGAGGATTGGAACTGCTCGCCTGAGACGCCAACGATCTCGCGAGGTTGATCACCTCGATCCTGTCCCCAGGACGTCGGCGGTGAGGGGGCAGTGGTCGGAGACTTCGGAGTGGAAGACGGGGCAGCGGCCTTGGGGGTCGCAACCTTCGGTCTCGCAGGGGCCGCGGGCTTCGACGTCGGCGGGGACCGAGGTGAGGACGTGATCGAGGGCGGAAGCGAGGCATCCGTCGCGGCGCGCCCAGTAGCAGGTGCAGCCGAGGCCTTCGCTGGCCCAGACGAGCTCGGTGCGCTCGGCGAGCTCGGAGATGGCGCGGCGGTCTTCGTCCTGGGTGGCGTTGAAGTCGCCGACGACCACGATGCGCTCGCCGGAGTCGCGTGACGCGGCGAGGATGATCGTGAGCGCGCGGAGCTGGCGCGCGCGGACGCCGTGGTTGTCGGCACCCGACTTGAGGTGGACGACGAAGAGGCGGACGACGCGCGACGGGTCGTCCTCGGCAGCCTGCTGCTCCTCGCGTGCGACGAGACGCGCTTCGAGAACCGGCTTGGCTCCTTTGACGACGATGGTGCCGGTGTGCTCGCGCGCAGAGAGCAACGTCATGCGCGCGGAGTCGAAGAGGACGCCGACCTTGTGGTCGTTGCCGTTGCGCGCGGCGACGAAGCGCCACGAGTCGCCGAGCCGTGCGCGTGCCTCGCGTGCGAAGCGCGCAGGGTCGGTGATCTCCTGGACGCCGACGACGGGCGCCTGGAGCTCCGCGATGGCGGCGAACGCACCGGCGACCTGACGGTCGTTCTTCGGGAAGTGCTCGATGTTGAAGCTGGCGATGCGCGTGCCGCCGCCGATCGAGCACTCGTCGAGCGGCGTCGCGAGGGCGAGCGCCGCGGCGACGGCGAACGCGAGCAGGCCCCCGCCGGCCACGCGTCTTCGTGCCGAGACGGAGGCATGATTCCAATGGGCTCGGGCCAGACGGATCAGACGACGCGCCAGCATGCGCGAATCGTACGGCCAATCGCGCCGAGACGCCGCGGGCGCCCGTCGGCCTGCCGCCGAGACTTCGTGCCGTGCCGAAGCGGCGGCGCGCTAGCGGCGGATGTCCTCGTCGACGCGGCCGTCCTTCATGCTGACGACGCGGGGCATCTTCTCGGCCAGGCTCGGCGAGTGCGTGACGATGACGATCGTCGTGCCGAGGCGGCCGTTGAGCTCGAAGAACAGATCGTGGATCGCCTTGCTCGTGCCGGAGTCGAGGTTGCCGGTCGGCTCGTCGGCGAGCAGGAGCTTGGGCTCGAGCACGAGCGCGCGGGCGAGCGCGACGCGCTGCTGCTCGCCGCCCGAGAGCTCGCCGGGCCGGTGCGTGAGACGGTGCGAGAGGCCGACCTGCTCGAGGATCTTGTGCGCACGGGGAGCAATCTGCCCGCGCGCGAGACCCTGGATGAGCCCAGGCATCATCACGTTCTCGAGGGCAGTGAACTCGGGCAGCAGATGGTGGAACTGGAAGACGAAGCCGATCGTCTTGTTGCGGAACGCGGCGAGCTGGCGTCCGGACATTCGCGACAGATCGGTTCCGCCGACCACGACGCGGCCGCGGCTCGGGATGTCGAGCGTGCCGAGCACGTGGAGCAACGTGCTCTTGCCGGCGCCCGATGCGCCGACGATGCAGAGGATCTCGCCCGCGGCGATCTGGAGATCGATCCCTTTGAGGACGTGGAGATCGTTGCCTTCGTGTCGGAAGCTCTTGTGCACGCCCTCGGCGGCCACGAGCACCGGGCGGGTCTCGACGTGCGCGGCGGGACGCGCCGGCGTGCGCGGCGGTGATGCGGCGTCTTCGGATGCGGCAGGCGCATCGGACGGGCGCGCGGGCGTGGGCTGGGCTTCGGCTTCGGACACGGAGGGCTATTCGTAGCGCAACGCGTCGACGGGGCGAAGCTTGCTCGCTGCGTGCGCGGGGTAGAGGGTCGAGAGGAAGCAGACCGCGAGCGCGGCGAGAGCGACGAACGCGTAGTCGGAGAGCTCGATGTGCACGGGTAACCGATCGATGTAGTAGACCTCGGGGTCGAGCTTGATGCCCAGGTGCTTGGCCGAGAAGCTCATCGTGTAGCCGAGCGCGAGCCCGAGCGCGGCGCCGGCCATCCCGATGATCACGCCCTCGATCATGAAGACGCGGCGGATCTCCTCGTCGCCTGCGCCCATGGTCTTGAGGATCGCGATCTCGCGACCCTTCTCGAGCACCATCAGCAGCAGCGTGCAGACGATGCAGAAGCTCGCGACGAGGATGGCGATGCCGAGCACGATGAACATCGCGAGACGTTCGAGCCGCAAGGCGCTGAAGAGATTGCGGTTGAGCTCCTGCCAGTCGCGCACGCGCAGGTCGTTGCGCCCGAGCGCACGTCGAACGGCGGCCGCCACCACGGGCGCGTTCTCGGGCTCGGTCACGCGGATCTCGATGCCGTGGATGCGCGTGCCGACGTTCACGAAGCTCTGGGCGACGGGCAACAGGACGTACGCGTACTTCGCGTCGTACTCGTACATGCCGCTGTAGAAGATGCCCGCGACGCGGAACGGGCGGCTCTTGGGCATGGGCCCGGCGGGTCCGAGCGCACCGTGCGGCGACACGACGTTGACCTCGTCGCCGACGAAGAGCCGGAGGTTTCGCGCGAGCTCCGCGCCGATGACGATGCCGGGCAACACGTCGATCTCGTCGCGCGCGACGATCTCGTCCGCCGTCGGCGGCAGCGGATCGGGGAACAGCGAGTCGTCGTCTTCCTCGTCGCCTTCGTCGCGGGCATGCGCCGCGGACGACGCGTCGCGCGCGGGCTCGTCGTCACCGGCATCGGCGGCACCGTCGGCGTCGTCGTCCGGGGCAACGCGATCGGGGTTGATGGCGGAGGCTGCCGCATCGCGGCGGATGCGTGCGATGGGGGACTGATCGAGCAGGGCGGTGACGGCTTCGGCCGCGCGACGTGCGGCCTCGTCGGCGGTCGCGTTGGCGTTGCCCGTCGAGTCCGTCTCGGTCGAGCCCGAGGGAGCGACCGAGGAGGCCGCGGACGAGCCGCCGTCGGCGAACACGCCGGAGTCGGTCGCCCAAGCCGGTGCCGGGGCTCGTGGCGCATCGGGCGCGGGAATGGGTCGGTCGCGCGAGAAGTCGGTGTCGAAGACGGAGTTGCGGCGCTCGTTGGAACGTTCTTCGGTGCGACGTCGCGGACGAGGCGGCGAGAGGGGCTGGAGGATCCCGCGCGCCTCGTCGGGCGGCAGATCGAGCAGACGCTCGGGCTCGGTGAGATAACGGAGGCGGCCCGCGCGCATGTTGCGCGAGAGGTCGGTGACCGCGCCGATGCTCGCGGGATCGATGCCGCGCAGCATCACGCCCGACAGGTTGGTCGCGGACGAGAGCATGACCTCGCTCGCGACGTACGGGGTCGCTGCCGAGACGCCCGGTGCTCCGCGCACGCGAGCCAGCACCGGTTGCCACGCCTCGAACGTGCCCTCGTTGCGGTCGACGACCACGTGCGCGTGGTTGCCGAGGATCTTCTGCTTGAGGTCGTCGCCGAAGCCGCTCATGACGCCGATCGTCGTGGTGAGCGCGCACGAGGAGAGCGCGACGCCGAGGATCGAGAGGAAGGCGATGGCGGTGAGGAAGCCGCTCTTCTTCGCGCGGAGATGGCGCACCGCGACGAGCGAGCGGAAGCCGATCTGCTCGGCGACGTCGAGCAACGGCGGGGCGACGCGTGCGACGACGCGGACGCCGAGGAAGAACGTCAGACCGATGCGTGCGGCCGCGGAGAGGACCTCGCGCATCGTCGCGGCCTTGTCGGCGCCCGGGATCTCGACGAAGACCGAGATCACGATCGTGGAGACGAGCAGCACGACGTCGAAGACGATCCACACCACGCGTCGCTGGCGGGTGCCGAGGCCGACCAGGGTCGCGACGAAGACCTGCAGCACGCCCGCGACGAATGCGCCCCACGCGGCGGGGCGAGCCCAGCCGTAGTCGAGCTGCAGGATCTCGTCGGTCTCGACGAGCACGAGGCAGACGACGGCGAGACCGAGCGTGATCGCGGCGAAGAGGAGCCAGCGGATCTCCCAACGCGCGTGCCACGGCGGCCCCGGAGGCTGGGCGTCGATCGCGGCCGGAGCCGGCGTCGCCGGGACCGCGGGGGCCTCCGGCGGCGGCGCGGGGGAACGCGTGCCGTCGTCGGCTTCGGGCGAATCGCTCACGTCTCGGGTCTCAGGAGCGGGAAGAGGATCACGTCTCGGATCGACGCCTGCGCGCAGAGGATCATCACGAGGCGATCGATGCCCATGCCGAACCCGGCCGTGGGCGGCAGGCCGTGCTCGAGGGCGCGAACGTAGTCTGCGTCGAAGTCCATCGTCTCCTCGTCGCCCCGCACGCGGCGAGCGACCTGATCCCGGAATCGCGCGGCTTGATCGTCGGGATCGTTGAGCTCGCTGAACGCGTTACACAGCTCGCGCCCGTGCACGAAGAGCTCGAAGCGATCGACGAGCGTCGGGTCGGCGTCCTTCTTCCGAGCGAGAGGCGAGGTCTCGACCGGGTGATCGACCACGAACACGGGGACGGAGCGGCTACCGTCGGGCGTGCGGAAGTCTTCGGCGAGGAAAGGCTCGACGAGGTACTCGTAGCGAGCGAAGACGCGCTCGCCTTCGGTGTCGCACTTGGCGAGGGCCTTCTCGAGGTTCTTGTGGTCGACGCGCGCTTTCCGATCGGGGTCGCGGTCCATCCGCTCGAGCGCGGCGGCGACGGCTTCTCGCATCGGCAGGCGCGGCCACGGGTCGTCGGGCAGCGCGAAGGAGCGTGCTTCGCGCCATCGCGCATGGGCGTCGGGCATGGCACGCGCGAGCTCCGCATCGACGAACCGGAGCATCTCCTCGGTCTGCGTCATCAACGTGTCGTACGTGGCATAGGCCTCGTAGTACTCGAGCATCGTGAACTCGGGGTTGTGCCGCGTGCTGATGCCCTCGTTGCGATAACAGCGGCCGAGGTCGTAGACGCGCTCGAGGCCGCCGACCACGCAACGCTTGAGATAGAGCTCGGGGGCGATGCGCAGGTAGAGCGAGAGGTCGAGCGCGTTGTGGTGCGTCGTGAAAGGGCGGGCCGCGGCACCGCCGATGAGCGTGTGGAGCATCGGCGTCTCGACCTCGACGAAGCCTCGGGCATCGAAGAAGCCGCGCACGATGCGGAGGATCGCGGCGCGCGCGCGGAAGACTTCGGCGACCTCCGGGTTCGCGATGAGGTCGACGTAGCGCTGGCGGTACCGTGTCTCGACGTCGCTGAGCCCATGCCATTTCTCGGGCGGTGGGCGGAACGCCTTCGTGAGCAGCCGAATGGACCGCGCCTCGATCGAGAGCTCGCCGGTCTTCGTCAACATCGGCCGGCCGTCGCTGACGACGAAGTCGCCCAGATCGAGCGTGTCGAGGACCGCGTATCCCTCGTCGCCGAGCGCGTCCTTGCGACAGAAGAGCTGCAGCTCTCCCGTGCGGTCGCGAAGACGGACGAAGCTCGCCTTCCCCATCCGGCGCATGGCGACGACCCGGCCCGCGACGCGCCGATCGCGCGGCTCGGGGAGCGCGGTGAGCTCGTCGTTCGACAGGGGCCCGGCGGGGCCGGTGCACTCGCGTCGGATGTCGCCGAGCGCGGTGGGCCGACCCTGATCGTTGGCAAACGGGTTCTGACCTCTCGCTCGCAGCGCCTCGGCCTTCTGACGTCGGACCTCCACGAGGGCCTCGCCAGGGTCCTCGAGAGGCGCTGCCGAGGGCTCGAGCCCCGAGGGGGTCACGTCATCGTTGTCCACAGGCCATCCACATCTCGCTCGTGCGCCAACGAGCGCGGGAACCCAAGCATTCCAGCGGTTTGTTGCGTGTCCCACAATGGGCCACCCACCTGATTTCCACAGTGCTCAAGACGGTTTGTCCGCGGCACGTTTCGGCCCCGATGCGCGGGCCAGGAGAAACGACTCGATGAACCCGTCGAGGTCGCCGTCGAGCACCGCATCGACGTTGCCGACCTTGAAACCCGTACGCTCGTCCTTGACGAGCCGGTAGGGCGCCATCGTGTACGTGCGTATCTGGGACGAGAACGCCGCGTCGAGCTTACCGGAGTTGTAGCTCTGCTCGAACTGCTCCTCGCGCTCGCGGCGGGCCTTCTCGTAGAGCCGGCCGCGCAGCATCTTCATCGCGGTCGCGCGGTTCTTGTGCTGCGAGCGTTCTTGCTGACAGGCCACGACGATGCCGGTCGGGACGTGCGTGATGCGCACGGCGGACTCGGTCTTGTTCACGTGCTGGCCGCCCTTGCCGCCCGCACGGAAGGTGTCGGTCTGCAGGTCTTCGTCGCGGATCTCGATCTCGATCGAGTCGTCGAGGTCGGGCACCACGAAGACGGCGGCGAAAGCCGTCTGGCGGCGAGCATTCGCGTCGAAGGGGCTGATGCGGATGAGGCGGTGCACACCGCCCTCTGCGCGCAGGTACCCATAGGCGTAGGGCCCGTGGACGATGAACGACGCGCCCTTGATGCCGGCATCGTCTGCGACCTGATAGTCGACCATCTCGGCGCCGAACCCGTGACGCTCGCACCATCGGCGGTACATGCGGAGCAGGATGTCCGCCCAGTCTTGCGCGTCCGTTCCGCCGAGCCCGGGATGGATCGTGACGATGCAGTCGGATCGGTCGAGCTCGCCCGACAGCATGCGCGCGAGCTCCACCGCTCTGACCCTGGCTTCGAGGTTCGGCGCCTGCGCGGCGAGCTCTGCGAGAACGCCTTCGTCCTTCTCTGCGGCCGCAAGCTCGAGCATCTCGATGGCGTCGTTGACCTCGCGCTCGATCCCGCGGAACGTGGTCAACGTCTGCTCCGCGTCGGCGCGCTCGCGCAGGACCTTCTGCGCGGCGGCCTGATCGTTCCAGAAGCCGTCCGCGGTCGACCGGGCGTTCAGCTCTTCGATCCGTCGCGCGAGTCGCTCGACGTCAAAGATGCCTCCCGAGCGCCTGGACACGGGGTACGAGCCCCGTCAGCAGCTCTCTCGTCTCCGCAAGCATCGAATCCTCCGGCGGCGCGCGCCTCGGGGGCGAAGCGTCCGCGAAGGCGGGGAGTAGCAGCGGGCGCCACCGAAGTCACGCGGGCGGCGGGCGCGCACTCCCTCCTTGCCGCGTGTGGGCAGGGCGCGACAGAATCGCCACGTGTCGAGCGCCATCACAGATGGGATCCGCGTTGAAGTGAGCGCCGAGTACGTGCCCGAGCACTCGCGGCCGCGCGACCATCGGTACGTCTTCGCGTACTCCGTGACGATCACGAACCTCGGTGGACAGACGGCGCAGCTGCTCCGGCGTCACTGGATCATCACGGACGCGAACGGCTCCGTCCAAGAGGTCCGAGGCGATGGCGTCGTCGGGGCTCAGCCAGTCCTTCGGACCGGCGAGCGTTTCCAATACACGAGCGGCTGCATGCTCACCACGCCACGCGGCGAGATGCGCGGCACCTACGAGATGAAGCGCGACGACGGCTCCACGTTCCTCGCCGAGATCTCGACGTTCGACCTCACGCTGCCGTACTCGTTGAACTGAACCGGGCGTCTGCGCCACGACCGACGACCGGGAACGTGCGATGCGCCCGACGACGGGCGTGTCGGAAGGAAGCGCGCCTGCGCGCTCCACGACCGACGACCGGGAACGTTGGGGTGCGCCCGAGAACGGGCGTGTCGGACGGATTGGAACTGCTCGTCTGGAAGCGTCGCGATTCCGCGGGGTTGACTAGGTCGATCCTGTCCCCAGGGCGGAGGAGAGGGCGGCGGCGTAGACGGACTTGAGGGGGACGCCGTGCTCGCGCGCGAGGCGTGCGCAGTCGTCGTGCTCGGGAGCGATGTTGGGCGGGAGGCCGTCGCCGTCGGCGATCTTCACGTGGACGGAGCCCCACGGGGTGTCGGCGCGGACGCGCCGGCGGGGACGTTCGCGGCGGCGCGCCGAGGTGATGCGGACGCCGAGGCTGCTCGTCTCGCGCAGGAGCGCGGTGGTGACCGCGTCCTCGCGGTCGGGGGTCGCGAGGGCGCCGATCACGAGCGCAGGTCGGCCCTTCTTCATGCCCGCGGGCGTCGTCCAGGCGTCGAGCGCGCCGGCGGCGAGCACCTGGTCGACTGCCCACGCGGCGATCTCGGGCGTCATGTCGTCGATGTTCGCTTCGATGACGAGGTGGGTGCCCGCCGACGCGTCGCCTCCCACCTCGCGCGCCTCGTGTGCGACGGGCTCACCCAGGATCGCGCGCAGCAAGTTGGGTCGGTCGGCGAGCTCGCGCGTGCCCGCGCCCCAGCCGGTGCGTACCGGTCGCATCCGTGGCCAGCGCGTGAAGCGAGTCGCGAGCGCTGCGACGAGCGCCGCCCCGGTCGGTGTGACCAGCTCGGCGTCGATCCCGGCGTCGTAGGTCGGCACGTCCCGAAGGCACTCGACGACGGCGGGCGGCGGCAGCGGCAGGACGCCGTGCGCGGCGCGTACGAAGCCGCGTCCCATGGGCAGCGGGCTCGCGACGAGCTCCGCGCCGATCCAGTCGAGCGCAGCCGAGGTCGCGACGATGTCCACGATCGCGTCGACCGCGCCCACCTCGTGGAAGTGCACGTCGTCCGGGCTCGCGCCGTGAACCCGTGCTTCGGCGTCGGCCAGCCGCGAGAACGCGCGCATCGCGCGGTCGCGGACTGCATCACGAAGGCTCGCCTCTGCGAGCATCGTCCGGATGCCTCGCCACGTGCGCGACGGCTGCTCGCTCTCGAGCTCGACGTGCACTTTGAGCGCGCGGATCCCCGAGCGCGTCATGGGCTGCACGCCGAAGCGGTATCCCGTGACCGGCAGCGCTCCGAGCGCCTCGACGATGGGCTCCGGCGGGACGCCGAGATCGAGCAGCGACGCCAGCAACATGTCGCCCGCGACGCCCGAGAAGGCATCGAGGAACACGATGCGCCCCACGCCCTCTCCACGGGCGAAGGGCGGCAGGACCGGCCCGTGCGCGTGATGACGATCGGACGCGTCGGCGTGGTCGTGCGGATGGGCGTGGTCGTGCGGATGGGCGTGGTCGTGCGGGTGGGCGTGGTCGTGCGGGTGGGCGTGGTCGTGCGGATGGGCGTGGTCGTGCGGATGGGCGTGGTCGTGCGGATGGGCGTGGTCGTGCGGGTGGGCGTGGTCGTGCGGATGGGCGTGGTCGTGCGGATGGGCGTGGTCGTGCGGATGGGCGTGGTCGTGCGGATGGGCGTGGTCGTGCGGCTGGGC
>JADZFZ010000208.1 GCA_020854145.1 Deltaproteobacteria bacterium | reverse complement strand
GCGGCGACGCAGGCGGCGTTGAGATTGCCGATTGCGCCGGGCGGGAGGCAGATGCCGCCCCCGCAATCGGCGTCGGTCGCGCAGCCGTCGTAGCGACAGGTATTGCCGGGTGGCGGGGCGGCGCCGCCGCAATAACCGAAGGTGAACGCGGCGCAGCGACCGCCGGGGCCGTCCACGCAATCGGCGTCGCGCAGGCAGCAGGGCTCGAACCCGCCCTCGCAGCCGTCGAGCGGCGGGTCGATGCGCATCGTGCATCGGCGCGCTCCGTCGGGCGACGGCCAGCAGATGCCGCTCGGGCAATCCGCGTCGAGCGTGCAATCGTCCATGGGCGCTCCGCCGTCGGGGCGCGTCCCGCCGTCGGCGTCGCCGGCATCGGCGGGCGCACCGTCCGCGCCGGCGTCGGCAGGCGCGCCGTCCGACGCACCCGAGTCCGCGGAGGACGCGTCTTCGGTGGCCATGTCGGGGCCGCTCGCGTCGGCGCCGAGGTCGCGTCCGCCGGAGTCGAGCACGATGGAGCCGTCCGAGCGCGGGCCTGCGTCGGTTGCGTCGCCGTCGTCGTCGTCGCCGCACGCCGGGACGACCAGGAAGAGCACCACCGGGATCCATCGGGCTCGCTGCATCGCGACGACTATAGAGGCTCCGAGGTAACGTCGGGCGACGAACGGAGGCTCGATTGCCGAGGTACGCAGCGTTCTTGCGCGCCATCAACGTCGGCGGCCGGCAAGCGTCGAAGGAAGCGTTGAAGGCGGCGTGCGAGCGCGCCGGCGGCACGCGGGTCGAGACGTTGATCGCCAGCGGCAACCTGCTCTTCGAGGCGCGGAGCCGCGACGAAGGTGCGGTCACGAGGCGGATCGAAGCAGAGCTTCTGGCGGAGCTCGGCTTCGAGGTGACGACGTTCGTGCGCGGCGACGCGGAGATGGCGGTCGTCGCATCGGAGCTGGCGGCGCTCGCGACCGGCGACGCCGGAGCCACGCTGTTCGCCGTCTTCCTCGCGGCGCCACCTGCACCGGACGCATGGGGGCGACTCCAGGACGCAGCCGCGAAGGCGCCCGATCGGTTCGAGCTCCGCGGGCGCCAGCTCTACTGGCTGCGCGCCGGGGGCTACTCGGACTCGCCCTTCGCCGGGCCGGTGCTGGAGAAGCTGCTCGCCGCGCCCGCCACCGTGCGCAAGTCGACGACCGTCCTGAAGATGGCCGCGAAGCTCTCGCTCCCGCGCTAGACCGAGATCAAGCGCACCTTCCCGAGTCCGGTGAGCGGGACGCCTAGAAGATCTCGAGAAGACGCAGGAGGCGGAGGACCTCCTGGCGCGCGTCGTCGACGTCGGCGAAGCGCTGCGGGTGGGCGGCGAGCGCACGCGCCGCGAGGGTCGCGACGTCGTCGGTCGGGCCGCCTGCGAGCATCGACGACAGCACGTCGAGCGAGCTCGTCCACGTCGTGGTCGTCGGGGCTTTCAGCTGCAGGCCGAGCTCGGCGAGCCAGTCCGCGTTCCCCTCGGAGAGCATGCCCGACATCGCGTCGCCGGTGCGCACCTCGGTCGCGGTCTCGGCGCGCCAACGGTAGGTCGCGCGCTCGGTCACGAGACGCGGCTCGAGCGTCAGGGTCACGGCGGTGCCGGGCACGACGTCGAGCGGTGGGTCGAGCGGGAAGACCGTCTGCTCCCAGGTCGTCGGGGCCGAGTCGACGGCAGTGCTCAGCCGCGTCCGGTCGTCGAGCATGCAGTCGAAGCCGGCGACCACGGCGTTGGCGGCGCCGGCGCGCGACGCGGTGAACGTGGCGCGATACGTGCGCGGCATCGGCCCGGCCACGGCGAAGGTGTCGGTGCGCGCCTCGTCTCCGAGCAGCTCCGACGAACGGACCGTGTCGACGAGCGGACGCGAGGTGAGCAGGCGTCGCAACGCGACGAGCGAGATGCCGTGCACGTCGTCGAGCGCCGCGGCGTCGGCGCGCGTGCGTTCGTGCGCCGCGAGCGCGAGCGTCAGCGCGTAGCTCTGCGGAACCGTGACGGCATCGGGTCGAGCGACGCGCTTGGCGGCCGTGAAGACGCGGTGCATGTCCTCGTCGGGGGCGAAGTGGCCCAGGATCTCGCCGACGATCACGCGCGCGTCGCGGGCTCCTGCGAGGAACTTCGGGTGCGCGGGGTCGAAGGCGTCGGCGGCCTCCTCGCGCACCACCTCGATGACGTCCGCCACGCCGTTGGCCACCGCGTGTGCGATGGCGAGGTTCGCGGACGGGCTGCGCTCGATGGCGTAGACCTTCTTCGCGCCGGCCTTGGCCGCGAAGAGCGCGAGCAAGCCGCTGCCCGAGCCGATGTCCACGACGGTGTCGCCCGGACGGACGACGCGCTGGATCGACTCGAAGAACGCGCGCGTTCGCACGGCGTCGAGGACGAGCCACGCGTGCATGCGCGGCTCGTCGAGGCGGCTCGGTGTGGTGGACATCCCGCGGAAGCTACCGCGTCCGCGCGCCGAGCGATCGTCGAGCGCCCGCGCGAGCCGGGTCGCGCACGAGATCGACGCTTCGCGGTGTTTGCCAGACGACCGCGTCGGTGCGTAGATCGCTTCGGCGAGGTAACCGATGTGCGGCGATCGATCCCGTTGGATGCTCGTGCTCGCGATCGCGATCGCGGCGTGTGGTGACGACGACTCGGGCGGTACGTCCAGCCCGGACGGGGCGACCCCGCCGCCGCCCACACCGCCGGTCGGGCCTCCGCCGCCGCCGCCGCCGGTCGGGCCACCCGCGCCGCCGCCGATGCTCGGCTCGTGCGCGGTCTTCCCCGCGGACAACCCGTGGAACACGGACATCTCCGGCTACCCCGTGCACCCGCAATCGGACGCCTACGTCGACAGCATCGGTCGCGACACGGGCATGCACCCCGACTTCGGGACCGTCTGGGAGGGCGCGCCGATCGGCATCCCGTACGTGCTCGTCTCGGGCGATCAACCACGCGTCGAGGTGAGCTTCGAGTACGCGGACGAGAGCGACCCGGGCCCCTACCCGATCCCCGACGACCCGCCGATCGAAGGCGGCCCCGACGGCGACGGCGACCGGCACATCCTGATGATCGACACCGACG
>JADZFZ010000207.1 GCA_020854145.1 Deltaproteobacteria bacterium | reverse complement strand
GCTTCGCGGTGGCTCGATGCGGACGCTACTCCCGCCGAGCCGAGAGCGACCGCCAAAGCACCGGTCGCAATTGCCTTTCTCATGATGCTCATGGTCGTCCTCTCCTCATTCCGCACGGAAGATGGCGTCGCCCTCGGAGTCGGCGATCGCAAAGGTCCCAGCCGACCGCGCGACCCGGAGGCCGGCGGGATCCAGCATCGTCGAGGTGACGATGGTCGGTGCGGCAGGTGCCGCCAGGTCGATGACGCTGAGCTGTCCGCCCATGGCGCCGCGATTCGCGATGACGGCGAAGCCGCCGCCCGCGGTGAGCGAGACGCCGCCCGGAGAGCCGAGACGGAGGCCGCTGGTGATCTCCTCGGGCGTGCCGCCCGCTTCGATCGAGTAGAGGACGCCCTGCCCCGCCATCCCGTTGGCCAGGTGGTCGAGCAGCCACACGGTTCCGTCGTCGTCGACGTGGAGGCCCGTGGGCGCCACGAGAGGCGCGCCCGCGTGCACGGCCGTGGCCGCGCCTCCCGCGATCGCGACGGTGAACACGCCTCCCGCACCGGTCGCGTCGCGGCCGGACAGGTAGAGCGTGGTGCACGCCGTGTCGAAGGCGATGGCGTTCGGCCCGCCCATCCCGGTCACACCGAGCGAGGTCGGACCGCCGCCCGCGACCGGTACGGAGAAGACCGCACCGTCGCTGCCCATGATCTCGGCGCCCTGGTCGGCGACGTAGAGCGTGTCGCCGGTGCAGTCGAGCACGAGACCCGTGGGCGCCTCGAGCGGTGCGCCCGAGTGGAGGATCCGTACGGCACCTCCGCCCGACGCCACCGAGAAGATCGAGGGCAGCAGGTTCTCGTCGAACCCGATGAAGTAGATCGTGGCTCCGTCCGGGCTCATCACGGCGTCGAGCGGCGAGCTGAACCCGCTGTCCGCGACCATCGTGACGGTCTCCGGCGGCTCGTCCGGAGGCGGCGGCACGTCCATGTCCGGCGGCGGCACCATCATGTCGGCCGCGTCGGGCCCCATGTCGGGCGGCGGCACGTCCATGTCGGGCTCCCCCATGTCGGGCTCTTCGCCCATGTCGCCCATGTCTCGGCCGCCATCTGGTGGCGGCGGCGGCGGGCCGGTGTCGGTGCCCCCGCCGTCGTCGTCACCGCAGCCGACGGCGAGCACCGCGGCTACGGCGGACAGCAGCAAGGGCCATCTCATCCTCCTCCTATGCATTCGTTTCCTCCCAAGTTGAATGACCGAAGGGAGCACACGGGTGGGGCTCGGGACCCCGCCCGCGACCGACCTACGCGATGGCCTCGGCACCGGTTCTGCGCGTATTACGAAATTCCCCCATGTATTACCGAAGCAATGGCAGTGGATTGGTATCGCGAGCGTGTGATCCGGCGCAAGCGCGAAGGTTGACGCATCCGAGAACCGCCAGCGTCCGTAGGCGCTGCGTGCGCGACAAAGCTCTTCGGCATAGAAGGCAGGGAACTGCGGTGAGGGTCGGGGTGAAGGCAGCCGAGTCGTGGATGCGCTGGGCGTGGGGAGCTGCGTTGCTCGCGATGGCGCTCGTGCCCGCCAGCGCACGCGCTCACATGGGCAGCACGAAGTACCTGATGGTGGAGCGGACCGGCGACGGCGCGCGCATCGTCGTCGATCTCGACCCGATCGACGTCGCCTGGGAGCTCGACATGGAGCGCCCGAACGAGGGTGCGATTCGCCGGCGCACGACCGAGGTGAGCCGATGGCTCACGCGCGCGATGCGCGTGACCTCCAACGAGGGCGATTGCCGCGCCGAGGCCGAGCCACTTCGCTTCGTCACGCGGGACGAGCGGCGATTCGCGTCGATCACGCTGACGTACACCTGCCCGAGCGGCGCGACCCAAGTGCGCTTGGTCGACGGCGCAGTCTTCGATTCGGATCCTCAGCACGAGGCCATCGTCAAGCTCACGTCGAACGGCGCCGAGTCCGCCAACATCCTGCGGATCGGCCGGCAAGAGATGTCGCTCGGCGAGCACCCTTCGATCGCGACGACGGTCGGACGGTTCGTGCTCGAGGGCGCCATCCACCTGGTCACCGGCTACGACCACGTGCTCTTCCTGCTGTCGCTGCTGCTCGTCGCGGGCCAGGTCGCGGCACGCGAAGGCTTCAAGCGCGGGCTCCGCGACGTCGCCGTCGTGGTCACCGGGTTCACGCTGGGCCACTCCGTCACGCTGATCGCCGCCGCGCTCGACGTCGTCGTGCTGCCGTCGCAGCTCGTCGAGAGCGTGATCGCGTTGAGCATCGTCGCGGTCGCGGTGTGGAACCTGTGGAAGCCGGAGGCGCGCAAGGGCCTGCCGTGGGTCGCGATGGCCTTCGGCCTCATCCACGGGTTCGGCTTCTCGTCGGTCCTGAAGGAGCTGGTGCTCCCTACGGGAGACCGCGTGATCGCATTGCTCTCGTTCAACGTCGGCATCGAGCTCGCGCAGCTGGTCGTCGTCGCGCTGGTGCTCGGGCCGCTCGCGTGGGCCGCGAAGAAGACGTGGTACCGGCGCGCCGTGGTCCAGGGCTGCTCGATCGTCATCGCCGTGGTCGCCACGTACTGGTTCGTCGAGCGCGC
>JADZFZ010000206.1 GCA_020854145.1 Deltaproteobacteria bacterium | reverse complement strand
TCGCGAAGCGCCGAGACGTCGTCGCCGAACGGCTTCGGGTCGACCGGGTCGAGCACGCGCACGACACAACGCGCGTTCTCGCGGATGACGAAGCCGTGCTTCGGCAACGAGCGCGACGTGCCGTGCACGACGATCGGGTACACGGGGCAACCCGCGTCGATCGCCAGCCGGAACGCACCGTCCTTGAAGGGGCCCACCTTGGTGCCGTCCTCCGAGCGCGTGCCCTCGGGGAAGATCATCACGGGCACCTGGCGATCGAGCCAACGGCGGCAGGCGTCCATCATCCGGAGGATGCTCTGCTTGTCGCCGCGCACGAGGGGCACGTAGCCGTTGAGCCGCATGTTCCAGCCCACGAACGGAACCCGGAACACGCTTGCCTTCGAGACCCACTTGTACGGCCGATAGAGCCCGAAGAGCGCCAGGATGTCGCCGAGGGACTCGTGGCTCGAGACGAGCACGGCCGCTCCCTTCCACGGGAGCTTCTCTCGTCCCTCGATGCGCAGCTGCCAGAACGGGTTGACCCAGAAGTACAGCTGCGCCCACGCGCACGAGTAGAGGTGCTGCACGCGCCCGAGCGGATCGAACGGCCGCGTGACCAGCCACACACAGAGGCCGAGCAGGAACAGCGGAGGACAGCTGCCCACCAGGAAGGTCCAGAAGACGATGGACCCGATCCGACGCATGCGCGTCCTTCGTTACCACCCGCGTCGCGCCGAGCACGTCAGCGGTCCGTCACACGAGACGCGGCGCAGTCGTCGCGACGGAACCCGTCACACGAGACGCGACGCGGTCGGGGCCAGGGAGGACCGCCGATCGGGGAGCCGTGCGCAAGCGCAGACGCGATCGCGCGATTGTCGTCGCGCAATCACGGCGACGCACGCGAGGGCCCATGTTAGGCGCAAATGGACATAGCCCCCTCTCCAGCTACCAAGACCGTTCCCCTCGTCGATGCCGACCTTTGCACCGGGTGCGCCGCGTGCGCGGACGAGTGTGATCCCGCGTGCCTCGTGATGGATGGTGGCCTCGCCGTCCTCATCGAGCCCGAGGCTTGCACGAGCTGCGAAGACTGCGTCCCCGTCTGCGAGGTCGAAGGCGCCATCAAGATGGGCGCCGCCTCGTAACGTCGCGCGGCACGGGTCACATCCCGGGGCAGTAGTCGGTCTCGGTGAAGCTCGGACCGACGGTCGGCTCGACGAACGCGGGACCGGCGCGGAACCGCGCGCCGAACGAGACCGCGTCGCACTCGGCCGACGGATCCGCGTCGCCTTCGGCGCGGACGTCCGATGCCGTCCGGAGCGCCATCTCGAGCGTCGGCCCGAGCATGTCGGGGCAGTAGACGTCGCTGACGTAGCGGAAGACGTCCACGAAGTCGCTCACGCGCCACCGGCCGACGAGGAGGCCATCGCCGAAACCGGGCGCACGCCCCTCGATCGTCGCCATCACGGTGGGCCGCGAGAGACGCACGTCCACGAGGTTGCCGTCCGCGCTCACGATGCGGAAACCGCAGCGCGACGGCAGCTGCGCGACGACCACGCCGTCCGCCACGTAGCCCGAGCCCGAGCAGAGCGGACGCTCGAGATCGCCGCCGATCAGCGAGTCCGTGCCGATGACCCATCGGTCGGCGCCGATGTGCTCGGGGGGACCGGCCGGCCCGTACCCGCTCGTCGCCTCCAGCAACGCCACGACCACGGCGTCGTCGTTCGAGCTCAGGTTCCAGCCCGACACCGAGAGCACGAGGCCATAGGTGCCGCGAAGGAAGCTCGTGTTGAAGTCCTCGAACAGCAGCGGATCGAACGCCGTGATCGCGGGGATGATCGCCGCGCCGAACTGGTTGTCGATGCCTTCGTCGCCGTCGGGGTGACCTGCGCCGACGCGCGTGCGGCACTCGAGTGCGTCGGGCTCGCTCTCGGACGTCGTGCACCGATCGTCGAGGTCGAGCCCGATCGCGCGCCAAGCGTCGCCGGTGCCCGTCCCGATGTCGAAGCGCTCGATCGCGAAGAAGCGCTGCGAGCCCGAAGGATCGCTCGACGCCGGGCGCTCGGGCGGATGTCGTGGCACGCACGCGGGTGCCGCATCCCCCGCGTCGTGGCCCGCGTCGGCGGGGCCGAGGTCGCCCGCATCCCCGAGCGCGCCGAGATCCCGGACGTCCTCGCGCGTGGAGGCATCGATCGGGGCGCCGTCCACCTCGGCGTCGAGCGCGACGGGCTCCGGCGAGAGAGGCGGCGGCAGCCGACCGGTCCACCGATCGAGCGAAGCCGGCTCCACGTCGGGGCTGGTGCATCCACGCTCGCCGCACGTCGAGCCCGCGTCGCACGCTCGACCGGCGCAGGCGCCGAGCAGCCGAACCGTCCACGCGCGGGTCTCGCCGCGAACGAACGACGTGCGCACGAGCCGCGTGACCACCGTCGCCGAAGCGCGCCGCGCGTCGACCACGATCTCGAGCGGGCCGAGCGGACCTCCACGATGGACGAGCGAGACGGAGGCCGGCAGCGGACGCGTGGCGTCCACCGGCAGCGACGCCGTGTAGTGCGTGCCGGTGGGCGCGCGCACGTCGATCGTGAGCTCGTCGATCGCGTCGCCCGGCAGATCGGAGTCTACGACCACGACGAGCTGCGTGAGCGAATCCTCGCTGCACCCGACGAGCGCCGACGCGAGCGCGACGACGAGCGACACAGACGGACGCGAGCGGCGCGGCGACGGACCGCGCCCCATGGTCAGGGGCACCAGTCGCGCGGCGTGAACGAGGGTCCGATGGTGGCGGCGATGGCCGCAGGACCGACGGCGAAGCTGGCGCCGAAGCTGATCGCGTCGCACGCCAGCATCGGATCGGCGGCTCCTTCGGAGAGCACGTCCGCGGCCGAGTTGAGCGCGGCCGAGATCACCGGCCCGGCCGCATCCGCGCAGAAGCCTTCGCCGATGTACTCGAACGAGTTGATGAAGTCGGCCGTCCGCCACCGTCCCGCGACCGAGCCCTGCCCGAACGTGGCCGAGCCCTCGTCGATGTCGATGACGACCGTCGCGCGGCTCAGCACGACCTGCACCGTGTGCTCGTTCTCGCTCGTGATCCGGAAGCCGCAGCGCGACGGGAGCTGACCGACCACGACGCCTCCCGTGACCCAACCGGAGCCGCTGCAGAGCGGCCTCTCGATGTCGCGGCCGACCAGCGAGTCCTGGCTGATCGTCCAGACGTCGTCGCCGAGGAACTCGGGGAAGCCGCCCGTCGGGCCGACGCCGGAGGTCGCTTCGAGCACGGCCACCTGCACGGCGTCGTCGTCCATCTCGCGGTTCCATCCGGACACCGAGAAGACGAGACCGTAGAGGCCGCGACGGAAGGACTGGTTGTAGTCGAGCAGCAGGTCTTCGTCGTAGTCGGCGATCGCCGGCAACAGCGAAGCGCCGAACTGGTTGTCGACGCCCGCTTCGCCGTCGGGGTGGCCGGAGCGGATGCGTGTCGCGCACTCGAGCTCCTCGGGCTCGGACTCCGCCGTCGTGCAGCGGTCGTCGAGGTCGAGCCCGATCTCGCGCCACGCGGTCGTGGACGAGAGGCCGAGCTCGAGGCGCTCGACGGCGAAGAAGCGCTGGAACCCCTCGGGAGAAGCGCCGACCGACGGGCGGGGTGGCGCGTGACGCGGCTCGCACACCGGGCCCGCGTCGATGGGCCCGAGGTCGAGCACGTCGTCGTCCGGTCCCATGTCGCGCGGGCCCAGATCGGGATCGGGCTCGGCGTCCGCGTCCATGGGATCGGGCCCTGCGTCGCGCACGGGGATGGGCTCCGGCATCAGCGGCGGCGGCACGCGGCCGCTCCACGGGGGCAGCGACGCGGCGGGCACGTCGATCCCGTCGCACACGCCGTCGTCGTTGCACGTGGAGACCATCGGGTCGCACGTGACGCCGGCACACAAGCCGAGCAGGCGTACGTGGATCGTGCGCGTCTGATTCGCCACGAAGCCGGTTCGCACCGCACGCACGACCACGAGATCGGGCCCGCGCGTCGCCGCGACGACGAGCGAGACCGGGTCGAGCGCGCCGCCCGCGTGGACCAACGAGAGGGTCGCCGGCAACCGCCGCAACGAGCCGTCGATCGGGAACGTGGCGCTGCTCCGCGTTCCGCTCGGCGAGACGACCTCGACGCGAATCGTGTCGAACGCGTCGCTCGGCAGATCCGTGTCGACGGAGACGACGAGCTGCGTCAGCGGGTCTTCGCTGCAACCCGCCGACGCCGCGAAGGCCGCTGCGAGGACGAGACCGGCCAAGAGCCGCGGCGCCATGCGCTTCATCGGATGTCGAGCGAGCCCGGCATGAACGTCCCGCGCACCGGCTCCTCGGTCCCTCCGGACGATGCCGCGACGATGATCCCGGTCGTCGCTCCCGCGGCGACCACGCCGACGATCCCCCAGAACCACCACTGCCCGAGCACGCCGCCGCCGCCACCCCGCTCGGGCTCGCGCCGACGACGTGGGCGCTGGCGCGACGGCCCGGACGCCTCGGTCTCCAGCTCCACGCCGCCGATGTCGCGCACCTGCGGCAGCGCGGGCTCGACCTCGAGCGTCACGGCGGCATCGCGCCCTTCGGTGACGTCGACCACCTGGCTCGCCACGTCGCGACCTGCGCGGCGCGCGACGACGCGATGTTGCCCGGGATCGATCGGGGCCGCGACGCCGATGAGCGCCGGCGCGATGGGACGATCGTCGAGCACGACCAGCACGCCGCTGCGGTCGCCCGACAGCCGGATCGTCAGCCGGCCGACGCGCGGAAGGATCTGAGAGAGCTGCACCTGCGCGGACTGCCGCAGCTCGGGTGGCGTCGTCTCGTCGCGGATGACGCCACGCAGCAGCTCGGACGCCTCGACCAGCTGGCGGAGCTCGGCGAGCGCGACGGCGAGGTTGTACGTCACGACGGGCACGCGACGCAGCTCTCGCGACCGACGGAACCGGTCCACGGCGTTCTCGAACTGACGTTGCTCGGCGAACGCGACGCCCTCTTCGAACAGAGCGCGCGCGGCGGCACGCTGAGCGGTGTCGTCGGTCGGTTGGGGTTGCGGCTGTTGCGCCGACGCGGTGGCCGCCAGGAACAGCAGCCCGAGCGAGAGGGCACCGCCGAGAGCCGTCACGCGATGCATCGACCGGAAGGATACACGCGCTCTCGAACCGTCGCATCGACCGAAGCGCTCCTCCGGGCCGTCGATCCGGAGCGGCACCGCGAGCACGGGCATCGCGCGAGACCCCCGTGCAACCACAGTGGCCAACGAGCCTGTACTATGCTGGCGTCATCGTGATGCAGGACAGCAGTCCCGGGCAGGTCATCGCGAACCGGTACCGGCTTCTCGAGCTCGCCGGTGAAGGCGGGATGGCCGAGGTGTGGCGCGCGATCACCCTGGGTGCAGCGGGCTTCGTGCGACCCGTCGCGGTCAAGCGAATCCTTCCGCATCTCGAGGGCGACCCGTCGTTCATCGCGATGTTCGTCGAAGAGGCGCGTGTCGGTGCCGAGCTCTCCCATCCGAACATCGTGCAGATCCACGACTTCGGGCTCGACGAGCACGGCGGCCACTACCTGGTCATGGAGTGGGTGGAGGGGCTCGACCTCGGCCGCTACGTCCGATCGTTCACCGAGAGCCAGATGCGGACGCCCTGGCCGTACATCACCGCGATCGGCATCGAGGTGCTGCGCGCGCTGGGCGCTGCCCACGAGCGTCTCGACCTCTCGGGCAACCCCGCGCCCGTGTTCCACCGTGACGTCACGCCGCACAACGTGCTCGTCGGCGCCAACGGCATCGTCAAGCTCACCGACTTCGGTCTCGCCCGCGCGATGGACCGAGCGCGAATGACCCAGCCCGACGTGCTCAAAGGCAAGATCGCCTACCTCGCGCCGGAGCTCACGCACGGCGGCCCGGCCAACGAGCGCACCGATCTGTTCTCGGTCGGGGTGTGCCTGTGGGAAGGGCTCGTGGGGCACAAGCTCTTCGACGGCGCCACCGACGTCGAAGTCTTCCGCCGCGTGCGCGACGCAGCCATCCCGCCGCTGGCGAACTATCGCAGCGACATCCCGCCCGTGATGCTCGCGGCGGTCCACAAGGCGCTGGCCGCCAAGCCCGAGGAGCGTTATCGGAGCTGCCGCGAGATGGCGCGCGCGCTCGCCAACATCCTGCGCTCGGTGCCCGAGGCCACCGACGCGCACCCGCTCGGGCGCAGCGTGGTGGCCGCGCGCGAGCGGCTCGGGATGCCCGCGCGCGTCTCGTACACCGACTTCGCGCCCGCTCGCGCCGGGTCAGGACCGAAGCTCAACCCCGACTCGGTCGACGACGATCCCGTGTTCGAGCTCGACCATCCGTCCACCGAAGCGACCATCCCGCTTCTGCACCACAAGAAGAAGTAGCGCGCTCGTCTCCACCTCGATGGACGGCGGGCTGCTCACCGGTCCGCGATGTGGCTCGCGGCCCGGCGTCGCCCCAAGCGCCGAGCCTCAATCCCAGGCGTCGGGCACACCCAGAATCGCCATGTTCTCCTCGGGTGTGCCGGCGATGCGGGGTGCCACGATGTCGGCCATGCACGAGGTGTCGGGGGCTGTCTCGGGCGAGGCCAGGAAGGAGGCCATGACCTGCGCGCCGCAAGGGGGCTCTTCGCCACGGAGCGACGCGGCCGTCTCCGAGGAGCGGACAGCGCCGTGGAGCGTGTGCGGCAGCTCCACGTAGTAGTGATTCGATCTCTCGAGCCCCTGCGCGAACGCGCGCGCTTGCTCGGCCGTGGTCTGTGGGTCGTCCTCGCCGTTGAGGATCAGGATGGGGACGTCGGTATCCGCGTAGGTGGCATTGAGGGGATCGGGCTCGGGAAGCGGCCACACGGTGCCCGCGCGTGCCATCCACAATCCGTTTCCTTTCGAGAACGATGCCGTGGCCTCGAAGGCGAGCGCGTCCTCGACGGTCGCGGGTGGGTGCATGGCGAACGACACCTGTGCGAAGGAGACCGCCCAGCCCGGGCCGAACGTCATCGTCGAGAGTGGGAAGGCTGACCGCTGGAGGTTGACGATGGCCGTGCGGTCGGCCTCGGTGCACCGCGCGTAACGATAGAAGAAGGGGCCGAGGTATCGGCGTCCAATCGTTCTCTCCATGAGCAATCCCGCCAATCGAACGGGTGACGGGACCGCCGGGAAGGCCTCCGGGCAGACGAACGTGGCCCCGTCGCGGAGCGCGCTGACGAACGCCTCCGGTGTGGGCGTCAGATGGGCTGCACAGTCCGTGTCGGCCGCACACGCAGCGAGCTCCGCGCGACCCAGTCGGTCGTGCTCCTGCTCGTAGAGCAGCCAATCGCCGCAAGTCGCGGGATCACAGGCACCGTCGAGCACCACGGCGTCCGGCTGGTCCGGGTAGAGCTGCAGGTAGCGGTGAGCCCAATACGTCCCGTACGAGCTCCCGTAGACGACGACGCGATCTCCGGGCTCGCGCACGGTGGCAATCAGAGCCGCGAGGTCGTGGCCTGCCGCCGTGGGAGTCGTCGCTCGGAGGAGATCGGGCTGCGTCTCCAGCAGATGCTCCACACATCCCGCGAAGTCCGCTTCCGTCAGTGCGCTCAGGTCGGTGACGTCCTCGAGCTGCGGGCAAGACAGCGGGGTGGACGCGCCGCCACCGCGATGGTCGACCAGGTACACGTCGAGCCCGGGCGCCACGGCCATGATGAGATCGAGCGCGTTCTCGAACCCACGTGCGTTCAGCCCGGGGCCTCCGTGGAGGAGCCAGATCTGTCCCGTGGAATCGGGAACGACGAATCGCTTGACGAACAACGTCAACGTCGCCGACGACGGATCGTCCCAATCGAGAGGCACTGCGATGTCGGCACACTCGGCGTCTCGTCCGCCGCCGAAGCAGGGCTCCCACACGACGTCGAGCGGTGGCGGCCCACCCGCGTCGCCCGGCTCGGGCCCCGCATCGGCGATGGCATCGCGCCCCGCATCGCGCGGCGTCGCACCGTCCGAGGCGTCGGGCGAGCCTCCCGAATCGACGGGAGGCCGGGCGTCGGGCGTATTGCCCGGTCCGTCGTCGTCCCCGCACGCGGTCAACAGGTAGAGGAACGCAATCGACCAAACGACACGCAGTTCCCCACCCATCCCACGACACTATCGGCGCCTGACGCGGTTGACCAGGGTCAACTCATCGATAGACGAGTCGGTCGCGCTCGAGCCGGAATCGGGACGAGCCCCGTGAGGAGATCGATGGTGGGCCGCTCCGCGACGGCTCGTTGGGCTCCGCGCACCGCGAATCGCGAGCCGAGCAGCTCGCGGGCCGTCGCGATCAGGTCGCGACGAGCCGCGGATGCGCGGGCGGTGCGTGCATCGGTGACGTGGACCTGCACGCCGACGAACCCGTCTCGGGGAAGAGCATCTCGCGTTGCCAGCCTTGCATCTCGACGACGTCCGCGTTCGCCGCCTGTGGCAGCGGCGCTTCGATCCACATCGAGCTCACGAGACGACGAGAACGGGTACGATGAGCGCCGACGTTCGGTCGATCCGCCGGCTCGCGAAAGACCGTCGGCGAGGCTACCGGGGGTGTGCACCCATGGCTCGCGCGCTGCGCCACGTCGCTCTGCCCGTCTGGTACCTCGCAGGGCTGGCGGGCCTGGTCGTCGTGCACGGACTCGTCCAGCGAGACGCGTGGCTCGGGACCGCGGCGTGGCTGGGGGTCGTCACGCTCGCGAGCGCGCTGCTCTTCGCGCTCGAGATGCTGGGGCCCCGGTGGCTGGCGGACGACGACGACGGAGCGGCCGCGTATCTGCGCGCTCAGCTGGAGCGTGTGTCCCGAGGTTACTCGGCGCGGCATCGTGCCGCGTTCCTCGGACAGGCGCTCCTCTGCTGGATGCTCTGCGGGCTCGCGACGGTGGTGCTCGCGCACTGGCTCGGAGCCTGGCTGCTCCGGTCGAGCGTGACGCTGCGATCGGCTGCCGACGTCGTGATCGCTTGGCCTCCTCGCGTGCGCGTGCTCGTCGCGTTCGTCCTGCTCGACGCGTGGTCGTACGCACGCCACCGGATCGAGCACGCGAACGGCGAGCGCGGTGTCCTGTGGCGGCTGGTCCATCGATGGCACCACACGCCCACCGAGATCGATCTGTGGACCGGCATGGTCGTTCACCCGATCGAGGCAGTGCTCGTGTTCGCGGTTCCGTGCGCGGCCCTGGCCGCCCTCGGCTTCGAGCGATGGGAGCTGTCGTTCCTGTTCACGCAGTTCCTGATGATCACGATGCCCCAGCACATGAACAGCGGCTGGACCGCGGGCGCGCTCGGCGCGGTCATCCACGGGCCGGAGGCGCACACGCGGCATCACTCGACCGATCCCGCGATCCGCAACGCCAACTTCGGTGACTGCCTCACGGTGTGGGACCGGATCTTCGGCACATACCGCAAGCCGCCGCCGGACGTCTTCCAGGGCCCGTACGGTCCGTGACCCCGCGCGAGCGAAGGCACGTGGGCCGCGTCGAGCACCGGCTCTTTCGGCCGCGGTGGATCCTCAGCGCGCACGAAGGAAGTCGACCTGCTCGACGGCGAGCTCGATGGCCGCCGAGCATCGGCGCCAAGGCACGTACGGAGCGCGAACGCCGCTCGGCAGGCCGGCTACGGTCCCTGTCGACGAGAGGCGATCCTGGCTGCGGTCAGCGGGCCGCGATCAGGTCGAGGATCCGCGGGTGGTCGGGCTCACCGTCCATGTAGGGCGCCGCGTGCAGGTGACCGACGCGCGAGAGGCTCCTG
>JADZFZ010000205.1 GCA_020854145.1 Deltaproteobacteria bacterium | reverse complement strand
GTGGTCTCGCTCTCGACGGACGACGATCCGACCGACAGCGGTTACCCGGCGTACCAGCAGATGTGCAACCTCGCGCGCGACACGGGCAGCGTGCGCGCCGACGGCTCGCCGCTCTGCTTCGACATCGGTGCCAACGGCGACCGGATCACGATGGACGTCGTCAACGCGATCGCCGAGCTCGTCGGGGGCACGCCGCAAGACGTCTCGACGCGGACCGAGAACGTCACGATGCCCCCGAACCCCGATGGGTTCGACGCGCGGCAGTTCATCAAGTCGATCGTTCCCGTCGAGGGGATTCGCGACGGCATCCGGGGCACCGGCTACACGAGCAAGGACATGACGACCTTCTACGGCGTCATCCCGGGTACACTCGTGGAGTTCACGGTCGACTTCTGGAACGACGTTCGACCGCCCGCGGCCACCGCGCAGATCTTCCGCGCGAAGATCATCGTGGTCGGCAACGGGGTCGCGGATCTCTCGAGCCGCAACGTCTACATCATCGTCCCGCCCGAAGGCGGCGGGCCGATTCTGATATAACGAACGGTCGAGGAGACCTCGATGTCGCAGCAGCACCGCGCTCAATTCGCCTTCCGAGCCTCCCACGCCCCACAACCAGAGCGCTCTGGTCGGAAGGCGAAATTCACCTTCCGAGCCTCCCACGCCCACCCTGGTCGGAAGGTGAACTTCGTCTTGGCGATCACGGCGCTCCTCGCCGTCGCTTGCTCCGCGGATCCGGTCAGCTCGGGCGGAGGTCGCCGCGACACGGGGCCGACTCCGATGGCCGACATGGGCACGCCCGGGCCCGATCTCGGCATCACGCCGCCACCGACGCCGCCGCCGCCGACGGGATGCGATCCCTCGATCGACTCCGATGCCGATGGCATCGCCGACGGGCTCGAGGGCGAAGGCGACACCGACGGCGACGGGCTCGCGAACCGGCTCGACCCCGACAGCGACGGAGACGGCGTCAGCGATGCCGACGAGCGCGGGCGCGATGCGTCGGCGCCGTGCACGGGCGTCGCCAACGGCGACATGGACTCGTTGCCCGACTACGTCGATCGCGACAGCGACAACGATGGCCTCGACGACGGCCGCGAGCGCATGGCCGGCACCGATCCGACGAACATCGACAGCGACGGCGACGGCGTCACCGACCTCGCGGAGGTCGACGGGTCGATGACCGATCCGCTCGATCCGACGAGCACCATCCCGGCCGACGACTTCTTCGTCGTGCTCCCCTACAACGGCGATCACGAGATGCGGACGCTGCAGTTCGGCACGGCGATCTCGGTCGCGGACGTGTTCTTCCTGATGGACACGACCGGCTCGATGTACTCGGAGGTCGGCAACGCGCAGAACGGCATGGAGACCGTGATCGTGCCGGGCGTGCAGGCGCTCATCCCCGACGTGCACTTCGGCGCCGGCGGCTTCGACGACTTCCCCGTCGGCGGTCACGGGGGTGGCAACGACCGGCCGTACTACCACCTCATCGACGTGGTCCCGGCGACGCAGGATCTCGGTGCGATGGGACCCGGCGGCACGTTCGGCGACGTCCAGGAGTTCTCCGCGTCGGGCGCCAACGGCACGGCCGACATCGTCGACGCGGTGCGCGCGTACCCACGGCACAGCGGCGCCAACGGCTGCGAGTCGGGCGTCGAGGGGCTCTACCAGACGGCGACGGGCGCGGGCGTCTCGTGGGGCAGCGGCAGCATCCCGCCCAAGGTCTGCCCGAGCATCCCCGACGAGCCCGGCGCGCGGCGCGGCTACCCGTGCTTCCGCCCCGGCGCGCTGCCGATCATCGTCTACGTGAGCGATGCGCCGTTCCACGAGCCGCTTCCGGCGGGCTGGCCGCTCGACACGATCGAGGGCGCGAGCTGCACCTACGGCGCCGCCGTGCCCGCGGCGCAGCTCTACGACGGCGCGCTCACGGCGCTGCTCGGGCTCGGCGCCCGCGTCGTGTCGCTCTCGACCGACGACGATCCGAGCGACAGCGGCTACCCCGCCTATCAGCAGATGTGCAACCTCGCGCGCGACACGGGCGCCGTGCGCGCCGACGGCTCGCCGCTCTGCTTCGACATCGGCGCCAACGGCGACCGCATCACGATGGACGTCGTCAGCGCGATCGCGGAGCTCGTCGGCGGCACGCCGCAGGACGTCTCGACGCGCACCGAGAACGTCACGATGCCGCCCAACCCCGACGACTTCGACGCGCGCATGTTCATCAAGGCGATCGTCCCGGTCGAAGGCATCCGCGACGGTGTGCGCGGCACGGGCTACGCGAGCAAGGACGACCGGGTCTTCTACGGCGTCATCCCGGGCACGCTCGTCGAGTTCGAGATCGACTTCTGGAACGACGTGCGGATGCCGGCGCCGACGGCGCAGATCTTCCGCGCGCGCATCATCGTCGTCGGCAACGGCGTGGCCGACCTGTCGTCGCGCAACGTCTACATCGTCGTGCCCCCCGAGGGCACGGGGCCGATTCTGATCTAGTCTTCGAACCATCGTGGACAGACGCGCGTCCGGGGGACAGGGCGAGCCGGCCGAGCTCTGGCTTCCTCCCGCGGAGTTCGACGGCTTCGTGCTCGAGTCGTTGATCGGTCGCGGCGGGATGGGCGCCGTCTACGCCGCGCACGAGAGGCAGCTCGATCGCGCCGTGGCCATCAAGGTCGTGCTCGACCTCGACCTCGACTGGACGACTCGGAACCGGTTCCTCGTCGAAGCGCGCGCGATCGCACGGATCACTCATCCCAACATCGTCGCCATCTATCGGATCGGCGAGGTCGATGCGCGCCCGTACATCGCGTACGAGCTCGTGCGCGGACGCAGCCTCGACAAGCTCCCGCACCCGATGCCGTGGCACGACGTGCTTCCCATCGCGATCGGCCTCGCGCGCGGGCTCGCCGCCGCGCACAGGCGAGGCGTCCTGCACCGCGACATCAAGCCCGCCAACGCGATCCTGGCCGACGACGGCCTCGTGAAGCTGCTCGATTTCGGTCTCGCGAAGGTCGTCGGCGGACGCACGACCCTGGACGCGATCGACGAGCCGGCGATCGTCTCGAGCCGATGGGATCCCCTGAGCAGCTCCACGCTCGACCTCGCCGCGGTGGTCATCGGGGAGCACACGCGACCGCTGGAGGCGACCGCGGCGCAGGCAGCGACGCTCGACGGGCTTCCGGTCGGCGCGAGCCTCACGCGCACCGGTTGGGTCCTCGGCACGCCTGCGTACATGCCGCCGGAGCTGTGGACCGGAGCCGACGCGTCGCCCCGGTCGGACGTGTACGCGCTCGGGCTGCTCGTGTACGAGCTGTCGGCCGGCGCGCTGCCACACGCCGAGATCCCTCCCCGCGAGCTCAAGACCAAGCTGCCGTCGTTCGATGCCCCGCCGCTGCGATCGAAACGTGCCGACGTGCCGGAGCCGTTCGCGGAGATCGTCGACCGCTGCGTGCGGCGTCTGCCCGAGGAGCGTTACGCCGATGCAGGCGAGGTGTGCGACGCGCTCGAAGAGCTCGAGGCGCTGCTGCGCTCGCTTCGCATGTTGCCGGGTCGCGATCCGCGTGCGAACGCACCGCCTCGCGACGACGACGGGATCGCGCTCGTGGAGGCGTCGTTCGCGCGTGTGGCACCTCGCGCGCAGGAGCTCATCGCGGGCTTCTACGATCGTCTGTTCGCGCGCACGCCCGAGATCCGCCACCTGTTTCCCGCCGACATGGCCGAGCAGCGGTTCAAGCTCGAGAGTGCGCTGCAGCTCGCCGTCGAGAGCCTTCGCAAGCCGGATCGGCTCGCGGCGCTGATCGAGCACATCGGTCGACGGCACGCTGCCTACGGGGTGGAGCCGGCGCATCTCGCGCACTTCGCGCCGCCGCTCGTCGCGACCCTCGCGGAGCTCGACGGAGCCCACTGGTCGGACGCGACCCGCGACGCCTGGGATCGAGCGTTGCAGCTGCTCGTGGAGGTCATGTTGCGCGGCCTCCGCTCCGCACGATCGGGCGAGATCACCCCGGCGTCGGGCGCCGGTCCGGTGGGGTGATGGCACGCTCGATGGCGCTCGCGCCCGTTCTTCTGATCGGGCTTGGGTGCGGCTCGCACGACGATCACGTCAGGCCCAACACGAGCCGCTCCCGTGCGACGACGACCGACCGCGCTGCGCCCGCGGACGACGGGTCGATCCCCGTCGTGTGGAGGGTCGAACGTACGGGTGCGCTCGCGCTGCACATCGACGGCGCTCGCCTCCTCGCGGACGACGGTGCCGAAGCGCTCGTGCTCGACGCCGCGAGCGGCGCCGTTCGGGCGCGCACGACGCCGCCGCCACGCGCGAGCGGCTTCGACGATCAGCCGCGCGTCGCGCTCCTCGAAGGTCGGCTCGTGACCGAGCCCGAGCCGGGCGCTCTCGCGATCGGCGACGTCGATGGCACCGAGCGCTGGCGCATGCCGTGTATGCAGCCGTCGTTCGACGCGTGTCGCGTGCGCGCCGTCGCCGCCGCCGGCGCGATCGTGATCGCGACCGGGCGCTCGAGCCTCGAGCTCGTCGCACGCGACGCCGCGACGGGCGTGCAGCGTTGGCACCACGCGCCCGACTCCGGCATGTCGTGGAGCCACGGCGTCCTGGCGGCCGACGACGCGCGCGTCTACGTGTCGACCTACAACACGCACGAGCTCGTCGCGCTCGACGCACGGACCGGAGCTCCGGTGTGGCGCGCCGAGTGCGACGCGGCCTACGGGCCCACGATGGGCCGGGGCCCCGGCGACTGCGCAGGCATCTCGTCCGACGGGCGCCGTGTCGCGACGATCGCCGTCTCCGGCTCCGAGGTGCTCGTGCTCGACGCGGCGAACGGGACGCGACAGCGGCACCTGCTCGGGCGCGACCTGGGCTTCGCGACGCTCGTCGCCATGCTCGCCGGCGACGCGCTCGTGCTCGGTGGGCTCGCCTCCGCCGAGGCCGGGGCGGTCGGCTGCTACGACCTCGCGAGCGGCGCGATGCGCTGGAGCTTCCGCACGCCGGAGCCGGTGCGCAGCGTGGTCGCGCGCGCCGACGTCGTCTGGGCGCGCGGGATCTACGGGACGCTCTGGCGCCTCGACCTGCGCGATGGCCGGGTGCTCTCGCGATGGGGCTTCCGTCGCGGCCACCAGGTGCTCGCCGCGGGTGACCACCTCCTGATCGACGACGGCAACGACGTGGTCGCGATCGATCCACGCCGCGCGACGCGTCCCGATCCCGAGATCCGCGTGACCGGCATCGCCGCGCTCCAGGCCGAGGAGGGCGCGCGGACCGCGGGGCTCCGCGTTCGCGTGGGCGATGACGTCGTGACCACCGATGCCCTCGGGGCGTTCGAGGCGATCGTGCGGGGTCGCGGAGGCGTGCACGCCTGGGTCGAGGGAGACCCCGCGAGCCCGTGCGACGAGGTCGACTCGACCTTCTTCGTGCCCGCGGCCGCACAGGCGACCCCCGTCTCGCTGCGTCGCGTGGCGCGCGTGTGCCGTGGTGAGTGAGCGAGGAAGAGAGGCCGTTGGCCCCGCGCGTGGTCGAGGGGCACGATCGCTGCCCTCCGCACGAACGGTGCTTTCACGGGGGCTCGGGTGATCTCCGCGCTCGTGTCGCGACGGCTGCTCGTCAATGCGCTCGCCGTCAGCGCCGTGGGGATCGTGCTGGCCGTCGCGATGCAGGCCGCGCGCGTGCTCGCGCCGCTCGTGGCTGCGCGTGCGTCCGCCGCGGAGGTCGCGCTCGCCCTCGGGGCCGTCGCGCTGCTCGCCGCACCTTCCGTGGTCGTCGTCGCGTCCGGGCTCGCCGCCGCCCTCACGGTCACCGGGCTGGCGGCCGACGGAGCACGCGACGCGCTCTCGGCGCACGGCATCGGCCCGGCGCGCGCGGTGCGCTCTGCGTTGCCCGGATCGGTCGCCATCGCCGGCCTCGCGCTCGTGCTCGCCGCGATCCTCGAGCCGATCGCGGTGCGCATCGTGCTCGACCGCGCTGCCGGGCTGGCCGAACGTGCGGTCGTCTCCGCGCTCGAAGGCGGCCAGATCCTGCCGCTGGGCGACGAGGGCGCGATCGCGACGACGACGAGCGGCGCCGAGCGCACGCTGACGATCGTGACCGGACCGTCGTCCGCGCGCGACCGACGCTCTGCCGAGGGCGCCCGCGTCGCGTCGCTCCGTGCCGAGCTGATCGGGCTGCGCTTTCCCGACGAGGCTCGCCTCGGGCGCGGTCACCTTTCGTTCGCGCTCGGCGGCGAGCAGCGCGTCCGTCTGTCCTTCCGCAGCGCTCGATGGCCGATCGGGCCCGACGTGCTCGTCGGTGCGCCGCGCCAGGCGACGCGCTCGATCGTTCCCGATCGTCGGCTCGCCCGTACGACGCTCGACGGGCTCGCGCACGCGGGCACCGACGCGGACAGTCTCGCGCTCGTCGCCCGTCGCGCGTTGCCCGCGCTGCTCGCATTTCTCGCATGCGTGGCGCCGTTCGCCATCGGCTGGCCCCGGCGGCGTCCGGGTCTCGGTCTCGTCGTCGCGTGCGGAGTCGCGCCCGCCGTGCTCGGGCTCGGCGTCGCGCGTGCGCTCGATGGGGTCCGGCCGGCCGCAGCGCCGGAGCTCTGCGCGCTCGCCGCGTTCGCGCTCGCGCTCTCGCCGTGGCTCGTCGCCTCCACGTTCGGACGCGCTCGCGGCGCGAAGAGCGCGTGATAACGTCCGGCCGTGCGTATCCTCGTCCCGCTCGATTTCAACGCGCCCTCTCGGCACGCATGCGACTGGGCGATCCAGCAGGCCAAGCGCTCGGACCCGAGCAAGCCCACCGAGCTCTTCTATCTCCACGTGCTCGAGCCGATGTCCGAAAGCACCTTGCTCCGAGAGAAGCTCGACAAGCTCAAGGAGCTCGAGGACGAGGTCGACAGCATGCGCGAGCTGGCCGAGTCCGAGATGAAGCGAACGCTGGGCTCCGGCGGCCTGCCGCCGAACGTGTCGGTGCGCTACGTCGTGGCGCGCGGCAAGCCCGACCTCGCCATCGTCGGAAAGGCTCAGGAGCTCGGGGCGGAGCTCATCGTGATGGGCACCCACGGGCGCACCGGCTTCGATCGCCTCTACCTCGGCAGCGTGACCGAGAAGGTCGTTCGCAGCGCGCCCTGCACCGTCGTCGTCGTCAAAGCGCGCGCCTCCGACTTCGAGCGCGAACGCGCCGGAGAGACCCCGTGAGCGAGATCGCTGCCCGCACGCCCCGTCCCTTCGCGACGCGACTGTCGACCATCCAGCCGAGCGCGACGCTGGCCATCGGCGCACGCGCCAACGCGATGCGCGCGCAGGGCATCGACGTCATCAGCCTGAGCGTGGGCGAGCCCGACTTCGACACGCCGATGCACATCCAGGACGCGATCGTCAGCGCGGTCCGCGAGGGATACTCGCGTTACACGCCCACGCCCGGCTTGCCCGCGGTGCGCGCGTGCGTCGCGCGCCACTCCGAACGCCGCCGCAAGATCGCGCACGAGCCCGCCGAGGTCATCGTCACCTCCGGCTCGAAGGCGGCGCTCTTCAACCTCGCGCTCGCGCTCTACGAGCCCGGCGAGGAGGTCCTCATCCCCACGCCCTGCTGGGTGAGCTACCCCGAGCAGGTGCGCTTCGCGGGCGCGACCCCCGTGTTCGTCCCGACGACCGAAGAGACTTCTTTCCGCGTGGATCCGGCGCTCGTCGCCGAGCGGATCACGGAGCGGTCCAAGGCCATCATCCTGTGCGCGCCTTCGAACCCGACGGGCGCGGGCATCTCCGACGAGGACCTGCGGGGCATCGCCGACCTCGCGCTCCGCCACGGGCTCTGGGTGATCTCCGACGAGATCTACACGTCGCTCGTCTACGGCGGCTACGTGCAGCGATCCATCCTCGAGGTCGCACCGGAGCTGCGCGACCGGACCGTCGTCGTGGACGGCCTGAGCAAGACGTATGCGATGACGGGGTATCGCCTCGGCTGGATCCTCGCCCCCCGCAACCTCGCGACGGCGTGCGACACGCTCCAGAGCCAGAGCACCTCGCACGCGACCGCGGCCGTCCAGATGGCAGCGCTCGCGGCGCTGGAAGGCGACGCGACGCCCGTCGAGGTGATGCGCCGGGTGTTCGAGGAGCGCCGCGATCGGCTGCTGGCCGGGCTGGCGCGCATCCCTGGGATCACGTGTGCGAAGCCGGTCGGCGCGTTCTACGCGTTCCCGTCCGTGCGCGGTCTGCTCGGCAAGCAGACGCCCGATGGCAAGCGGCTCACCTCGGGCACCGACGTGGCCAACGACTGGCTCGATCGGGCCCGCGTCGCGGTGGTGCCCGGCGCGCCCTTCGAGGCGCCGGATCACGTGCGGCTCAGCTACGCCGCCGCGACCGAGCGGATCGACGAAGCCCTGCGTCGCATCGCCGACGCGGTCTCCGGGCTGCGATCACCTTGATGCGTTCGGTCGGCGCTCCTACATCGCGCCCGCGAGGGTCGCGTCCGTACGCACGGCGCACGTGCCGTCGGCCCGACGTGCTCGTCGTTGACGCTGTTCGGACGCTCTGATATCCATTCGCCCCCGAACGGAGGGTATTTCCCTCACGTTTCACGCTGTTCGCACGGTTCGACGTTCACGCCCCCATCGGGGCACACCACCAAGGCGGTCTGCTCTCCATGCCCCCCGCAGCGAAGGACGACGGAACCGATCCCGAGCACCACATCTGGCGGCTCGGCCGACGCGACCTGTTGGGTGTTCTCGGGTGGGGAGGCGTGTTCACGGGGCTCGGCATCGGCAACGCGGCGCTCGTGCGCATGCTCTACCCGCGCGTGCTGTTCGAGCCGCCCACGGCCTACAAGATCGGCCGCCCGAACGAGTACGCGCCGGCGAGCGTGTCCTCGAAGTGGATCAAGGACTATCGGTTCTGGCTCGTGCGCTTCGCGGACCGCTTCGTGGCGGTCTCGGCCATCTGCACGCACCTCGGCTGCACCCCGCGCTACCTCGGGACCGAGGACAAGTTCAAGTGCCCGTGCCACGGCTCGGGCTTCCGCGGTCTGAACGCCGGCTGGGAGCACATCGCGCAGAACTTCGAGGGGCCCGCGCCGCGGCCTCTCGAGCGTTACCACCTCTCGCTCGCCGACGACGGACAGATCCTCGTCGACAAGGGCCAAGTGTTCCGCACCGACAAGGGGCAAAACGAAGAGCCGGGAGCATTCCTCCCGTACTCCTGATTCTCCGAGCCCGTCTCAGGGCTCTCGTGTCTCGCAATCGCTCGCAATCATCCCCCGCGCCCCTCGTTGGGGCCGGTATGGACCCCGCCCGGGGTCATCTCCCCGCGCCCCCGAGGGCGGGGCCGCATCGGACGGAGGAAGGTCTTGGCCACGAAGAAAGGCGCGCTGGATCGCGTGCTGGCGCAGGTGAAGAGCTCGAGCGTCTGGAAGAGCGTCTTTCGCCACGAGTACCAGGACACGTACCGAAACCGCGTTCTGCAGGTCTCGTCCAACGTCTTCCTGCATCTACACCCCACGAAGATCCGGCGTCACGCGCTGCGACTCCGCTTCACGTGGTGCATGGGCGGGACGACGTTCCTGTTGTTCCTGATCCTCGTCGTCACCGGGATCATCCTGATGTTCTACTACCGGCCGACGACCGAGTACGCCTATCACGACATGAAGTATCTACAGTTCGACGTCCCCTTCGGGATGATCATGCGCAACATGCACCGATGGTCGGCGCACGCGATGATCATCGCGGTGTGGCTCCACATGTTCCGGGTGTTTCTCACCGGTTCCTACAAGCCACCGCGCGAGTTCAACTGGGTCATCGGCGTCAACCTGCTCGTGATGACGATGATGCTGTCGTTCACCGGCTATCTGCTGCCGTGGGACCAGCTGTCCATCTGGGCGGTCACCGTCGGCACGAACATGGGACGCGCGACGCCGCTCGTGGGCCACGAAGGCCCCTTCGCGGACTTGATCGGTGTCGATGCGCGCTATGACGCGCGCGCGCTGCTCACGGCCGGACGTCTGGTCGGGCCCGCGACGCTGCTCCGCTTCTACGTGCTCCACTGCATCTTCATCCCGGTCATCGCGTCGGTGCTCATGATCGTGCACTTCTGGCGAGTCCGGAAAGACGGCGGCATCTCGGGGCCGCTGTGATCTCGGGGAGCGACAATGGCTGACATCGCAGCACCGGATACGGCCGCGCCTGCCAAGGCAGTCGACAAGGTCGTTGCCAAGTCGAAGGCCAAGGCCGAGACCTTGCCGGACAAGGTCCATACGTGGCCTTACCTGGTCCGGCTCGAGATGCTGGTAGCCACCTTCGTCATGACGGGAGTGACCATCTGGTCCATCGTCATCGACGCGCCGCTCGAAGAGCCTGCCAACCCGACGAGAACGCCCAACCCGTCGAAGGCACCTTGGTACTTCCTGGGTCTCCAGGAGATGCTGGTCTACTTCGATCCCTGGTACGCAGGCGTCGTGGCGCCGACGCTCATCATCGTCGGGCTCATGGTCATCCCGTACATCGACGTGAACCCGAAAGGAAACGGCTACTACTGCTTCCGGGATCGGGCCTTCGCGATCACGACCTTCCTCTTCGGTTTCCTCGTCCTGTGGATCGTTCTCATCATCATGGGAACCTTCCTGCGCGGTCCTGGCTGGTACTTCTTCTGGCCTTGGCAGTACTGGGACGTCCACAAGACCGAAGCGCTGACCAACGTCGATTTCGCGTACGCGCTCGGCTTCCGTGGCGAGACGGCTTCGATGATCGTGGGTGGCGGAGCGCTGCTCGTGTTCATGGTCGCCATCCCGGCCGGACTGTGGGCTTATGGGAAGAATCGGTTTCCCACGTTCCAGAAGCTGGGAGTCGTTCGCTACTGGATCACCGCATTCCTATTCCAGGCGATGGTGGGCATGGTGGTGAAGGCCGTTCTCCGGATCGGCTTCAACATCAAGTACATCTTCGCATCTCAGTGGTTCAACATCTGAGGCGAACGTGACGCTCAAGCGGGACGAAGTCCGCAGGTTCGGGCTCATCTGGTTCGTCGCGGGAGGCGGGTTCGCCTTCGTCAGCGTATGGGCCGTCTACGACGACATGGTGACGCGGGCGCCCTGGAAACAGGAGCAATACGCGTTCTTCGACGTCGAGGCGGACCTCGCTCGCGTCAACCTCGGCAAGGCGCAGAAGGTCTATCGCGCCAAGCAGGAGCCGCGGGTGCGTGCGCTCGAGTCGCTCCGCGGCCGGCTGCAGAATCAGAGCAAGCAGTTCGACGCGCAGCGCGCCGAGCTCGCGCGGCTCGACGCCGAGTACGCGGAGCGGGAGCAGGACAAGACGTTCGCCAAGAGCGATCAGGACGAGGTCTACTACTACCGCAACCTCGCGGAGTACGAGCGCGACGAGGCCGAGGGCAGGGCCCGCGAGGCCGTCGCGCGCGCCGTGGGCGATCGGCTCTTCGGCGATCCTCCGCACCCACCGCCGCGTTCGGGCGAGAGTGCTGCGACGACGAGCCTGCGCTACGAGATCGCGCGCGCCGAGCTCCGAATCGGCAACGTCGAGCGCGCGCTCGCGCAGCCGGGCCAGGACGTTCCACCCGAAGCGAGGCCCGCGCTCGAGCGTGCCCGCGAGGGCAACGTGCACACGCGCGAGCGCCTCGAGGAGGAGCTCCGCTATCAGCTCGTGATGGACGACGCGCAGCGCGATCTCGATCGCATGGAGCGCGACCGCCAGCGCCTGCGCGATCAGATGGCGCCGTGTGTCGCCTGCAGGCCGGGGGACGGCCCGGTCGTGGCGGGGATCGAGCGTCCGGCGGGCGGGCGATGTCAGGAAGAGGCCAATCCGGCGCAGGCGCCGCTCGACCTGTGCCTGGCCGCAGTGGGCCGCGAGATCAGCGCGGCGAGCCGCGATCTCGACGACGCGCGTCGCCGTCTCGAGACGGCCGAGTCGCGGGCGAACCCGCGGTTCGACGTCAGCGCGCTCATCCCGAGCATCGTCAGCGTCGAGCAGATCCAGCAGGTGGTGACCAACTGGCGCGAGCACGAGGACGTCGACCGCTGCAGCACGTGCCACATGGGCGCCGACAGCGCGAACTACACCTCGCCTTCGGTCCCGCGTCAGTTCCGCACGCACCCCGCGCGCGAGTGGATCCTCGCGTCGCATCCGGTCGAGCGCTTCGGCTGCACCTCGTGCCACCAGGGCCAGGGACGCGCGACCGAGGAGTGGTACGCGCACTCGCCTACGCCGCCGACCGCGATGCCGCCCGACGATCGCGGCCATCGCGAGATCAGCTGGCACCGCGAAGGCGACCACTACTGGGAAGAGCCGCTCTTCGCGACCGGGACCGTCATCGAGGCGGTCGTGGGCGCGCGCAACGACGAGCTCGTCGTCGAGGTCGCGGGCGCTTCGCGGACGATCAAGCTGAGCCGCGGTCTCTACCGGTCGGCCGAGAGCCTCGCCGCGAACCTGCAGAAGAAGCTGCGCGCGGGCCCGGACGGACGGCTCGGTCGCAATCGTGTGCTCGCGCGCGTCGCCGAGCGCGTGGGTGCAGGCCCGGACGAAGCCGGGCGCGACGACGATCTCAGCTGGAGCGCGTTCGTCGATCAGAACCGCATCGTGATCGAGCGGCGCAACGCCGATGGCGAGCAGCCCGAGGACATGCGCTTCACCCTGCGTTTCCCGGAGCGCGGGACGCGCGAGCTGCTCGGCTTCACGGTGCCGACGGGCTGGGTCTCGAACGAGGCGCCGGTCTGGCGCGACGCGGCGACCTACCGCGCCACGCACCCCGTCATGCCGCCCGTTCGGTCGGACGGGCCGCGCGGCACCGACGGTATGCAGGTACCCGAGCGCGATCGCGAAGCGTTCCTGCTGTCCGTCCCGTACTCGCAGTCGGGTTGCGCACGTTGCCATGCCCGCGACGCGGATCTCCGACCGCTCCGCTCGGTCTCGCACTATCTCGACCAGCGCGCCGAGCACGCCATGGCGGCCACGGCGGCGCGTGCACGGGGTGAGGAGCCGGCGGCGTTCTCACCGGTCGATCCGCGCGACAACACGCACCCCGAGGCCGTGCCCGATCTCGCGCCGATGTACACGGAGGGACGCGCTCTTTTCCGTGACCTCAACTGCACGGGCTGCCACATCCTCGACAACTACCCGGGTGACCGCAACGCGGGCCCGCAGCTCAACGCGATCGCAGACAAGGTCAGCACCGACTGGCTCTTCACGTGGCTGCGTTACCCGCGCGCATGGCGACCGCACACGCGGATGCCGAACCTCTGGCCGTGGCCGCTCAACCCCGAGACGCACCGACCCTACGCGGCCGGCAGCCCCGAGCACCGCGTGTGGGAGCGCAGGCGCGACGAAGAGGTCACCGCGATCGCGGCGTACCTGATCGAGCGCTCGCAGGATCTCGTGCCCGAGGGATACGGCAACGTGGAAGGCGCGACGGCCGAAGCGGGCCGGCAGCTCTTCGAGAGCGTCGGTTGCCGCGGCTGTCACACGACGGCCGCCACCGAGGCCGACCGACCGCCCGCGTGGTCGGAGCGCGAGCGTGATCGCGCGCCGAACCTGTCCAACATCGGCTCGAAGTCGAACCTCGACTTCCTGACGTCGTGGATCGAGAACCCGTCGCACTACTGGACCGACACGCAGATGCCGAACCTGCGGCTGACGCGGCAGGAGAGCGCCTCGATCGCGGCGTACCTGATGACGCTGCGCGACGCGGAGCATCCCGTGGACCGCGCTCCTGCCGCGCTCAACGACGCGGCCGCGCGCGCGCGGCTGGTCGATCGCGGCCACCAGCTCATCGCCAACTACGGTTGCTTCGGTTGCCACAACATCGCCGGCTTCGAGGGCTACGCCCCCATCGCGCCCGAGCTCAACAACTTCGCGCGCAAGGACATCTCGACGCTCGACTTCGGCTACGCGATCACCAACCACCACGAGCACACGTGGGACACGTACACGGTGTGGAAGCTCGACGCGCCGCGCATCTACCGGCGCGACCGCGTGGAGCTGCGCATGGGCGACTACGACCTGTCGCCGCGCGAGATCCGCGCGTTGATGGTCTTCCTGCGCGCGACGGGCGAAGAGCGTGTGCGGCCCAACTTCGTGGCGCACAACGACGAGGACTACGCGCTCGCGTTGCAGGGGCGTCAGCTCGTCGAGGACCTCAACTGCCGCGGCTGCCACATCCTCGAAGGACGTGGCGGCGACATCCGCGCCTTCTACCCGGGTGACCAGTCGCGTCTCGCACCGCCCAACCTCCGGGCGCAGGGCTTCAAGACGCAGCCCGAGTGGTTCTACGAGTTCCTGCGCAACCCGTGGCTCTACCGCGAGCGACCGGGTAACCCGGCCACGGCCGAGAACCTCCCCAACTCGGGTGGCGTACGACCGTGGCTCGCCGTGCGGATGCCGACGTTCCACCTGTCTCCCGAGGAAGCGACGGCGATCGTCCGCTACCTGGCCGCGACCGAGCGTCAGGACTTCCCGTACCAGCGGGGGCCCGAGATGTCCGCGCACCTCGAGCCGGCGCGCATGAGGCAAGGCGAGCAGCTCTTCCACCAGCTCCAGTGCTACTCGTGCCACATCATGGGCGAGCGTCTGCCCGAGGGTAACGACCCCGGCCAGTGGGCTCCCAACCTGCTCAACGTCCAGGCGCGGCTACGCCACGGATGGACCCATCGCTGGATCGAGGATCCGAACAGCCTCTATCCAGGAACGGTGATGCCCGCATTCTGGGACACGCCCTTCGGCGGCGAAGACGCCAACCCGTTCGCCTCGGTCGTGCCCGGCAACGCGCAAGCGGCCATCACGCTCTTGACCGACTACCTCTACCAGATGGACCGTTCGGACTACGTCCGCGCCTACGTCCAGGGCGGCGCGGCCGCCGCGGGCCAGTACCTCGAAGGCGGCACGACCGCCGCGGCAACCCCTGCCGCCCCCGCCGCGCCGGGCGCCGAGCCCGGAGCGCCTGCGGCCCCCGCGGCTCCGGCTGCCCCCGAGCCCGCCCCCGCCGCGCCTCCGGCCGCGCCCGCCGGCCCCGGCCTCAACCCGGGGACAGGATCGACCACCGTAAGCTCGCGAGATCGCTAGCTTCGTAGGCGAGCAGTTCCAATCCGTCGGATCTCCCTGGGAAACAGGGCGATCCGGCGGCGCGGCCCCGCGCCCTACCCAGCCGCGGTATCCTCGCGGCCGGCCATGCCCGAAGCCGACGATCTGACGACGGGCACGTGGACGGCGCAATCACCGGGCGCCGGCGACGTGGTTCACGTGCGTGCTTGCCGGTTCGAGATCGTCGCCGGGCCCGACGCGGGCCTCGCGCGCACCTTCGCGGCACCGACGCTGCGCATCGGTCGCGCGGGGACCGACCTGGTGCTCAGCGACCGCAAGGTCTCGACGCTGCACTTCGAGATCGCGCTGGAGGAGCAGGGCTATCGTGTCCGCGACCTCGGCTCGACGAACGGCACCTTCGTGCAGGGCGTGCGAGTGCTCGACGGGTTCGTGCAGCCGGGCGCGCTGATCACGCTCGGCGACACGACGATCCGCTTCGCTCCCGAGGCGCGATCGGTCGAGCTGCCGCTCTGGCCCGAGTCGCGCTTCGAGTCGCTCGTGGGCACGAGCACGGCGATGCGTCGGCTGTTCGCGGAGATCGATCGCATCGCAGGCACCGACGCGACCGTGCTCGTCACGGGCGAGACCGGCGTGGGCAAGGAGCTCGTCGCCGAAGCCGTGCATGCGCGCTCCACGCGCGCCGACGGGCCGTTCGTGGTGCTCGACTGCGGCGCGGTGCCGAGGCAGCTCTTCGAGGACCAGCTCTTCGGTCACGAGGCCGGCGCGTTCACGGGCGCGCACAAGGCCAGCGCCGGCGTCTTCGAGCTCGCCGAGGGCGGCACGGTGTTCCTCGACGAGATCGGGGAGCTGCCGCTCGACCTGCAGACGCGGCTGCTGCGCGTCGTCGAGAGCCGCCAGGTGCGCCGCATCGGAGGCACGCGCCCCATCGACTGCGACGTGCGCATCGTCGCTGCGACCCACCGCGACCTCGCGGCCGAGGTCAACCGCGGCGCGTTCCGCTCGGACCTGTACTACCGGATCGCCGTCGTTCACCTGACCGTCGCGCCGCTGCGCGACCGGATGCAGGATCTGCCCGTGCTCGCGACACACCTGCTCGCGCAGCTCGGTCCGTCCGCGCCGACCTCGTTGCCGGTCGAGTTCCTCGATTGGGCGAGCAAGCACGGCTGGCCCGGCAACGTGCGGCAGCTCCGCAACGCGATCGCGCGTGCCGTTGCGCTCGGGGACTGGAGCGCGCGGACCAACGTCGTCGCCAAGGGGGCCTCGCCTTCCGCTCCTTCGCTCGACATCGATCTGTCGGTTCCGTTCCGCGACGCGAAGCAACGCCTCGTCGACGAGTTCGATCGTCGCTACATCACGGCGCTGCTCGATGCGCACCGCGGCAACGTGTCGGCCGCCGCGCGCGCGGCGGGCATCGATCGGATGTCCATCTACAAGGCCATCCAACGGCTCGGCCTCGACCCGCGCGCCGAGTGATCGTCGCGCGCCGTGACCGCTGAACGAGCAGGACGTCTCGGCGGCGGCGAGCGTGATTCGGGACCAGGCCCCCCGAAGTCGGAGAGGGTCAGGGTGAGGGGCGAGCGCTCGACGAGCTCACAGGACGTGGTCTCGCGCGGTGGAGCGTACGTCGTGCTCGCCGTCGCCTGCCTCGCGAGCGCGTTCGTCGTGTGGCTTCTCGATCGACCGCCCGCGCCCGGCGCTTGGACCGTCGGCGCGCTGATCGGTGACGCAGCGCTGCTCGGGTTGCTCGCGCTCAGCACCCGGCTGACCGAGACGCCCGCCGTGATCGCGCTTCGCACCGCGGGGCTCGTGCTCGTCGCGCTCGGTGCAGGCGTCACCGGCGCCTTCTTCGGGCCCAACGCGGGCTTCGAGGCCGTCATCGCGCTCCTCATCCTGCTCGCCGGCGTGTTGTCGCGTGAAGGTGGCGGCGCGATCTCGAGCTGGCTCGTCTACGTCGTGCTCGCCGCGTCGCAAGCCGTCGTGCTCGTGCTCGTCGTGGTGCGCGTGTGGCCCGATCGTTCGCTGACGCCCGTGATCGTCGGCGATCATCCCGACTGGCATCACCTCGCGGCGCACGCCTCGGCGCAAGGCGTCTTCCTCGCGGCGTTCCTCGCGGGACGCGGTCTCCGGCGTCGCTACGCGAGCGTCGCCGCCGAGCTCGAGCAGGCCATCCGCGCGGGCTCGCTCCGCGAGGCGCTCCTCGACGAAGCGCGTGCCGAGTATCGGCGCGCGCTCCGCCTCGCACAACGGGGCGTCGTCGCGTCCACCGCCGTGCGCGCCTCCGAGCCGCCTCCGGCGCTCGACGCCGACACCGAGATCGATCCGAGCACGGGTCCTTCCTCCCGCTCGTCGCCGAAGCGCGCGTCCCCTCACCCCGACCCGCTTCCCAGGATGGGAGAGGGGGCCTTGCCGCAAGGCGTCGCGCGCAGGCCCGAGACGGGGCGCACCTCGGTGCCGCCCTCGTCGCCGAGCGAGCGCAGCGATCCGAGCCGCCGTTCCTCTTCGTCGCTCGTGCCGCCCGCCGACGCGGGTGCGGTGGCCGCGCGCGAGGCTGCGTCGCGCGCGTGGCTCGATGCCTACCGGCTCAAGATGCGTCTGCAGCTCGCGGGAGTGGTCGGGCTCTGCGTGTTCGGCGCTCTGCTGCTCGCGTTCGTCGCGCGTCACCGGACGCCGATGTGGATCGCGTGCGCCTGCATGGCGGTGGTCGCGCTGGCCGCCGTCGGGCAACGATGGCTCGCCGCCCGCCGCGGAGAGTCGGTCTACTGGCCCTGGGTGCTCATCGGTGCGCTCAGCGCGGGACCGGCCTACTCCTTCGGGCTGCACTCCGCGTTCTCGGTCGTCGTCGCGGCGCACCTGTTCGTCGGCGGATCCTTTCGCGCGGCGCAGGGCGAGTCGCCGCCGGGCCAGCGCGTGCCCGCGCTCGTGGCCGTCGTGGTGACCCACGCGGTCGTCTTCGCGCTGATCTGGACCGGCGCGATCGGAGACCTCGGCAACGTCCCGGTGCTCGTCGAGGGCGCGCCGTGGTGGGAGCCGCTCGCGCAGCACCTGCTCCTGCAGGCGACCTATCTCGCGTCGTTCGCCGCGGGATACCTGGTCGATCGTCGGCAAGACACGCTGGTGCGCGAGGCCGAGGCCGCGGCACGCCACGCCGCCATGCAGGAGGCGCTGCTCGCATCGGCGGGCAAGGACATCGCACGCGCGCTCGTCGGCGTCGGTGACGGGCTCTTCAGCGGGCAGGACGTCGGGCACTACCGCGTCGGTCGTCTGATCGCGAGCGGAGGGATGGGCGATGTGTACGAGGCCCACGACGTCGCGCGCGACCGACGTGTCGCGCTCAAGCTCGTGCGCGGAGAGCGCGTCTCCGATCCCGTCGTGCTCGAGCTCTTCGCCAAGGAGGCCCACGCGCTCGCGCGCGTCGAGAGCCCTCACGTCGCCACGGTGCTCGACGTCGGCACGGCGCAGGACGATCTGCCGTACCTCGCGATGGAGTACATCGAGGGCAGCTCGCTCGCGGTGATGTTGCGCGACCGCGGACGCCTCACCCTCGAGGAGACGCGCGTGATGATCGCCGATCTCGCGCGCGGCATCCGCGCCGTCCACTCGGCAGGCATCATCCATCGTGACCTCAAGCCGCACAACGTCATGCTGACGGCGGGACCCGAGGGCACGCGCTGGAAGATCGTCGACTTCGGCGTCGCGCAGGTCGCCGACGTCGGTGCCGGCAGGGCGATCCTCGGAGGGACTCCGCAGTACATGGCGCCGGAGCAGGCGCTCGGTGAGCGCGTCGACGCGCGCGCCGATCTCTACAGCCTGGGGCTCGTCGTCTACCGCGCGCTGACCGGACGTCCTGCGTTCGTGGGCACCGATCGCCTCGCGATCGCGAAGGCGGCGCGCGAGCACCCACCGCCGGATCCGACCTTCTACGTGGATCTGCCCCAAGACGTCGTGTACGCGTTGCGGATCGCGGTCGCCGCGGCTCCCGCCGACCGCTTCGCCACGGCAGCCGAGCTCGCGTCGGCGTTCGAAGCTGCGTTCGAGGATCGCCTCTCCGAACGCCATCGACGGCGCGCGATCACGCTGATCCTTCGCGGGCCCTGGTCGGAGCCGACGCAGAGCGCCGCCGGGTCTGCGGACGAGTGAAGATCCGACGAGCGACCTTTCGTGCCGAGCGCGTCGAATGCCTCGGCACGCTCGGCGGCAATCGCGCCCCTCGACGTTGCTCGGCGCGAACCGTCGGGGATTTCCCCGTCGGGCACCGACCGCGCGTGCGCGTCGCCCTCGGACCGGAGCACGGAGCGCTCCGCGCTGCCGACCCTGGGTTGCACGAGCCGACAGGTGCGGGTGCGATCGCCGGCGCACGTGCGTGGCACACGGGCTGCCCTGTAGGCGCGCCGGAGGCTCGATGCCCAGCGCGCGTGCACGATCGGTGGTGTCCGTTCTCTTCGTCGTGGTGGCCGGCCTCGGGCTCGCCGCGTGCTCGGCCGACAAGTTCGAGGTGCCCTTCGACGAGGGCGACGACGACCTCGCGCTCGGCACTCCGTTGCCGGTTCGCGAGTCGGGCCCGTGGACGTTGTCGGCGTCGGCACGCGAGGCGGGCGAGGCGCAATCGGGCGCCTACGAGGACGCGGGCGCCTGGCGCGGCGGGCGGGGCTGCTCGGGAGAGCTCTTGCCCGGCACGCGCGAGCTCGGCGAATGGTTGGTCGCCAACTTCCCCGGGCTCGAGCATTTCGAAGGCTACGCATGCCGGCAGAACACGGCCGACACGTCGCGACTCTCGATGCACGGCACCGGTCGCGCGCTCGACCTCTTCGTGCCCCTCGATCGCGGCGACGCGGACAACGGCGTCGGCGACGCGCCCGCCAACTGGCTCGTCGAGCATGCGCGCGAGATCGGCGTGCAGTTCATCATCTGGGACCGGACGAAGTGGAACATCTCGTACACGGGCCGCAAAGACCGGCCGTACACGGGCCCGCACCCGCACCACGATCACCTCCACATCGAGCTGACCACCGCCGGAGCGACGCGCGCGACGGAGTGGTTCGCCGACACGAGCGGCCGTCCGCCGGCCACGCCGCCCGCGCCCGCTCCCGCCGAGCCGACGTCTCCCGGCGCCGGCGCCCCGGCGCCGACGCCCGCCCCGGCGCCGACGCCTGCGCCGAGCCCCGATTGTGGCGACACCGCCGCCGAGCTCTGCGAGGACACCTGCGAATGGGCCGGGGACGGAGAGTGCGACGACGGCGGCGCGGGCGCGCTCTACTCGGTCTGCGCGTTCGGCTCGGACTGCAGCGACTGCGGGTCGCGCGCCGCGCCCGGGTCCGACCCGTCGTGCGACCCGCCCGCGCCCGCGCCGACGCCGGCGCCGGCTCCACCTCCGCCCTCCACGGCAGACGTCACGCCCGAGTCGCTGCTCGCTGCGCTCGGGTCGTGCGCGCCGCTCTCCGGCGTGAGCCGGTTCGCGAGCGACAGCGGGCGCAGCGGGACGATTCCCATCTGCACGCTCGGCGACGTCCTCTGGTTCACGGGGGACCTCGACATCGATTGCGACGGCGGCCGCGGCAGCGCGTGCATGAGCGACCCCTATTACCTGCCCGAGACGAGCGGCACCGATTCCTCGGGGCGTCCGCTCGATGCGAGCACGCTGCCGTTCATCGTCTTGCCGCTCGAGAGCAACGGGTTCGACTACCGCGATCACGGCATTCGCATCGGGCAGGTCGCGCTCGTGCTCTTCGAAGGGCGGATGGAGTACGGGATCTTCGGCGACGCCGGTCCGCGTGGCGTGATCGGCGAGGCCTCGTACGCGATGGCGCAACGACTGGGGATCGACCCCGATCCGCGCACGGGAGGCACCGCGTCGGGCGTGACGTTCGTGGTCTTCACGGGCGACGCGAGCCGCGTCGCGCACAACGAGAGCCACGCCGAGGCCGTCTCGATCGGCAGCGAACGCGCACAGGCGCTGGT
>JADZFZ010000204.1 GCA_020854145.1 Deltaproteobacteria bacterium | reverse complement strand
GCGAGGATACCCGTGGAGCTCGTGGCCGTCGCTCCGACGGGATCGCGGCGGGCACCGGAACGCCGGCACCGACGGTCACGGCATGATCGCCGCGAGCACTCCGTTGCCGAGCACGTAGAGGGTACCGTCCGCGCCGATGGCCGGCGCACCCGTGTACACGGCGCCGACCTCCGTGCGCTGCGTCCAGACGGTCGAGCCGTCGGGCGCGATCGCGTAGACGGTGCCGTAGGAGCTGCCCCCGGCCACCGCGTAGACGACCTCGTCGCTTCCGACGACGGGCATGCCCCAGTAGGAGCCGCCTCCGCTCGGCGCGAGTGGCGCGAGCACGACGCCGTCGGACGCGACGACGGAGATCTCGCGGTCGGCGCCCGCGTAGATGCGCCCGCTCGGACCGATCGCGATCCCGGCGGGGAAAGCGGGGATCCGTGCGCGCCAGCGTTCGGTGCCGTCGGGGCGGAACGCGACGACCATCGTGTCGCCGATGCCGGTGCCGACGTGGATGGTCCCGTCCGCTCCCACGATCGGTGGAGTGACGAACAACGTGTCGGAGGGTCGCGGGATGGCCCACGCGCCGACGCCGCTCGGGTTGACGGCGTAGAGAGTCAGACGCGACGAGACGTAGATCGTGCCGTCGGGCCCGATCGACGCTGCGCCATTGGTCGCGGCCATGGGCACGGTCCACGCGAGCGTGCCGGTCGGCGTGAGCGCCGTCAGGGCGTTGTCCGTGACGAAGTAGACGTTGCCGTCCGCACCGACCGCGGGCGCCGCCTCGCTCGTGGTGTCCGCGATCTCGTAGCGCCAGCGCTCGGTTCCGTCGGGGTTGACCGCGAAGAGCGTGCGCACGGCGGCGACGTAGATCGTCCCGTCGGCGCCGATCGTCGGCGAGCCCGGGTGCGACGCCGGCGCGAAGAACCATCGTTGCGTCCCGTCGGGGCGGAACGCGTGCAGCCGTTGCCCGCACGCGTAGATCGTCCCGTCCGCGGCGATCGCCGGAGAGACGTTCTCGGACATCACGACGGGCGACTCCCACGTGTCGCCGACGGTCGCGAGCCCGGGGCGCTCCGCGTGCCCGGCGCGCGAGGGGCACCGGTTGTACGTCGGCCACGGCGAGCCCGGCTGCAGCGCGGAGCCGAGGCCGCAGATGCTCACCGGCCCCGCGTCACGCGGACCCGCGTCCGCCGGTCCGACGTCGCTGCCCGCATCGGGGGCCGAGCCCGCATCGGATGGGCCCACGTCGAGCTCCGGCGTGCTCGCGTCGATCGCGCCCGCGTCGTCGTCGCCGGCATCGAGCCCGCCCGCATCGCCCGGCTCCACACCCGTGTCCGGATCGGTGCTGCCCGAGCCCGCGTCGCCCGCGTCGAAGTCCTCGGGGCCCGAGTCTTCGGTCGGGCCCGCGTCGCCGGTCGCGCTCGCGTCGTCGGCGCGCGCGTCGCTCGGCGCGTCGCCGGAGTCCCGCACCATGGACGAGTCGCGCGGCGCGCCCGCATCGTCGGGCAGGTTGCCCGCGTCGTCGTCACCACAGGCCGCGACGAGCGAGAGCGCCACGAGCACGGCGATCGACGACGCTGGGCGCGACCGCAAACATCCGAAGCTGGGCATCGCCGCCATCCTACGCGGCCGGGACCGCGTGGATCCCCGTCGGAGGCGACCTCGCTGCGGTGTGCGCGACGTCGCCGCGGTCGAGCACCGACGCGACGCGATCTCGGTCGCGACGGATCGCCGGTCTCGCCGGCTCGGGCTCGAGCGTGGACGGCGCCGAGGGCGAGGCTGCACCATCCGCCCATGGAGTCACCACGTTCGCTCGTCTGCGCCAAGTGCGGCGCCCCGTTGCCCGCCGCGGCGGCCTCGGTCGCCGTCACCTGCCCCTTCTGCAGCACCACCGCGGTCCCGGTGCCGCGCGTCGTCGAGCGCGTCGTGGAACGTGTCGTGGAACGTGTCGTCGTGGCCGACGACGCCGCCGCGGCGGCTCGACCGCGCTGCCCACGCTGCCGCCGGCCGCTGGAAGAGGTGCGCTCGGCCACCAGGACGGCAGGCGTGTGCACGCGCTGCGGCGGCACCTGGGTCGACGCCGACACCGCACGCGCGCTGACGCAGACCGACGACCCGAGCTTCACGCAGGCGGTACGACGCGCCGTGAGCGTCGTACGCGCGGTGTCGCTCGGCGAGCGCGGCGAGCCGGTGTCGTGCCCGATCTGTGGAGCGCAAGCGCGCCGCGTCGAGGTCGCCGGCACGGTGCACGTGGTCGACGTGTGCGACGCCCACGGCACCTGGTTCGACTGCGACGAGCTGACCGCGTTCGCCGAAGCGTTCGCCGAGCGACGCGCGGGGACGATCACCGACGAGGACCTGGCCGCCGTCGGCGTCGGCGGCCCGGGCTTCCTGACGCGCGTGTTCCGCGCGCTCTTCTCGTGATGGCGGTCGTCAGGGCACGCCGGCGTCGGTGTCGTCCGGCGGTGGGTTGCACGCAGCCATCGGATCGGGTCGGCGGTCGGCCTCGGTGCGCATGCCGCAGTCGGTGCAGTCCGACCCGAACTCGCAGAGCGTGAAGTCGCACATCGCGCCGCCGTCGTCGCAGTCGCCGTCGCCGGCATAGCTGCACGCGTCGTTGCACATGGGGGTCCCGGCCGCGCAGACACCCGTGGAGCCATTGCAGTACTGACCGGCCGCACACGTGCCGCACTCGCCGCCGCACCCGTCGGGGCCGCACGTACGGCCGTCGCACTGCGGGCGGCATACGTAGCAGCGACCGACGTAGTCCTCGCACTCGCCCTCGGCGCACGCGCCGCAGCTGCCTCCGCAACCGTCCGAGCCGCACGTCTTCGGCCGCATCACCTCGCGCTCCTCGCCGGTGGCCTCGTCGGTCTCGTAGTCGATGACGGTGCAGTCGGGCGTGCAGCTCGCGGGGTCGCGCATGCCGCAGTCCATGCAGTCCGTGCCGAACTCGCAGACCGAGTACATGGAGCCCGTCGCGCCGTCGTCGCACTCGCCGTCCATCGAGGACGCGCACGTCTCGGCGCACGCCTGCGGCATCCCGGACGAACGCCGTCCGTCGCCGTCGACGTAGCTGTCCTCGAGCGGATCGACGCCACCGTCCGCGCCTGGCGCAGGGGGCGGTGACCCTGGCGGCGTCGGGGGCGTGCGCGCGGATCCATCGGATCGCGCCCCGCCGTCGCCCCCGGGATCGTCTCCGCCACTGCCGCCGCCGCCCTTGCACGCGGTGCTCGCGCACGCGATCAGGACGACGAAGAAGAGCGCGGAGCGACGGAGGTTCCGGTCGAGGGTCATGGTCTCGCATCGAGCAACGGGTGCGCCACGCTCGCGAGGACGGCGATCGCGCGATCGCCGCGGCGAATCGCACTGCGGGCACGGCGCACGCGACGCTCCGGCGGCAACCGCAGCCACCACGCGGACCGCTGGAGCGCGTGTCGTCGCGCGTGCGACGATGCGCGCATGCGCTGCCCGCGATGCACGGTCGATCTCGAGGCGCACGAGGACGGCGCCGG
>JADZFZ010000203.1 GCA_020854145.1 Deltaproteobacteria bacterium | reverse complement strand
GGAGCACCGATCCCGCCCGCCGACGACGTCACGGCCCGGCCGTGGTGGAGCCCGTGATCACTCCTCGGCGGGACGCAGGTCCCGCATCTCCACGAAACCCCACCCGAGCCCCGGCTGCGAGAATCCCACGTACGTGTGCTGCTCCGCGATCACGAACGGGTGGCACGGCGGATCCACGTTCATCACCAGGCGTGGTCCCGTCTCGTCACGCCAGTACATCAGCGCGCCCGTCTCGATCGCGGCGGCCAGATGCCAGCGATTGTTGCGGTCGCGTGCCGCGGCGAGCTCGGCCACGTCCCCGCGGACGTCGAGCGTCAGCGTCAGCTCGGACACCGTGCCGTCCACCAGGCTGACGTACGCCAGCTGGACGTTGCGGCCCGACGGGCCATCCCAGAACACCGCGACTGCCGCGCGCCGCACCGGATCGATGCGCAACGAATAGGGCCCCATACGCGAGCGGAACAGCGTCCGGCGATCGAGCCGCTCGCCTCTCCGCGACAGTCGGTCGTAGCGGAGCTCGCGCCCTCCGACGATCGCGTGGATGTGCCTCGGATCGATCGCCACGGTCGCCGACGCGGCCCGCGCCAGCTCGAGCTGATGCGAGAAATCGATGGTGCTGCTCTCGCCGTCGATGCGATAGCTCTCGAGCAGATCGCCTTCACCCTGGAAGAGCGCGTGGAGGCTGCCGTCCTCCTCTGCGTAGGCGGCGCGCAGGAAGTCCCGGCCTGCCGGGATCTGCATCTGCCGCGCATCGCCGGTCGGCGCGCCGACCTGATACCGGCTCGCACGGAGCACGTCGTCCTCGCGATGCAGGACCCAGCGCGAGTAGTAGGCATCGAACGACGCCGTCTGGAAGAACGCGTTGGTCGCGCAACACACGTCTTCCGGCTCGGGCGGCAGGTCGGGCGCGATCGAGTACCAAGACGCGAGCGGGCGCATGGTGTTGTACAGCCGCACGACGTGCTTCGGCTGGATCCACACCTCGTCGTCGCCCCCGTCGGTGCTGGTCTGGCCGAAGTCGCTCCCCGGTCGCGTCAGCCGTGGACGGGAGGCGGGATCCAGGCTGTCCGACGACGACTCCAGCGCTCTCTGCTGCGCGATCAGCAACAGCGGCTCACCCACGATCAGCGTGGACAGCCCGTCGAGGACGCAGTTGTCGCGCACGTGGCTCACGGTGCGAACGGCCAGCTCCTCGACGCGCACCGAGAGGGGGCCGGCCGTCAGATCGACACCGCCGGGCTCGTACACGTAACGCGCGAACAGATCGACGTCGCCGGCCGGAAGCGGTGAATGCAGGATGCAGACGTCGAGCCTCCAGGTCCACGTCTCTCCAGGATGCAGCTTGCCCAGGACGTTGCGCAGATCGCGACGCGCGGTCGTCATCCGCGTCTGGTGCGTCAGGCCGCTCATGGTCCGCAGCAGCGTTCCGAACGCGTCGCGCACCTCGATGCTGAGCGCGGACGTCTGGTCGCCGGGCGCGGGCAGGTTCATCGCGTCGGCGGCCTCGCTCGTCAGCTCCACGCGGAGCGGGAAGCCCTCGAGCGTGGTGGTGCCGAGCTGCGACGAGAAGATCGACAGTCGAAGAGTCATCGGGGTCCTGTCAGGTCGAGCTCGCCAGCATGGTGGCTGCGTGCGCGTCCCATCCGCGCAGCTTCAGGTTGCACTTCCCGCAGAAATGCGGCGTGTACACGCCCTGAGCCATATAGGCAGGAGGAGTCTTCGAGTAGGTCATCGCGCAGTTGTGATCGCGCGTGTCGTGATCGCCGGGCTGCGGGCCGTTCGACGCAGGAACCTCGTAGTGACGGAGCCAGAAGTTGTGTCCCATCTCGTGGGCGACCACGTAGTAGACCTTGTCCGGGTCCTTCTGGTCGGCGAAGATCAGCGAGTCCGCTTTGCCGTAGGAAGAGGTCCACTTGATGAACTTCGTCCGGTCGGCGGGCTTCAGGTCGGCGCGCTCTCCGTAGGCCGTGAAATCCGCGGCGCTGTACGTCGCGGTCAGGTCGATCGGCTTGTGCGTCAGGAAGTCCACCACGATGAAGCCGACAGGGTGTGTCTTTCGGATCTTCTTGGACAACAGCTCTTGCATCGGAGTCGTGATGAGACCCCAGTAGTTGTCGTCCACGTATTGCGAGATCGTCGTCTCGCGATAGTCCGCCAGCGCCTCCCCGGCGGCCGGCGCCGGAAGGTCCACGCCCACCAGCGCATCGTCGTAGAGACGGATCTTCGCCGGGTCGTTGTGCGCGGTGTTGGCGGTGATCACGGCCTCGTACTCGGCCTCGGTGATCACCTCGGAGATCTTCTTCTTGGTGATCGAGCCGATGTCGAGATCGATGTAGGCCTTCGCGAACTCGACCGCGATCTCGGGCCATTGGCTGCTGTTGGTGCGCGCAGGCCAGTTGATCTGATAGGCGACCTTCGCATAACGCTCGACGCGAAAGCGGCCCGTCGAGTCGGTGATCTTCTTCTTGGCGTCCAGGCCGTGGCGCTTCTCGAGATCGGCCTTGTTCGGCAGATCGGCGGTGTCCTTGCGGAACACGAGAGTGGCAGACAGCTGGTAGTCGTCGCCCGCCACGTAGGACGGCCGGAAGTAGACGCCGGCGCGCCCGCGTCGCAGGTCGTGCTCGAAGACTTGCTTGCCGGCTTTGTCTTTCACCGGCTTGCCGTCGGCGCCCATCAGCGGCTTGTCGACCCACGCCTGCGAGTAGACGCACTTCTGGCCCGCATCGTCTTTGACGACATACGGGATGTACTGGTCGCCTACGAACCAGGCCGTCTTGTAGTTCGTCGCGGCGGGCTCGCGGATGCCGCCCAGCTCCTTCGGGCAATTGTCGTTGTCGGCGGAGCCGCCGTGCACCTTCTTCGCCTTCTCGATGTACGTGCGTGGATAACCCTTGTGCGCGGGGATGTCGGCGAACTGCAGATCGAGGTTCTCGGACTTCTCGGTGAAGCGCCACTCGATCTGCGCAGGGCCCACGCCGCCCGGAGCGCGCTTCTTCGGGCCAGGGTCCTTCCCGGCGGGCTTGCCGCGCAGGAAGATGTCGACCTCGATCGGGATGAGAGGCCGATTGACGCGGTCCTTCTCTTTCGAGGCCTTCAGCGTCCCGCCGAACTCGCCTTTCTCGTAGGTGATCGCCTCGACGCGGATCTTGGATTCGCCCTTGGCGTTGGTGATCGCGTCACCCGTCAGATAGGGCCTGGCGTTGGCTTTGGCCTTGAGCGCTGCCTTCAGCGCTGCATCGATGTTGCCGTTGTAGTTGCTGGCGTCGAGCTGGTGGAAGTCCTTGTGGTTGACCTTGTACCGGATGATGGCTTTCTCGAGGTACTTGTCGGTGTCCTTGCCCACGGGGCCGCCCCAGAAGCCGAGCTCGTTGAGCTGGTATTGCACCCAGCTCTTCTCGTCGCTCTCCTTCGGCGCGGCCTCGTCGGGAGTCCACGGCCCGCGCCGCAGCTCGATCGAGTGGAAGAGGACCTGGAACTCCCTCTCGTCCGTGTGCTGGGCCTTGCCGTCCACGTAGAGCTTCACCTTGTACGGCGTGTGGAGCGGGCTGATGTGCTTGTCCTTGATCTTGCCCTGATTGGCGACGCCGTCCCACTTGAAGACGCGGCTGCCGTCGGCCTTCTCGTTGGCCTTGAGCTCTTGCTTGAAGAGCGGAGCTCCGCCGTCGAGGTGTGGGCTCGAGATCTCGAGGATCACCTTCTGCTTCGAGAGGAAGGCCAGGTCGTAATGGATGTCGAGCGTCTCGGCCGAAGGCGCGAACTGCGGATCGACCTTCGTGATGTCGAGCATCGCAGGGACCTTGAGCGTGTACTCGTGGGCCTCGCCATCGGGCTTGTTGGGGAACTCGTAGACGAAGGTCTTCGGGACCTTGAATGTGTCCTTGGCCTGCACCAGGCCCAGCGCCGCCCGTTTGCCCTTCAGCGCCGAGTTGGCCGAGTAGTAGTAGATGCTGCGGCCGTCGGTCGTCCCGAACTTCCGGGCGATCCCACCGAGGCTCTCCGCCTCGGTCATCGTGTGGGAGACCTCTTCGGGCTTCACGAAGGTGCCGGCTTTGCTCTCGTCGGTGAAGAACAGGTGCTTGCCGATCGAGACCTTGGACTTGCCCGGCTTCAGGTTGTTGATGACGGCGCGGCCCTTGCCGTCGGTGGTGCCGCCACCCTTGGCGCCGCCGGGCCCGACGACGCTGACGCCGAGGTTCGACACGAAGTCGCCGAACTCGTCGACCACGACGACGTTCAGCCAGAACTTCTGCTCCTCGACCGGGGGCTGCTCGGCGCTCGACTCCTGCGGCGCCGGACCGAGCGCGGGCGGGCCGGAGATCTGCGGCGGGGTCCCGAGATAACGCCAGTAGCGGATACCTTCGAGAGGCGCCGCGTTCGCGCCGTGGAAGTACGGTGACAGCTCGTCGAACCACACGGCGCCGCCGCTCGTGCCGTCGGGTGTCGTCACCACCGGAATGCGCCAGTGGATCGACACCGCCGTCGCGCGGCTGATCGACTGCCATTTCTTCGGATGCGCGAACACGTCGTCCGCGCTCATGGTGAACCGCCAGGATCCGGGCATGCGGGGATGGTCGCGGACGTGTGCCCCGTGTCAAGCCGGACCCATGCACGTCCTTCGCGCCCCTCGGCGAGAGCCCCACCACGCGACGGCCCGCCGCCGGATCGGTCACGCTCCCTCCAGCCTCGACGACGCTGCCCCTCGCGACACCGCGAAGGCTCTTCCAGGCGTCGCCGAGCACGCGCGTACAATGGACGTCGATGCCGCGCGCGGCATCGGGACATGGGCGACGAGCACCAGGACGAGTACGAGCGGCGCTACATGGATCCGGCAGAGCGCGTGCTCTTCCGCGAGAAGGTCGTGTCGCGCACGGCGTTCCGTGTCTCGGTCGCGCTCACGGCGGCGTTCGGCGTGCTCGGGTTGGCGGCGCTCGGCGTCGCGGCCGCGGGGGTCGTTCCCATCGCTGCGGGCGTGGCCATCGGTGCGCCGTTCACCGCGCTGGCCGCCGCCAACGGTGTGCTCGGCGTGATGTTCTCGGTGTTCCGCTCGATGGTGACCGCCTCCCACGTGCACGTGCACTTCGGCTGGGCCAAGCGGAAGATCCCGATGGCCGCGATCCAGGGCGTGCAGGTCGTGCGCCTCGCGGGCTTCCGGCAAGGCAAGGTCTCGATGGGCCTCGACGGCGTGGTGCGCACGTGGGTGGGCAACTCGCCGTCGGGCCAGGGCGTCGAGATCACCTATCAGCTCGAAGGCGAGAGGAAGAACGTGCTCACCGTCGGCTCCGAGGACGCCGAGCGATTCGTCCGCACGATCGAGAGGGCCCGCGCCGGCGCCGCGTCTGCACGCGTCCGCGTCGAGGAGGTCGCCGCGGAGCACGCGTCGGCCGAGGCCGAGGCCGATGTCGCCGCCGGCGAGCCCGGAGAGGCTCGGCGCACGGCAGGGTGACGAGGAACCGTTCGGGCTGAAGGGCGACGCGCAACCGCTCGTGCCGAGCTCCTCGAAGCGCGTCATCGCGCCCTCGACGCTGCGCGCGGCCGACGGTGGGGTACTCCCAACGAGTCCGGTGGTCCCCGTACACTTGGCGGGTGGGGCCACGCCGAGCACGCAAGCCGTGGGTCAGCTGGGTCGCGGCGGCCGTCGCAGTCGCATCGGTCGCCTCGCCTCCCGCGCTCGACGCGGTCGCCGTGGCCGAGGCCGAGGTCGCGCAGCCGCTGCGCCGGCAGATCGCCGCTCGATCGCGTCCGGCGGTGGCGCGCTCGCCGTGGCTCGACTCGGGTGCCGATCAGGAGCAGCTCGGCGAGCCCATCGACTCGGGCGGCGGCGAGGCGGGCGGCGAGCTGCCGTGGTGGGCGCGGTCGGTCGAGACGCCACACGACGGTGCCGCGGTCCGCTCGCACCCCAACACGCGAGGCTCCGCTCGCCGCGGACGGCTGGGTCCCGACATGCGCTTCCCTCTGCTCGATCGGTGGCACGGCCCCGGTTGCTCGCGCGGCCCGTGGTACCGCGTCGGTGCGGCCGCCTGGGTCTGCGGCCTCGACGTGGCCCTCTCTCGCGAGGCGCCCGCGGTCGCGCCGTACCCCGCGCTCGAGCGCGACGCGATCGCGCCGTTCGCGTACGCCTACTCCGGCGGCGGCATGCGCACGTACGCGCGCCCGAGCGGCGTCGGCGTCGAGCAACCCGTCGAGATGCTCGGAGCGGGCTGGGGCCTCGCCATCCTGCAGCGCGACAGCTGGCGCGGCCGGCAGGTCGCCCGCACGACGCGAGGCACGTGGATCGCGACACGCGGGCTCCGTTGGGTCTCGCCGAGCCCTTTCGCAGGCGCGCACATCGCACGCCTCGTGACGGGGGCCACTCTACCGATCGGTTGGGTGCGCGGACGCGGCGCGCGCACGTACGCCGAGCCCGGCGACCGGCGTCACGCAGGCCTGCTTCGCGGACGCGCGATGGTCGACGCGCTCGACGACGTGCAGCATCGATCGCGCACGTTCACGCGTCTCGCGGACGGGCGTTTCGTCGAGTCGCGCGACCTCGTGCGACCCGTGCTCCTCGCGCCGCCCGACGGCGTCCTGCCGGGCGAGCGATGGGTCCACGTCGACCTCGCACGCCAGACGCTCGTCGCGTACGAGGGCGAGCAACCCGTGTTCGCGACGCTCGTCTCGACGGGGCGTCGTCCCGGCTCCACGCCGCGCGGCCTCTACCGGATCCGCATCAAGCTCGGCCAGGACACGATGGCCAACCTGGGCGCCGAGGATCCCGAGGACAGCTACTCGCTCGACGGAGTCCCATGGGTCCAGTACTTCACCGGCGGCATCGCGCTGCACGGTGCGTACTGGCACGACCGCTTCGGCAGCGTGAAGAGCCACGGCTGCGTGAACCTCGCGCCGCGCGACGCGCGATGGCTCTACGCCTTCACGCGTCCGCACGTACCCGATGGTTGGGCCGTCGTCCTGCCCACCGAGCGCGACCGCGGCACACCCGTGTACGTTCATTGACCGGCGACCCATCGACGCGCGTCCCGTCGCCCGCACGCCGGGGACGGGCAGAGGCCGGGTGAGGAGCCGGTAGCGCGAGCTCGCCTTCCGAGCCTCCACGCCCCACCACCGATGCACCCTGGCCGGAAGGCGGAATCTTCGTTGGAACGAAAGGCACGGTGCGCGCGCTACGCTTCGGCCGTGGTGCGTCGTACGTGCTCTGCGTGGATCGTCCTGGGTCTCGCGGTGACGGCGTGCAGCGCCGACGACGAGCTCTCCGGACGCGCGCCCCTGATCCCGCCCGGTCGCGAGCTCGACGATCGCGTGGGGCGCGCGCGCGCGGCGATCATCGACGGCGTGCCCGCGCCCGACGACGACGCGGTGGTCGTGGTGTCGCACGTCGAGATGGGTGAGCTCTGCACGGGGACGCTCGTCAGCCGTCGCGTGATCGTGACGGCGAAGCACTGCACCGTGGGCGCAGAGCCGTCGGGGATCGCCATCGGCTTCGGCGACACCGTCGAGCAAGCGCGCGATGCGACGGTGTACTCGGCCGACCATCGCGCGACGCCGGGCATGGTGATCGACGGACAGGACGTGGCGGTCGTCGTGTTGCGCGAGGACGCCCCCGTCGCGCCCGTCCCGTTCTCGCGCGACGCCGCGTTGCGCCCGCTCTTGGGCACGACGGTGCGCGTCGTCGGCTTCGGGCTCGACGAGCTCGGTCGCGTCGGCGTGCGCAGGAGCGTCGAGGACCTCGTCACCGAGACCGGCGGCGCGGAGTTCGCGACGCGCGGGCCCTCGGGTTGTCAGGGTGACTCGGGTGGGCCCGCGTTCGACGCGTCCGGCACGCTCCTCGGCGTCGTCGCGCGCGGGCTCGAAGGCTGCCGCGACCGGACGATCTTCGGCGCGATCGCGTACTGGGCCGACATGGTCGACGAGGCCATCGCAGCCAGCGGGGAGTGCATCCCCGCGGACGAGACGTGCAACGGTCGCGACGACGACTGCGACGGCGAGCCCGACGAGGGCTGCTCCGCGATCGGAGAGCCGTGCACCTCGGACGACGCGTGCATCGCGAGCACGTGTCGCGTGACGTCCGCGGGCACGATCTGCACGATCGACTGCGATGCGGCGCGGCCTGCCGTCGGCTGCCCCGCGGGCCATCACTGCGGAGGCGACGGGTGCGACGGCGTGTGTGTGCCCGGCGAGCAAGGTGCGCTCGCCGCCGGCAGCGCGTGCGAGCGCGACTCCGATTGCGCGTCGCTCCGGTGCCGCGCCACGTCGCCGAGCGCGACGCCGGTCTGTGTCGAGCCCTGCGAGCGAGGACGCGGCCATTGCGTCGCGGGGCTCGTGTGCGCGCCGAGCACGAGCTCGACGTGTGGATCGTGCGTGGCAGCCGCGGACGGACCGACGCCGCGCGAGCTCGGCGAGCCCTGCGATGC
>JADZFZ010000202.1 GCA_020854145.1 Deltaproteobacteria bacterium | reverse complement strand
TGACGATCGACGCTCCGTTCATGGAGCGCGAGATGGTCACCGCCGTGCCGACCTCCGCCGGGGGCACGTCGCTCGCCGCCGTCGGGGACGTCAACGGCGACGGGATCGACGACTTCCTCGCGGGCGGGACGGGCGCCGCGTACCTGTTCTTCGGCAGCGCCACCGCGCTGCCGGGCACGCCGGGCGTCACCTTCGTCGGCTCGGGTGCGGCGTTCTTCGGCAACGGCGTGGCCGGCGTCGGCGACCTCAACGCCGACGGGATCGCCGACTTCGCGATCTCGGCGTTCGGAGCCAACAGCTTCGCCGGCGCCGTCTACGTGTTCTTCGGACACAACGCGATGACCGCCTGGCCGCCGACGATCGACGTCGACCTCGGGGGCTGCGCGGCCGACCTCTGCCTGCGGAGCGACGACGGCATGCCGGGCGCGGGCCCGGACGAGTTCGCGTTCCTGGGCTCGTCGATCGCGAACGCGGGCGACTTCGACGGCGACGGGATCGCGGACCTCGTCATCGGCGCTCCCGGCGCCAACACCGTCGGCAGCACCTACCCAGGCGCCGTGTACGTGTTGCGCGGCTCGGCGACCCTCGGCGGCGTGGCGACGTTGCCAGGCACGGCGGCCACGACGATCTCGGGCTTCGTCATCAACGTCCCTCCGGGCTTCCAGCAGCTCGGGACGGCGGTTGCGGGCCTGGGCAACGTCGGAGGAGGTCCGGGCGACGACCTGGCGTTGGGCGCAGCAGGCAACGCGCCCGCCGAAGGTGGGATCTTCACCGTGCTCGGCCGCGCGCACCCGGGCACCGGCATCGTGGCCATCGCCCCGGCGGAGCTGGGCATCGTCAACCGCGGCGCTCCGAACACGTTGGGGAGCACCGTCGTGAACGCCGGCGACGTCGACAACAACGGGATGGTGGACGTGGGCAGCTACGAGACGTTGCACCCCGGCGGCCAGGCCACGTACTACCTCGGCGTAGGCGGCGGCTACACGGCCTCGAGCGCGCGCCTCCTGCAGAACGACTCGGTCGATCGCGCCAGCGACAGCTTCGGCCGCTTCATCGGCACGGGCGTCCACACGAGCCCTCTGGTCGGTGCGACCGGGATCCTGGGCGACCTCGACCGCGACGGCCGCGCCGACCTGCTCGTGGGCGCCACGCAGCTCGACACGATGCCCGCCGCAGGCCAGCTCTACTACTCGGGCTTGGTCTCGGAGCTCCCCGCGGTGGCGCGGTCACTGGCGCACGCCACGTTCTCCCCCGCGACGGCCGAGGCCATGCCGTTCCGCATCCCGCAGTTCGTCGGGGACGTCAACGGCGACGGCTTCCTCGATCTGGCGGTGGGCGACCCCGACCACCTCGCGGATACGGGTCGGGTCGTCGTGTACTATTGAGCCGCGAGAAAGTCGGCACGGAGGCGCTGTGGAACGAGACGAGGAACAGAAGCAAGAGACCCCGCACCCACGCAAGGTGTACACCGCGCCTGCCGTGGAGGAGTCGGCCGACTTCGAGACGCTCGCGATGATGTGCGGCAAGTCGGACCCCAACCCGGGATGCCTCGGTATGGGCGGCGTCAGCCTCAGCTGACGGCGGCCGGACCTGGACATCGTGGGCGAGGCGACCCTACGCGCGCTCGACATCGCGGGGCGCGCGCCGGTTCGCGCCACCGGATCGAGCATGTCGCCCTTCCTCCGGTCGGGCAGCACGTACTGGATCGAGCGCTGTCGGCCCGAGCAGCTGCGCGTCGGGGACGTCGCCGCCTACCGGCAGGACGACTTCCTCGTCTTGCACCGCGTCGTCGGGATCTGCGCGAGCCGGATCGTGGTGCGGGGCGACGCGCAGCCGGAGCCCGTCACGATCGAGGCCACGGAGCTGATCGGTCGGCTCTGCGGGATCGCCCTCGGACGCCGGCAGTGGCGCGATGCGCCCCGTCCGCTCGGCGCACGCATCGGACGTGCGATCGTCCGCGTCGCGCCGTGGGTCCGGCTCACGCGTCGGGCGCTCGCGTGGGCCCGCGCGTGGGCGCCGGCCACGTGACGTGTGGGTACGCGCCCGATCCCCAGAGGGTCTCGCGCCCGACCCGCCGCCCGAGCGCCGTGATCTCGTCGCGCGAGAGCATCGCGACGAACCCGTAGTGCGAGCCGTAGAAGAGCCGCCGCGGCTGATGCGGCCCGACGGACCGCAGCGCCCCGAGCCGCCGGCCCACCCATCGGCCGCCGCGCTCCATGCGCCCCTCGCGGCCGTCGGCCTTGGCGAGCGGGAAGCTCGCGAGGATCGGGCCCGCCGGGCACACGCGCACGAGCGCGTCCAGCAGACGCTCACGCTCGCGCGCATCGAGCACGTGACCGAAGCTGCCCCAGCCGAGCAACACCGCGTCGAAGCGAAGCGCCGCGATGGGGCTCGCCTCGGCGCGCTCGCCGTCGAGCACCGCGCGCGCGAGCGCCTCGTACGACGTCGTGAGGACCGTCGCGCCCTCGCCGAGCCGCGTCCTGCACCGCGCGCTGCCCTCTTCGCGCGGGTCGAACGCCGTCACGTGGTAGCCGCGCTGCGCGAGCACGACCGCCTCGCGACCTCCGCCCGCCGCGCCGACGAGGACGTGGACCGGCGGAGGCGGCAGGCGCGCGGCGAGCCACGTCTCCTCCCAGTCGAACAGCCCCTCGTGCACGGTGTCGCGCGCGTCGTAGACGAGCGGACCGATGGCGCTCCGCTCCTCGACGTCCAGCGCTTCGGACAGGAAGCCGCCGAGCAGGTTCTGGCCCGCGTTGCGCGCGCGCTCGACCCAGCCGTCGATCTTCGCCCATCGCTTCGCGACCCCTGCCATCAGTCGGAAGTCGAGCCGCTTCGCCACGAGCCCGAGCGTAGTCGCATCGGGTCCGCGGAGCCGCGCCTTCGCGCGCGCGCTCGTTCGCTTCGCCCGTCGCGCGCATGCTGACGTCGGCTCCACCGCAGGCGCGTTGGCTCGGCGTCGTGCTCGGACGCGAGACCCTCCAGCGGGTCGCGCGCGCCCTGGCTCCACAGGGCATCGCAGTCGCGCCGCTCAAGGGCGTCCTGCTCGCGCACACGGTCTACGCCGATCCCATCGACCGACCGTCGATCGACGTCGACGTCCTCGTGCCCGAGGCACGTTTCGACGACGCGCTCGCGGTGCTCCGCGGCCTCGGCTTCTCGGCGATCGCGGGGGCATCCGTCCGTTCCGACGCGGAACGGTGCCTTCGCCACCCCGAGCACCCGGTCGTGCTCGACGTCCACCGGATGCTCTTCGCGCCCCATCGCTACACGCTCTCGACCGGGGCGGTGCTCGCGCGCGCGCGGCGCGACACGAAGCTCTTCGACGCCCCGGTGCTGCTGCTCGACCCGATGGACCTCTACGCGCACCTCGTCGGGCACTTCGCCAACGATCACGTCGACGCGCGCGACACGCTGCACGTCGAGGACCTCGTCGCCGTCGCCCGCGTCCACGCGCTCGACCCGCGCGACACCGCGCACCGCCTGGTCGCCTCCGGTCTGTCCCGCGCCGCGCGCTACACGCTGAGCGTCGTGGTCGCCGCGCGCGACGACGCCTTCGCGGCCGGCGTCTTGCGCGCGCTCCCGCGCGACCCGATGGGCACGGCGCTCGCGCGCCTCGCGCGCGTCGTCGTCGAGCGCTCCGCTCCGCGCTCCTCGCTCGGCACCCCGCTGGCGTACGCGCTCGACCACTCGCTCGTCGCAGCGACCCGAGCCGCTCTGCACGCGCTCGTGCGTACGTGGTTCCCATCGCGCCCGTGATGGGCGGTGCGAACTCCACGAACCCGCGGGCTGTCGTATATGCTCCGCGACGTGAGGCGAACACCCATGCGTGCGATCCGAAAACTCCCCCTTCCGCTCTTCGGTGCTCTCGTCGCGCTCTCCGGTTGCGGTGGCGGCGGCGGCGGCCCATCCGTCACGCCGGGCAACCTGCCGACCGGCGGCAACTGGACCGGCGTCTACTACTCGCCGCAGTACGGCCGCATGGACTTCGTCGCCACCGGTCCTCGCGTGCTCGGGCAGTTCACCCGCGACGAACGCACCGGCCGCATCGAAGGCAACGTCACCGGCGACGTCATGCGCTTCCGCTGGTACGAGCGACGCGAGCGGATCGGCGGCCGGCCCGAGAACGTGCAGGGCGGCGGCTACTTCCGCTACGTCATCGGCCCCACCGAGCTCACGAGCGGCGACGAGTGCCCCGACGGGACCCACTGCCTGAACGGCGAGTGGTGGCTCGGCGACAACGACGGCGACCGCGCCCCTTGGACGGCGCAACGAGGTCGCGGGCGTCCCCGCCTCTCGAGCGAGTCCTCCGGCGGAGAAGGCGGATCGTCCGGCAGCAGCGGCTGGGACGACGGCGAAGGCGGCGGAGAAGGCGGCGGCGGAGAGGGCGGCGACACCGGTGGCGGTGGCGGCGAGGGCGCAGGCGAGAGCGGCTCCGAGCAGGTGGGCGGCGGCGACGACAGCCTCGACGGCCTGTGAAGGCATGACGAGACGCCCCCATCCGTTCGCCCCGAGCCACGTCGAGGGGCGCGTTCGCGTGCCTCGACGCGCTCCGCACGAACGGTCTCTCGGGCGCTGAGCTCTCCATGAACGACGAACGCGGCGCAGGACGCGTCGTCGGTTGGGTGGCCCTCGCGCTCGCGACGGTGCCCGTCTTCGCCGCGACGGTCGCGACCGCGTCACCGTCGGGTTACTGGCTCGACTCGCCCGAGTTCACCGCAGCGGGCATCGGCCTCGGCATCGCGCATCCACCCGGGCAACCGCTGACGGCGTTGCTCGTCGCCGCAGTGCAGCGGATCCCCCTCGGTAGCCTGTCGTTCCGCGCGGCGGTCGCCTCCGCGCTCGCCGCGGCGCTCGCCGCCGGCGCGCTCTTTCGCGCGCTCGAAGCGACGCTCCGCGCCTCGGGTGGCCGCCATGGCGCCGTCGCCATCCCTGCCGCGCTCGCCGGCACGTGGGTCGTCGCGGGCTCGGCCGGCTTCTGGATGCAGGCCATCCGGCCCGAGGTCTACGCGATCCAGGCCGCGCTCAGCCTCTTTGCGCTCGAGCGGATCGTCTGTCTGGAGACGCGCTGGCCCGCGCCCGATCTGCGCCCGCTCTACGCGGCGTTCCTCGCGATCGGCCTCGCGCTCGCCAACCACCACTTCTTGGCGCTTTTGCTGCTTCCCGCCATGGCGCCCACGCTCGCCCGCGTCTACCAGAAGCGCGGCGCGCGCCCGCTGGCGTTGGCGTTCGCCGCCGTCGTCACCGGCGCGCTGACGTACCTCTACCTGCCGATCCGCGCGGCGAGCGGCGCCGAGCCGAACATCGGCGACCCTTCTTCTCCGGCACGGTTCTGGTGGGTCGTCTCGGCGCGGGTCTTCCAGAAATCCGCGGATCCCGAGGCGATGCTCACCCAGCAACCGGTCTTCGAACGGATGCTCGACGTGCTCGTCCGGCTCGTCGAGGACGTGCACCCGATCACGCTGGGCCTCGCCGCGCTGGGTCTCTACGCGCTGGTGCGCACTTCCGAGACGCGCCGCCTCGGCATCCTCTGGGGGGCCGTGCTCGTCGTGGGCGCTCTCGCGCGCGGCTGGCTCGGTTTCGTGCGCGGCAACCCCGACGCCGCGGGATACCTGCTCGTCGTCTACGCCGCCATCGCCGTGCTCGCCGCGTGTGCGATCGGTGTCGTCGCGCGCCTCACCACGCGCGCCGGCGGCTTCCCGTGGGTGGGCACGCCGCTCGCGCTCGCGGCCCTCGCGGGCGCGGCGATCCACCTCGAGCGGGGCAGCCGCTCGACGGCGCTCGCGCAGTTCCGCGCGACGACGTCGTACGAAGAGGCCACCCGTCTCGCGTTGCCGCCGCGCTCGGTCGTCGTGCTCTTCGACCCGAGCACCGTCTTTCTCGCTGCGGCCACCGAGCTCGAGACGCGCGTGCGCCCCGACCTCGCGATCGTGCCCGTGCCCTTCCTCGACTACCCCGGCGGCATCGAGCCCGTCGTGCGACGCGATCCGACCTTGCGCGACCTCGTGACGAGCTACGCGCTGCGCGGCACCTTCACTCCCGCGACCCTGCAGTCGCTCGCGGCGCGCCGGCCGGTCTACGTCGAGCTCGACCCCCACCTGTCGCGCGACGCCTGGCACACGACGGTCCCCGCCGGCTTGCTCGCCGAGGTCCTCACCGATCCGGCGACGCGCGACGATCGGCGGTTCGCGGCGCGCGAGCTGCTCACGATGCACGGTCGCCTCCGCACCGCGCTCGGCCGCGACCACGACGAGCCCGAGACGAGGCGCCGTCTGCTCTGGAGGCACTGGATGGACGCGCTCTACTTCGCGGGCCACGGCGACCGCGCGGCCGCCTTCGAAGCGCTCGTGCGCGCCCGCATCTACGCCCCCGAAGCGCCCGAGATCGAGCGCCTCGACGCGGCGCTGCGGATCACGCGCACCCCCATCGACATCGAGCGCTTCATGCCCGACTGACGAATGCGCCCATCGGGAGTCGTCTTCACGGGGAGTCGCAAGAGGGGGCAAGCTCGCAGCGCAGCCCCCTTTTGCCGCGAGGGGCCGCGGGGGCGAGCGCAGCCCCCGCCAGCCAGCACAGCTCCGAATTGACAATCACCCGCTCAGAAGGGAGCACTGCGCGCGATGCGTATCCTCGTCACCGGCGGCGCCGGATTCATCGGCTCCCATCTCTCCGAGCGCTTGGTCGCGGAAGGCCACGAGGTCGTGGCGCTCGACAACTTCTTCACGGGCCATCGCGAGAACGTCGCTCATCTGCTCTCGAACCCGCGGTTCGAGCTGATCCGCCACGACGTGACGTTCCCGTTCCACATCGAGGCCGACCGCATCTACAACCTCGCGTGCCCCGCGAGCCCGGTCCACTACCAGTTCAACCCGGTCAAGACGATCAAGACCAGCATCGTCGGCATGCTCCACTGCCTCGAGCTCGCGAAGGAGACGCACGCGCGCGTGCTGCAAGCCTCCACGAGCGAGGTCTACGGCGACCCGACCGTCCATCCGCAGCCCGAGACGTACTGGGGCAACGTCAACCCGATCGGCCCGCGCGCCTGCTACGACGAGGGAAAACGCTGCGCCGAGGCGCTGATGGTCGACTTCCATCGCCAGGAGCGCGTCGAGATCCGCATCGCGCGCATCTTCAACACCTACGGTCCGCGCATGTCCTTCGGCGACGGACGCGTCGTGAGCAACTTCATCGTCCAGGCGCTGCGCGGCGATGACCTGACCGTCTACGGCGACGGGAAGCAGACGCGCTCGTTCGCGTTCGTCGACGACCTGGTGGCGGGCCTCGTCGGGCTCATGGAGCACCCGAGCTTCGAGGGACCGATCAACCTCGGCAACCCGGGTGAGTTCACGATGATCGAGCTCGCCGAAGAGGTGATCCGCCTCACCGGCAGCCGGAGCAAGATCACGTTCAAGCCGCTGCCGACCGACGATCCCAAGCAACGCCAGCCCGACATCGGTCGCGCGCGCGCCCTGTTCGGCTTCGAGCCCAAGACGGTGCTGCGCGACGGCCTGACGCGCACGATCGAGGACTTCCGCGCGCGCATGAGGTGACCCTCCTGCCGCGCTCGCCCGCTGAGCCGACGTGACGGGGATTGGTCGCCGCCGCGCGGGAGCGGCACAATGGCGTCGGTGCTTCGTCCCGGCATCGTCGTGGCCGACCGGTACTACGTCGAGTCGATCGTCGGGATCGGCGGCATGGGCGCGGTGTACCGCGCCGTGCACGTGCATCTGCAGAAACCCGTCGCGCTCAAGGTGCTCACGAGCGGATCGGACGAGCGGACCGTGCGCCGCCTCGTGCAGGAAGGCATCGCGCTCGCCCGCGTGCGCCACCGCGCGATCGTCGACGTCTACGATGCAGGCACGCTCGACGGCCAACCGTGGCTCGCGATGGAGCTGCTCGAGGGCGAGACGCTCGGCGCGCGCATCTCGCGCGTCGGACGTATCGAGCCGCACGAGCTGATCGTCATCGCGACCGAGCTGCTCGGCGGCCTGGCGGTCGCGCACGGCGCCGGCATCGTGCACCGGGACATCAAGCCGGAGAACGTCTTTCTCGCGCGCACGGGCGACGGCGACGTGCAACCGAAGCTCCTCGACTTCGGCATCGCGCTCCTGCGGACCGTCTCGCGCCACACGAGCGAGGGCAACATCCTCGGCACGGCGTATTACCTCTCGCCCGAGCAAGCGCGCGGCGACGTCGACATCGACGGGCGCGCCGATCTCTACGCCCTCGGGGTCGTGCTCTACGAGGCGCTCACCGGCGCGAGGCCCTTCGACGCGCCGACGTTCACCGCGCTCGTCGCGCGCATCCTCTTCGACGCGCCGCCGCGCATCGAGGACTCGAGCCCCGACGTGCCCGCGGTGCTCGCCTCGGTCGTCAACCAGTGCCTCGCGAAGGACCGCAACGAGCGGCCGTCGGACGCGCGCTCGTTGCGCGAGCTGCTCCGTTCCGCGCGCGCGAGCATGCCGGGGCAACCTTTCGTGACGATCGCGGACGCGCCCAGCGAGAAGGAGCGCGCACCGGCTCACACGATGGCGCTCGACGCCTCGGCCTCGCGCGATCCGTTCGTCGGGCGCGAGCGCGAGCTCGGCGAGATCCGCGGCCTGCTCGCGTCGGGGCATCGCGTCGTGACGCTGCTCGGCCCGGGCGGCACGGGCAAGTCGCGTCTGGCGTCGCGCGTCGCGCGCGAATGGCGTCACAGCGCGCGCCCTGCCGGCGGCGTCGTGACCGTCGAGCTCGGCGAAGCGCGCACGGCCGACGCCGTCCTGGAGCAAGTCGCGCGCGCGCTGGAGCTCCCGCTCGCGAGCCCGAGCGGTGCCGAGTCGGCGGTCGCCAACGCGATCACGACGCGCGGTCCGATGTTGCTCGTGCTCGATGGCTGCGAGCAGGTCGGCAAGCCGCTCGCGACGTTCGTGACGCGCTGGCTGGACGCGGCGCCCGGCCTGCAGATCCTCGCGACCTCGCTCGTGCCGCTGCGTGTGGTCGGCGAGCGCCCGTTCGATCTCGATCCGTTGTCGGACGAGGACGCGGTGCACCTCTTCGTCCAGCGCGCGACGGCGGTACGTCGGGGCGCATCGGAGCTCGACGAAGGGCTGGTGCGTCACGTCGTACGCCGGCTCGAGGGGATCCCGCTCGCGATCGAGCTCGCCGCCGCGCGCCTGTCGGTGATGACGCTCGAGCAGCTCGCCGGACGGCTCGACCAGCGCCTGCGCCTCTTGACGTCGCAGCGCGCCGACGTGCCGGCGCGCCAGGCGACGATGCGCGCGGCGATCGATTGGTCCTGGGAGCTCTGCGGTGACGCCGAACGCGACGCGCTCGCCCAGTGCTCGGTGTTCCACGGCGGCTTCGACCTCGACGCCGCCGAGGCGGTCGTCGATCTCTCGCGTCATCCCGGAGCCCCGTGGGCGGCCGACGTGCTCGGCGCGCTCCGCGATCGGTCGCTCGTGCGCTCGCACGTCGAGAAGACGAGCGAAGGTGAACGTGTCCGCCTCTCGCTCCTCGAGACGATCCGCGAGTACGCCGAGGAGAAGCTCGTCGCCTCGGGGGCGTCCGACGCCACGCACGAGCGTCACGCGCGCCACTACGTGCGCACGGGGCGGGAGCTCGTCGCCGGCATCCGTCGTGGCCGGGCGAGCGCCTCGCGAAAGGCCATCTCGCGCGAAGAAGCCAACCTGCTCGCCGTGGCCGACGACGCCATCGCGCGACCCACCGAGGAGCGCGCCGCGTACGGGCTCGAAGCGCTCGCGGTGCTCGACGAGACGATGGGCTACCGCTACCCGGCGAGCCTGCTCGATCGCATGGACGCCCTGCTCGCGAAGGTCGACCGCGCGCGGGTCGATCCCGGTGCGCTCGGTCGTGCGGTCGCCGCGCGCACGCGCATGCGGGCCGTGCGCGACGACGCGCGTTGCGTGCCCGACCTCGAGGAAGCGCTCGCGCTCGGTCGCAAGCTCGGTGACGCCGAGATCGTGCGCACGTGCCTCGTGTCGTGGGGCGCGCTCGAGTACCGGCGCGGCCGCCTCGATCGCGCCGACGAGCTGCTCGCCGAGGCGCTCCGTCTGAGCGCGACCGAGCCGTGGTGGCACGCGCGCACGCTCGTGCTCGTCGGCTACGTCCGGTGGCACCGTGGCGATGTCGACACCGCGCTCGAAGCGGCGCGCTGGGCGTGGCAGGCGGCGCGCGACTCCGGGGACCGTGGACAGGAGGCCTACGCGCTCTCGTCGCTCGGCCTCTACGAGATGCAGAAGGGCAACGTCGATCAGGCGCTCGCCTACGATCAGCAGGCGCTCGCCCTCGCGCGCGAAGAAGACCGACGCGACATGGAGCTGATGAACGTGCACAACATCGGCTTCTGCCTCCACGAGATGGGCAAGCACGACGAGGCCGCGTCGCTCTACGAGCAAGCGGTGCAGCGCGCGCGTGTGACCGGGCACCGCAGCCTCGAAGGCATCGCGCGGTCCAATCGCGCCGTCGTCGACATCGAGCGAGGACGGCTCGAGACCGCCCGCCCGTGGCTGCTCGGCGGGATCGAGATGCTGCGCGCGGCCAACGACTCGCGCTTCCTCGGCTACTACCTCGCCTGGCTCGCCGTGCTCGACGCGCTCGAAGGCAACATCCCGAGCGCGATGCAGGGCCTCGCCAGCGCCACCTCGACCGTCGCCCCGCTCGGAGATCGTCTGATCGCGGCCGCCGTCGACGTGCTCGGTGCCGCCGCCGACGAGATGCGTGCGAGGACGCGCGCACGCGAAGGCGACGTCGAGGGCGCCCGGGTGGTGCGCGCGGCCGCGCGTGCGCGCGTCGATGCCTTCCGTTCGCTCGGCAACAAGTCGGACCTCGTGCGGATGTCGGTCCGGTTCGCGACCAAGACGCTGGGCTGAGTCGCTGCGGGGGCTGGCGCCGCCGCGGGCGGAGCTCGAATGAGCTGCTATCGTCGCGCAACCATCGAGACGCCCATGCGCACGCGAGCAAGAGATCGGGCCAGCACTCCCATGGCACGGGAGCGCCACGAGACGACGGGTGAGGCGCGATGAAGGGGCGTCACGTCGTCCTCGGGATCTGCGCGACCCACGATGCTGGTGTCGCGCTCGTGATCGACGGCAAGCTCGTCGCTGCCGCGAGCGAAGAGCGGTTCACGAAGAACAAGCACCACTACGGCTTTCCGGAGCAGTCGCTCGCGTTCGTCCTCGCCCACGCCGGCTTGCACCCGAACGACGTCACCTCCGTCGGCGTAGCCGGACGCAGCTTGCCGTTCAGCGCGCGGGTGGCCGCCCGGACGGTGATTCGCTCTCCACGCACCGTGATCGAGGCCCTTCGACGGCGCGAGACCGCGCAGGGCGACTCCTGGACGCGTTCGGGTGACGTCGACGGCTGGCTCGCGGACAAGGGCATCCACGCGACCCGCCACCGCGTGCTCCACCACGCCGGCCACGCGAGCTACGGCGCGCACTCGGCCACGCGCAAGACCGCCCTCGTGCTCTCGCTCGACGGTCAGGGCGACGCGCTCTCGGGCGGCGTCTACGTCAGCCGCAACGGGCGCGTCGAGCGCGTCGCCGAGCACCTCGCCAAAGGCGGCTCCCTCGGTCACGCCTACTCGCTCGTGACCTACGGCCTCGGCTTCAAGGTCAACGACGGCGAAGGCAAGACGATGGGCCTCGCCTGCTACGGCAAGACCACGCGCGCGCGCGCCGCGCTCGATCCCTACTTCCCGCGTGCGCACGGGCTCGAGATGTCGGGCGGCGAGCCGCTCAGGTTCGGCGCCAAGATCGACGGCAAGCGGCTGGTCGCGACCTACGACGCGTACAAACCGCTCATCACCCGTCTCGTCGAGGATCACGGCCGCGAGGACGTCGCGCTCTCCTGTCAGGAGCTGCTCGAGGATCGGGTCGATCCGCTCCTGCGAAAGGCCATCGAGACCACCGGGATCCGCGAGGTGGTCGGCGTCGGCGGCGTCTTCCTCAACGTGAAGATGACGCTCGTGCTCTCCGAGCGTCTCGGCCTCGACTACGTCTACGTGCCTCCCCATCCCGGCGACGGCGGCCTCGCCGCGGGCTTCGCGTTCGAAGCGCACACGCGCGACGCGCCCGACGTGCCGATCGAGCCGCTCGTCGATCCCTATCTCGGTCCCGCCTACGACGACGCGAGCATCGAGAAGGCCTTGGCGGCGTTCGACGATCTCGAAGCCGAACGTTGCGACGACATCGCGCGTCGCACCGCGCAGCGGCTCGTCGACGGCAAGGTCGTCGGCTGGTTCCAGGGCCGCATGGAGTGGGGCAACCGCGCGCTCGGCGCCCGCAGCGTGCTGGCCGATCCCCGCGATCCGGCGGTGCGCGACCGCATCAACCACCACCTCAAGAACCGCGATTGGTTCATGCCTTTCGCGCCGAGCGTGCTCAGCGAGGCGTGCGACGGTCTGTTCCACGACTTCACGTTCTCGCCCTTCATGAACCACTGCTTTCGCGTACGCGAAGCGCACAAGCGGGACATCCCCGCGGCCACCCACGTGGACGGGACGGCACGTCCCCATCAGGTCAGCGAGCGGACGAGCCCGCTCTACCACCGCATGATCTCCGCCTTCCGCGAGCAGACCGGCGTGCCCGCCGTGCTCAACACGAGCTTCAACCGTCATGGCCTGCCCATCGTCTGCACACCGAAGGACGCGCTCGATCACCTCGCGTGGGGCTGCGTCGACGAGCTCGCCATCGGCAGCTTCCTCGTCCGCCGCAAGGGCGAGCCGCGTCCCTACACGGATCCGCGCGAGGATGACTGAGTGACTGTCGACCGACCGGCTGCGACACGGACGGGGGTTGTAGGGGGGCGCCTAGCCCCCCTACGAAAATCACGCAGAGAGTCCATGGAGCTCGCTCCCCTCACGCCGAGCTCCCCGCATCGGTCCAACTCGCCACGAGCCGCGATTCTCCAACAGGCTTCGAGCGCATGTGCGGGATTGCCGGGGAGCTAGCCTTCCCGTCGGCCGACCCCGAGCGCGTCCGGCGGATGACGGCCGCGCTCGCGCACCGCGGTCCCGACGGCGACGGGTTTCACCACGAAGGCCCCATCGCCTTGGGGCACCGCCGATTGGCCATCATCGACCTCGAAGGCGGCGCTCAGCCGATCTTCAACGAGGACGGCTCCGTCGCGGTCGTCTTCAACGGAGAGATCTACAACTACCGCGAGCTCGCCGCGGAGCTCGCCCCACGGCACCGGCTGCGCACCGTCAGCGACACCGAGGTCCTGGTGCACCTCTACGAGGAGCTCGGCGTCGGGATGCTCGAGCGTCTTCGCGGCATGTTCGCGTTCGCCCTGTGGGACCAGAAGGCCAATCGGCTCTTCGCCGCACGCGACCGCTTCGGCAAGAAGCCGTTTCTCTATGCCGCCGACGGCCATCGGCTCTCGTTCGCGTCGGAGCTCGGCGCGCTCGCCGCGTCGGGCCTCGACCTCGGCGCGATCGACCGGCGTGCGCTGTCCGACTATCTCGAGCTCCTCTACGTGCCTGCGCCGCTCACGCTGCGCACCGGCGTGAAGAAGCTGCCCGCGGGCCACTACCTGCTTGCCGACGATCGCGGTCTCCGCGTCGAGCGCTACTGGGCTCCTCCCGAGCCCGGCTCCGCGGGCCCGGCGACCCGATTGGGAAGCGCGTGGCGCCACGAGACCCGCAAGACCCTCGAAGAAGCGGTCCGCCTCCGACTGCGCAGCGACGTTCCCCTCGCGGCTCTGCTGTCGGGCGGGATCGACTCGTCCGTCGTGGTGGCGCTCGCGGCCCGCGAGCTCGGTCGCGGCCTCGCGACGTTCACCGTCGGTTTCGGACGCGACGACGACGAGACGCCGTTCGCGCGCGAGGTGGCTCGACGCTACGGCACCGATCACCACGAGATCGTCGTCTCGGACGCCGTCGCGCGCGACGGGGTCGAGGATGCCATCGCGTCGTGGAGCGAGCCCTACGGCGACAGCTCCGCGATCCCGACCCATGCCGTGTGCCGCGAGGTGGCCAAGCACGTGAAGGTGGTCCTCACGGGAGACGGCGGCGACGAGCTCTTCGCAGGTTACGGGCGCTACCGCTGGGTCGCCCGGATTCCCCACGTTCCCGGCGCCGCGAGCCTCGGGCCCCTCTTCGAGCGCGCGCCCATCGGGCGATTCCGATCGAAGGCACGTCGCGCCCTGCTCGCCGTCGGCAGCGGGGGCGAAGCCCGCCAGCGCGCCCTCATCGAATGCTTCTCCCTCCACGAGCGTAGGCGACTCCTGGGCCACGACGCGCGGGTGTTCCCCGACGCGGGCGCGCGTGGCGCGTCGCTGGGCGCACGTCCCAGCCACGCGCAGGACGTGGACGCCGCGCTCGCCTTCGACCTCGGCGTCTACCTGCCCGACGATCTGCTCGTGAAGGTCGATATCGCCTCGATGCGATTCGGGCTCGAGGCACGCGCGCCCCTGCTCGACCACGAGCTCGCAGCACGCGTGGTGCCGCTCGCGGCCGATCAGAAGCAGGATGCCCACGAAGGCAAGAAGGTGCTCCAGACGCTGTGTGCCGACCTCCTTCCGGGCAACATCCTGCACCGCGCCAAGCGCGGCTTCGGCAGCCCCGTGGAGGCGTGGCTCTCGGGACCGCTGCGCCCGATGCTCGAGGACCTGCTGAGGCCGAGCACCGCACGCGTGCGCGAATGGCTGGACGGCGACGCGATCGATCGGGTGCTCGACCAGGTCACCGTGGGCAAGGGTAATGGGCATCAGGGATGGACGCTCTTGGCGCTCGAGGTCTGGGCGCGGAGGCATGCGGCATGAGCCAGTCTCCTGGCTCCCTCCCGCCGCGCGAGACGGCGGACGCCCCGCCGACTCGGGCGGTCAGCCTGACGGTGGACTCCGTGACCGACGGCGGGCGACCCGGCCTCGTTCGCCTCAACGGTGCCTACGACGTCGAGCCCGACGTGCTCGCGAAGATGCGTGCGTCGGGGATGCCGGAGTACCAGCTCGTCATCGCTTGCCTCGAGGAGCACTACCGGCGTCGGCTCATGGAGGCATCGAGCGAAGCGGAGCGCTCCGCTCTCTATGCCGAGGGGTACGAGGACCTCAGCAGGCACTATCACGCCTACGGTCAGATCGAGCATGGCGCCAGCGATGCGCTCTTTCGCCTCGTGCGCCCGTGGTTCTCGGGCAAACGTGTTCTGGAGATCGGCTGTGGCAACGGGACCATGGCAGCCGCGTTGGCTCCCGTCGTGGCCCGGTACGTCGGCATCGACGCGAGCGCCGTCGCCGTCGACTACGCACGCGGCAGGCTCGCGGGCGTCGAGCACGTCGAGCTCCGTTGCGGCAGCCTGCCCGCGGCTCTGCGCGACTGCGACGGCACCTACGACGTCGTCTACAGCAACGACTTCCTCGAGCACCTGCACATCGACGATCTGAACGAGACGCTCCGGCAGTGCAGACGTCTGATCCCGACGGGCCGAGGGACGCTCGTTCTCGTGATGCCCAATCGCCTCTTCGGCCCTTTCGACCTGAGCCGCGCCTACGTGCCACGCGGTCGGCCCGCCCGCTGCTTCCATCTCTCGGAGACGACCTACGGAGAGATGATCCGCCTTCTGGCCGCACACGGTTTCACCCAGACCCGTAGCCCCCTCGGCCCGCTCGCAGCCTACCTCGTGTCCCGACGGCTGCCGTTCGTCGGCAGCGCGCTCCTCGCTCCCGCTTGGATCAAGAGCCTCGCCGAGCACACCGGTCCTCTGCGCAACCTGCTCCGCCGTCCCGTCGGGCTGAGCGGCGTCATCCTGAGCGCCCGATGAACGGCGCACGCACGGAGCGGCTCACGGCATGAAGCAGGCAGTCAAAGAGACGCTCCTGGGCAGCCGCGCCGGACGCTACGTCTACGGGCGTGCCCAAGAGGCATGGTTCGAGCACGGCTACCGCAAACGCCGAGAGCACTACCAGGCGCTCGTCGCCGGCGATCCCCGCGCCTTTCGTCTCGATGCGGCGGTCGAGCGCGTGCACCGGAAGCTCGCTCTGCGCGGCTACACCCCGAAGCTGCGGCGTCGCGGAGAGGTCCACACCTTCGCGTACGTGCCGTCGAACTGGCCGCACCAGAACCAGATCGCGAGCGCGCTGCCGCCTCTCGGACCGTGCACCCGCTTCGACTACGCAGCGCGAGGATACGAGCTGCGGCTCCTGCGATCGCGCGAGCCCGGCCACCGCGAGCTCCGCAAGAGGCTCTTCGACGAGCTGCTCGGCGAGATCAGGCGTGTTCACCGCGAGACTCCCATCGACTGGTTCTTCAGCTACGCCGTCGGATGGGACATGTCGGCAGACGTGCTCCACGCCATCCGATCCGAGATCGGCGTGCCGACCGTCAACCTCTCTCTCGACGACAAGAACTGGTGGGACGAGATCGAGCGCGGCGACGAAGCAGGTGCCTTGCGCCACCTGGCCCCGCACTACGACGTCGCATGGACCTCCGCGCGGGCGTCGGTTCCGTGGCACTGGGCCGAAGGAGGACAGGGGATCTTCCTGCCCGAAGGCGTCAACGTCGATTGGTTTCGCCCGCTCGACGTACCGCAGGACGTGTCCGTGGGCTTCGTGGGCAACAACTTCGGATGGCGCCCCGAGATCATCGACGCCCTGCGCCGCGCCGGGATCGACGTCCAGGTTTTCGGGCCGGCCTGGCCGAACGCTCGCCGTCTCGACGACGACGAGATGCTGCGGTTCTTCAACCGCTGTCGCATCAACCTCGGCCTGGGCGACATGCACTACTCTCGGTGGCTCACGAACCTCAAGGGCCGCGACTTCGAGATCCCCGCCACCGGAAGAGGTCTCTACCTCACCACCTACAATGCCGATCTCGCAGGCTGCTTCTCGATCGGCAGGGAGATCGAGTGCTACCGCGGTGTGGACGAGCTGATCGATCTGGTGCGCCACCATCTGCGCAACCCCGAAGAGGCGTCGGCGATGGCAGCGAGGGCGCGGCAGCGCTGCATCGAGAGCCACCAATGGGTCCACAGGCACGAGACCGTGCTCCGGCATCTCCGAATCCTCGGAGATGCCGACTCCCCCCCACCCGGAGGGTGGAAAGGCCCGTCTGCGGAGGGCCCCCCATCCGAAGGGTGGAGAGGCTCCGAGTAGACGATCGATCGAGCGAAGGATAGGGTAGCCGGATGCACTTTCTCGTCACGGGCGGGTCGGGATTCATCGGAGGGCACCTCACTGCCCTCCTGCTCTCGCAGGGACACCGGGTCACGGTGATCGACGACCTCTCGACGGGTCTCATCACCAACCTGGCCGACAGCGACGGCAACCCCAACCTGCGAATCATCATCGGATCCGTCCTCGACAAGGACGTGCTCGAGCCGCTCGTGCGCGAGGCGGACGCCGTCTACCACCTTGCGAGCGCCGTCGGTGTCCGGCTGATCATGGAGCAGCCGGTCTCCACCATCGAGACGATCTTCCAGGGCACCGACTCGGTCCTGAGGCTCGCAGCGCGATACCGGCGGAAGCTCCTCATCACGAGCACCAGCGAGGTCTACGGCAAGAGCGAGGATCTGCCGTTCCGCGAGGACGGCGATCGCCTCGAGGGGCCCACCACGATGCACCGATGGGCCTACGCGTGCGCCAAGGCGCTCGACGAGTTCCTCGTGCTCGCGCACCACAAGATGAGCCGGCTCCCGGTGGTCGTCGTGCGGCTCTTCAACACCGTGGGCCCGAGGCAGAGCGCGCAGTACGGCATGGTCATCCCTCGGTTCGTCGAGGCCGCGCTCCTGGGTCAACCGCTCACGGTCTATGGCGACGGCACCCAGACCCGCTGCTTCTGTCACGTCCGCGACGTGGTCCGCGCGCTCGATCGGCTGATGACGACGCCCGCGGCAGTCGGGGAGGTCTTCAACGTCGGCAGCGACCAGGAAGTCTCGATTCGCGACCTGGCGGTGCGCGTGATCGAGCTGACCGGCAGTCGGTCGGAGGTCCAGCTCCTGCCTTACTCTCGCGCATTTCCGGGAGGAGGGTTCGAGGACATGACGCGTCGCGTACCCTCGCTCGAGAAGATCCATCGCGTCGTCGGCTGGAGGCCGGAAGCATCGCTGGACGACATCCTGAACGAGGTCGCCGCCGAGAAGCGGAAGATCCTCGATCTCTGACGGACACCGGACGTTGCCCATGCGTGTAGTCTTCGTATCGGACCTCGAGACGCTCGGCGGCGCCGGGATCGGTGCGGCTCGGCTGGCCAACGCGCTCGCCGCGAAGGGAGTCTCGGTCACCTGGCTCTTCAACAACCCGGACAAGGCGCCGTTCGGGGAGAGCCGGAGCTGGCAGAGCCGCTTCGTCGGGTTGCCTCGCGTGCTCCAGGTGGGCGTCAACGGGCTCAAGCGCGTGACGCCCCAGGTGGGCTACCGCATGGGTCACGCGTACTCCAAGCGCGGCCTCGTCACGGAGCTCGCCAAGCTCTCGTACGACGTCGTGCACGTGCACACCCTGCACAACGGCTATTGGGATCACGACACGCTCTCGGAGATCGGTCCCGACGTCCCGACGGTGTGGTCCTTCCACGATTGCTGGAACTTCTCCCCGGAGTCCCAGATCTACGTCGATCTCGAAGGCAACACGGTGAGGTTGAAGCCGGATGGCCCCGACCGCGTGGCGACGTTCGCGCGCAAGAAGGCCTATTTCGACGCGCGGCCGCGCGCCGAGCTCGTGGCCAACAGCAGGTTCACCGCCGACTACGCCGCACGCACGCTGGGAAGAGCCGTGGACGTCATCCACTATGGCCTTCCTCTGGACGTGCTGTCACCGGTGGACAAGGTCACCGCGCGTCGTGCGCTGCACCTTCCCGAGGATGCTTTCGTCGTCGGCTTCATCGCCGACGTCCGGCAGGACAAGCTGAAGGGGTTCGCGGTCTTGTCGGGTGCGCTCGAGCGGCTCTCCGGCGGCGAGATCCACGCGGTCGCCATCGGCGAAGGCACGGCAGGACAGGAGACGATCGGGGCCACGAAGGTCCATGTCTACGGGCGGATCGCGAGCCCTGCGATCCTGGCCATCCTCTACTCCGCTGCAGACGTCTTCGTGGTCCCTTCGCTCGCCGAGTCACTGGGGATGGTCGGGATGGAGTCGATCGCGTGCGGTACGCCGGTCGTCGGCTCCGACGTCGGCGGGATCCCGGACGTGGTCCGGCCCGGCAAGACGGGATGGCTCTTCCCGAAAGGCGACAGCGCCGCGCTGCACGCCATCCTGGATCGCCTGCGCGCCGATCGCTCGGCGGCTGCTGCGCTGTCCGCAGGATGCTGCCAGCTGGCACGAGAGGAGTGGAGCCCCGATCGGTACGCGAGACGTTACCTCGAGGTGTACCGGCGTGCGGGAGCGCCGGGAGCCGCGGAGACGCTCGGAGCGGAGGTGGCGCCCTGTCCGTAGTCGCGCGAGCCGCCGAGCGCGTGGGAGCCGTCTCTCGGAGCACGGGATCGGGACCGGCCTGGCGGGCGATCCGCGTGGCGGCGCATGCCGCGCGGAAGGTGATCCTCCGTTCCTCGGATCCCGTGGTGCGCTTCGCGATCGAGGGTATCGAGCTGCAGCTGCCGTTCTCGCACCAGCTGCCCTTCTACGTGCGTGCTTACCCGGATTACGGGACCAACGTGGGTCGCCTGGCGAGCGTCGTGGCCGACGCGATCCCGTCCGCGACCGCGATCGACATCGGCGCGAACGTAGGTGACACGGCTGCCGTCATACGCGCCAGCTCGAAGATGCCGATCCTCTGCATCGAGGGGAACCAGGAGTTTCTCCCCATGTTGCGGGCCAACGCGTCGGCGATCGGCGACGTCGAGATCGCCGAGTGTTACGTGGCCGACCGTGCGGGAGAGATCCCGGGCAGGCTCGAGGTCGGCGGCGGGACTGCCCGCATCGTGCCCGACGCCACGGGCACGGTGAGGGCGACGACGCTCGACGCGATATGCGCGAGGCACCCGCGCTTCGCCGGCGCGGCCCTCGTGAAGATCGACACCGACGGGTTCGATTGCCGCATCCTGCGGGCGCACCTCGCGCTCTGGCGCGAGACACGGCCGGTCCTCTTCTTCGAGTACGATCCGTCGCTCTGGCCGGCGCAGGAGCAGGACGAGGGCTTCGGGGTGTTCGCGGACCTCGAGGGATGTGGCTACACGCGTGGCCTGATCTGGGACAACTTCGGCGAGTACCTCTGCTCGGTGAGCCTGTCGGACGCGCGCGCCCTCGAAGAGGTGCACGAGCTCGCGGCCAGGAGAGACGGACGGTTCGTGGACATCGCGGCGTTCCCTGCATGCCACGAAGCGCTGGCCGACACGCTGCGCCGGACGGAGCTGGCGCATTTCCGCCGCGCGCCTGAACGAATCGCGAGATAGGGAGCGATCACCCGCCGGGCGCCGGCACCGGGGCGCTCCGTCGTCGCCACTCTCCGAGAGCCCATCGACGCGCGGCCGGAGCCGCGGCCGTCGTCGCCGCCAACACCACCAAACCGATGCCTGCCAGCTCCGCGAGAAGCCACCAGCGTTGCGTCGCGATCGGAAGGAGCCAGCGCGCGAGACCCGCAGTCGCCGCAGCCACCAGCGAGGGCAGTCCGACGTCGTGGACGTACCAGCGCATCATCTGTCCCTTGAGCAGCCGCCGGTGCATCACGACGATCAGGAAGACGGTGTAGAACACGTTCAGGAAGAACCATGAAGACGCGGCGCCCGCAGGGCCGAAGTAGTGCGTCAATCCCACGATCGCGGGCACGAGCACGAGGATGGCGACGGCGTTCGTGAGCGCGATCAGGCGCGTCCAGCCATAGGCGAACTGCAGCGCCGAGGGGATCGTCAGGATGCCGTTGAGCATCGTGCCGAGAATCAGGAAGCGTAAGACGGGTGCCGCGTGGACGACGGCGTCCGCGCGGTCGGTCCACACACGGAGCAGCTCTCCGGGGAAGAACGCGATCACCATCGCAACGGGGACGACCAGCAGCGCGACGAGCTGACAACCCTCGTGGTACAGGCGAACGAGGCTGTCTTCGTCCCGTGCCGCCACGAGCTGGGAGAATCGCGGGAAGAAGGCGACGAACACCGGCTGGATGAAGCGGTAGAGCGCCGCGGCGACGACGCCTCCGAGCGTGTAGTAGCCGAGCATCTCGAGCGTCAGCATCTTGCTGGCCACCACGCGGTCGATCTGGGTGATGAGGGCTTGCACGACCGCAATCCCGCTCATGCCGGCCGCGAACTTCCAGATCCGCCTGAGCGTCTGCGTGTCGAAGCGGGTGCGACCCGAGCCGCGCGGCAGCCGCGACCACAAGAAGGTTCTCGCCAGAAGCGTCTGGAGACCGCTCGTGGCCAGCTGCCACAGGAAGAAGGCCTCGATCGTCGGGCTCACCAACCACAGCACGAGCACGGCTCCCACCCCGCGCACGAACACCATCGTTGCGGTGAGCCCGTTGAGCAGCACTTGGTGCTGCAGACCCTGCAGCCCACCACAGTAGAAGGCGAATGGCCATTGCAGGACGGCCATCGCGCCCATGATCAGCAGGGCGGTGTGCACGGTGCTCGCGTCGAGCGTCGAGGACTCGAGCCAGTAGCTGGCGATGGGCGACGCGCCGGCGAGCACGATGATGCCAATCAGGAGCGCCATACCCCAGTAGATGAGCTCGAGCGTGCGCACGAGGTTGCGCACGACGTCTCCATCGCTGTCGTCGACGGTGGAGCGCGCCAGCTCTCGGCTGAGCGTCGTGGCCAGGCCCAGATCGAAGATGCCGAACACCGCCAGCAGCGTCGTGAAGAGGCCGACGAGCGCATAGGCGGCAATGCCCATGGCATCGACGTAGACCGGGACGAGGACGATGGGGACGACGGCCGTGAGGATGTTGCCCACGAAGTTCGCCACGACGTTGGGCGCTAGCTTGTCGGCCGACACGCTTTTTCCCCGTTAACCCCAGAGATCGGGGGAGTTGGTCGGATGATCGCGACGGAGTCGGCGGTGAGCGCAAGGCGCGGTGAGGAGGAATACCGGGGCGTATTTCGACGAACCGCAACGCGGCGATCGCCGGTGAAACCTAGCGAGGGCCGATCAATCTTCCCGATTTCTGGGGTTAGCGTGGCGGCCTGGGACGGTCAACGCGGGTGCCGGCCCAAGGATCGGCGTCGTTCGGGTTCCGTCGGAGGCTGGCGTCGCGCGCGAGGCGGGCGACCCTCGCACCGAACCCATGGCACGCCACCGCGCTCACGGGAGTCTGGATCCCTCGCCCCGACCCTCTCCCCATGCGGGGAGAGGGGGCCTGGTCGCGAACCGCCATGGCGACCCCCGGACGCGCGTCCCGTCTGCCCGCAACGCGGGGAGAGGCAGGGTGAGGGGCGGGCGACGGGACTCTTCGTCCGCAGGTTTCGCACGGGTCGTGTGCTTCGCGGGGATCGCGTGCGCGGTCGCCTACGGCTGCGGCGCGAGCGAGGGGACGACCCGCAGCGTCGAGACGGCCCCGGCCTCGCGCCGGGCGGCTCCGCGGGGCGCGTCCGAGGTCGCGTTCGTCCCGCCCGTCGGCTCTGCGTGGGTGGCTGGCCTCGGCGTGGACGGCGACTCGCTCGTCGTGCTCGGTGGCCTGCGCGCGCGCGTCGGCGTCGATGATGCCGTGTTCGGGCTGCAACCGTTTGCGACGGAGATCGCGGTCGCCGCCGAGACCGACCATGGTTGGGTCTTCGTCGCGGAGGACGGAACGGTGGCCCGGAGCGCCTCGTTCACCGGGCGCCTCGAACGGCTCGGCACCCTCGAAGGCCCCGTTCCGAGCGTACGGGGCGTGCCCGCGTCGCGTGGGCGGCTCGCCGTCGTGGACGCGCGCGGCGACCTGTTCTCCTCGGATGGGCGCACGGGCCCTGCGAGGGTCGAGGCGCTGCCGGAGCCGGGGATCGTGCTTCAGGCCGTCTTTCTCGATCGATCCCGCGGCGCGGCGTTGCTCGAAGGTGGGCTCCTGGCGCTGACGGCCGACGGCGGCGAGCGCTGGCGGGTGATGCGCGGCGGACCCGAAGCCGTCATGGGCCTCGGCATCGAGGGCGACGAGATCTTGGTGCATCGCACCGACGGCAGCGTTCGAGCGGTCGCGCGCGACGGCGTGGAGCGCGTGCGATCGGAGCCCTGGGTGCCGCAGGAGCTGGGCGAGTATCCCCGCGCGCGGTGGTTGCGACGCATGGCCCTCTGGGTGTTCCCGGAGCTGGTCGAGACCCTCGGTGCGGCCACCCTCGATGGACGTGCCGCGGCCGTCCTCGACGAGGACGCCGTCGTCAGCGTGCGTCCGGGTGGCGGTCGGGCGCTGGACCGGATCGCGCTCGATCCCGAGACGTGCACGGCCTCGACGTGGGGCACGCGCGTCTTCGTGCTGTGCGAGAACCGCGTCCCCATCGTGCTCGACGCCTCGGGCCGCTTTCGCGAGGAACGGACCGACGAGCTGGCCGATGTCGCGGAGCTGCCGATGGGCACCCCGGGCGTGGTCCTGTCGGATGACGGTCGTCACGCGGCGCGCCGCTCCGGGTGCGCCGACGCGTCGACCGATGCGAGCGTCTGCGTGATGGGCGGCGGGTCGCGCACGTGGCGCGCCGTGCCGCTGCCGGCCGACGTGCGCGACGCCGAGGTCGTCGCGATGCACGGCGCACGCGCGCTCCTCAGAGGGA
>JADZFZ010000201.1 GCA_020854145.1 Deltaproteobacteria bacterium | reverse complement strand
GGTGTGTTGCCGGGTGCGGTCTGCTCGGCTTCGAGACGCGCGAAGAGATGGCTGAGCGCGCGCTGGCCGCGCAGCGGGGCGCAGAACGCGGAGGCGATCTCCAGCAGCTGCGACTCGAGCTTCGTGATCTCGCGGCCGGCTTGCCTGAATCGCGTCTCGCAGACGATCCGTTCTTCCTCGACGGTCGCCTCGAGCCGCTCGAGCTGGCGGCGCAGCTCCTCGATCTGGAAGTCCGTGTCCTCGACCTCGCGCTCCTTCGCGGCGACGGTCTTGGCCGCGTCGTTGCGGCGCGCGCGCGTGTTGCCCCAAGCGTCCATCGCGTCGGCGACCGCGCGGTAGGCGGCCGCGAGATCGGTGCGCGGCTCGTCGACCCCGACGCGCCCTTCGAGCGAGAGCACCGTGCCGTGTCGCTCGCGGAAGGAACGTTCGGCCGTGCTGGTCTCCACGTCGAGCTGCTCGAGCTGCTCGCGTGCGAGGCGCGCGCCCTTGCGTCCCTCGGAGGCGTCGATGCCGAGCGCGTCCACGGCGTAGCCGAATCGCTGGCGTCCTTCGCGGCCGCGCGACTCGATGACGTCCAACTTGCGCTGCTCGGAGAGGCTGCTCGCGCGCAGGTCGGACAGCTGCTTGAGGATCGCGTGGATCTGCCCGAGCTTGGCGCTGAGCTCGGCGGGTGCGTCGCCGCGCGGGTACGCGGAGCGGAGCATCTCGTCGAAGAGCTTCGCGCGCGACGACCAGTGGTCGAGCGTGGTCGGGGGCAAGGTGGCCGCGACGCGCGTGCTCTGCATCGCCTGCGCGTTGAGGACCTTGGCGCTCGCGTGCCGCGCCTTGGGCGAGAGGGCCTCGAGCTCGCGCATCACGGCGTGCGCGTCGACGGGGCGCTTGCCGGGATCCTTCTCGAGCAGCGAGAGGATGAGCGCTTCGAGACGGCGCGGGATGGACGCGACGATCGAGGTCGGCCGCGGCGGCGTCTCCTGCATGTGCTTGATGAAGAAACCCGGGAGGTCGTCGGCCTCGAACGGCAGGCGGCCGCACACCGTCTCGAAGAGGATCACTCCGAGCGCGTAGAGATCGGCGCCGGGGCCGGCGTCGATCGAGGTGACGCGCTCGGGCGCCATGTACTGAGGCGTGCCGAAGACGTCGCCGGTGCTGGTCAGGCGCGAGTCGGCCATCGAGCGCGCGATGCCGAAGTCGAGGAGCTTCACGACGTCGGAGCCGTTGCCCTCGACGACGAAGATGTTGTCCGGCTTCAGGTCGCGATGGATGACCTGGAAGTCGTGCGCGCGGGCGAGCGCACGCGCGATCTGGATGCCGATGTTGACCGCACGCGGCACCTCGACCGCGCCGCGCTCGATGATCTTCTGGAGCGACTCGCCGACGAGCAGCTCCATGACCAGATAGGCCGAGCCGTCGTCCGTGTCGCCGCTGTCGAAGATCTCGACGATGTTCGGGTGCGCGAGCTGCGCTGCGTTCTTCGCTTCGCGCCGGAACCGCTCGCGAAGGCCTTGATCCCGCGAGAGCTTGGGCGCGAGGACCTTGACCGCGACCGGGCGGTCGATGAGCGTGTGACGCGCTCGGTAGACGATGGCCATGCCACCTTCGCCGAGGACGGCTTCGAGGAGGTATCGCCCCGCGAGCAGCGTGCCGAGCCTTGGATCTTCCATCTCGACGAGCGGCGAGCGGTCGACGAAGCACTTGTCGGCATCCGCGGGATACCGCAGGCCACACTGCGGGCAGGCTCGCATCCGACGATTCCCCTCCGGGCCGCCAGGATACCGGATTTATCGGGCCGGCGCGCCGTGCTACGAGCATCGCTCGCTCCTGGAGGACGAAGGCGATGAGCACCTCGGTCGCGGCCCTGCTCGAAGGTTTTGCAGAACGGTACCTCGAGCTCCACACACACAAGGAAGACCTCTTCTGGGTCGTGAAGATGGGCCTCGCGCCCGATCCGCACCGCGCCGGGCGCGAGCTGGCCGAAGCCGAGATCGCGCTCAACCGCTATCTGCAGGATCCGGCGAACCTCGCGACGCTGCGCGGCGCGACGAGCGGCGCCACGGCCGCCGAGCGACGTGTGCTCGAGGGCTGGATCGCGGTCTTCGCGGCGCACGCGATCGAGAGCCCGGATGCGCGGAAGCTGAGCGAGCAGATCGTCGAGCGCGAGTCGGAGCTCGAGCACGCGCGCGGGACGATGAAGCTCGGGTACACGGACCCGACGACGGGCGCGTTCGTGCCCGCGTCGAGCGTGAAGCTCGGGCTCGTGATGCGGACCCATCCGGAGGAGGCGATGCGCAAGGCGGCCTTCGAAGGGCTTCGGTCCATCGAGCGTTTCGTGCTCGACCACGGATTCCTCGAGATCGTCTCGATGCGAAACCGCCTGGGACGGATGCTCGGTCACGAGGACTACTACGCGTGGAAGGTCGCCGTCGTCGAGCGCATGGAGAAGACGCGGCTCTTCGAGGTGCTCGACGACCTCGCCGCTCGCACGGCGGAGCGCACGCGCGCGCAGATCGACGCGTTCGCCGCGCAGCACGGCCCGGGCTCGCTCGATCCGTGGAACTTCCCGTACCTGCGCACCGGCACGATCCAGAAGGAGATCGATCCGTACTTCTCGTTCGGGCAGGCGCTGTCGCGCTGGGGTCGCTCTTTCGCGGCGCTCGGCGTGCGCTACCGCGGTGCGACGCTGACGCTCGACCTCGTCGATCGGCCGGGAAAATACGAGAATGGCTTCATGCACGGGCCCGGCCCGGCGTTCTTCGATCGAGGCACGTGGCGGCCCGCGCGCATCAACTTCACGGCCAACGCGGTGCCGGGGGCCGTGGGAAGCGGGCTTCGCGCAGCCGAGACGTTGTTCCACGAGGGCGGCCACGCCGCGCACTTCGCGAACATCCTCCAGGACTCGCCCTGCTTCAGCCAGGAGTTCGCACCGACGAGCGTCGCCTACGCCGAGACGCAGTCGATGTTCATGGACTCGCTCCTCTCGGACGCCGACTGGCGCGTGCGCTACGCGCGCGACGCGTCGGGGCACGCGATGCCCGTGTCGCTGATCGAACGGTGCATCCGTGAGGAGCAGCCGCTTCGCCCGTGGGACGTGCGCGCGATGTTGACCGTCGTGCTCGGCGAACGCGCGCTCTACGAGATCCCGGACGCCGAGCTCGGCCCCGAGCGCGTGCTCGCGACGTTCCGCGACGTGGAGCGACGCACGCAGTTCCTGTCGAGCGGCGTGCGCCCCGTGCTCGCCGTGCCCCATCTGCTGTCCGGCGAGGCGAGCGCCTACTACCACGGGTACGTGCTCGCGCTGATGGCGGTCGAGCAGACGCGCGCCTTCTTCCTCGCGCGCGACGGGTACCTGACCGACAACCCGCGCGTCGGGCCCGACGTGGCCGAGCACTACTGGAAGCCGGGCAACTCGGTTCCGTTCGACGAGGTGTTGCGAAGCCTGACCGGCAACCCGCTCTCGGCCGATGCGCTCGTCGCCGCCTGCAACCGAACCACCGACGACGCGGTCGCCGCAGCGCGCGCGTCGGTCGCACGGGTCGAGCGCGCCGGCGGCTTCGACGGTCCGGTCGAGCTCGATGCCACCGTTCGCGTGGTCCACGGCAAGGACACCATCGCGGACACGGCCGAGCACGGTTGGGACGGCGCGTGCAGCGCGTTCGAGCGGTGGCTCGACGACGCGACGAGGACCGACGCGGCTGCCTGAGCCAGAGTCAGGGCGTGCTCGGCGTGCCGACGAAGACGCGACGGCTGGCGATGTCGAGCACGGAGCGTGATCCGTCGTTCGCCGCGTAGACGATCTCGAGCACGCCTTGCGTGGGGCCTGCTTCCGTCGCGAGGTCGGGAAGGAACCAGGCCTCGGGGTCGCCGACCGCGAGCACGCCGTCGGCCGGGGTCACGACGGGGCCTCCTGCGTAACGTTGCCAGTAGCGACCATCGACCGAGTAGACGTAACCGACGCTCGCGCTCGTCCCGCGTCTGCCCGTGTAGAACAGGTGCAAGAGCCCGCGAAAGCCGACGAGCGACGGCGAGGCGACGCCGTCGTGATCGAATGCCGTCGGCGACTCGCCGGGGTCCAGGATCACGCCGTGCGCGACGGCCTCCAGCGTGCCGGCCGCCAGCGACGTCAGGTACACCACCGATCCGCTCGGCGGGTCTGCACGGTGGGCGAACAGCACGCTGCCGCCCTGCGCGACGCCGTCCACGTCGCCCACCGGCAGATCGATGCTGTCGTCGCGCCGCAGCTCGGTCGAGAGCGTCGAGGAGTCGAACGCGCCGAGCGTGCCCGAGCGGCTGAGCGCGATGCGCGCGTTTGCGCCGGCGAGCGGCCCGTCGGGCGCCGGCTCGACGACCACGAAGAGCCACCAGGGCGTGTCCGGATCCAACGGAACGTGGACCAGGTCTGCGGAGGTGATGCGCTCATTCTCGAGCGGCAGCAGCCAAGGCTCGGCGTCGAGCTCGAGGTTGCGTGCTCCGTCTGCGAGCACGTAGCGCCCGCCGCGCACGGCGCCGTCGACCACGACGATCCCGGCGTGGACGTCGGATGCGAGGTCGCTCGCGAGAGACGGCGTCCGCTCGGCGACGAGAGGGGCACCACCTTGCAGGCGGAAGGGCTGCCCGGTCGCCATCGCACGCGGGCGATCACACGTGCTCGTCGCGACGTCGATGCGCCGAACGAGCAGACGCGCCGAGGGTACGTTCGCGCTGCGGCCGAACACGGCGGCGTGCGCCAACGGTGGAGCGGTGGACGTGGTCGTGCTCGAGCGCGCGATCTCGCGCCCATCGCTGTCCATCGACGCGGTGACCACTCCGGCCGCGTCGACCGCGATGCGCATCGACAGCGGACCCTCGAAGCCCGCGAAGGCGGTGGTCGCCACCACGCGATCGTCGATCCGCAAGACGACGCGCATGAGATCCAGGCTGACCGTGAGCGCGACCCAGGGCGACGCCGAGGGCGTGGCCTGTCCGACGAGCCCGACGGTGATCGACTCCGCACATCGGCCGGCCGCGTCGCAGTCGGCCGCGAAGACATGGAGATCCGCGTCGAGCTCGATGGCCCCGTCCGAGGCGACCGCAGCCGTGACGACCCCGTTGTCGGCGCGGAGATCGCCACCGACCGAGAGCCCGACGACGTCGCCCTCGGCGCCGGGGCGGGTCGCGATGACGGGCGTCACGGTGCCGAGCGCATCGACGTCGGCACAGGACGCCGCCGGCGTCCCGCTGGGACACGCGGCGAACCCGAGCGCGAGCGCGGGCACGGGCGCACCGCAGCACACGGCGTTGTCGACGCAGCACGCCGCGGCGGCGCCACACGCAGGATCCGCGCAGTCTTCGGCGCCGTCGCCGTCGTTGTCGGCCGAGTCGAGGCACAACGTGCCGTCTTCGGTCGGCGGGCTCGCGTCGGATCCGGGGATGGACGCGTCGCGCGCGGGGTCGACGCGACCGTCGTCGTCGGAAGGGCCCGCGTCGGAGGGCGGGGGCGGCGGGGGACGGCCGGCATCGCCGAACGACGCATCCATCGCGGTGGGCGGAGGAGTCTCTCCACACGATCCGCCGTCGTCCGCGCAGAAGGTGGCTCCGTCGAGCGCGCTGCACGACGCGATCGAGATCGCGACGACGGCCGAGAGCGCCAGCGTCGTTCGGGTCATCGGCCGATCCAAGGGACCTCCCGGCTCGCGCGCTGCAGCGAGACGCCTTCCGCACCCGTCGCGAGGTAGTAGACGTCGAGCACCGCGGTCGTCGCACCGCTGGCCGCGACCGCCACCGCCGGAGCGCCGACCCCGAACGTCCGCCAGGGCTCGATGCCCGGCACGAGCACGGCTGCACCGTCGTCGAAGCGCTCCCATCCGCCCGCGGCGGTGCGACGCGCCAGACCCATCGACCGCCCGACCCCGCGCCGCCCGACGTAGTAGAGGTGCAGCAGCTCCCCGTACGAGACGAGCGCCGGCGACTCGACGCCGTCTCGATCGAACGCGTCGGATCGCTCGCTCGGCGCGAGGAAGTCCTCGTCGAGCACGAAGGCACCGTCGCCCCGGTCGCTCACCGAGCCGATCCACGTGGCACCGTCTTCACCGCGCGCGCGGAAGGCGAGGGTGGTGTAGCCGCGGAAATCGATCGAGATCGCGGGCTGATCCACCGAGGCGACGCCCACGTCCGCCGCCGCGATCACCTTCGTGGCGCTGGCGCGGTCGAACGTGGCGCCGGTCGAGCTCGGGATCCGCGCGACGTCGAGCCCGTTGCGCGCGACGTAGAGCTCCCATTGCCCGCGCATGGGCGCGTACACGAGCGCCCCGAGCGACTCCACCGCCGGCACGCCGTCGGCGTAGCTGCCCAACAGCGCGCCCTCGACGGTCGCATCGAAGGTGACCGAGGCGTCCGCCGCGAGAGCGCCCGTGTACAACCGCCCGTCGGACTGCAGCGCGAATCGTCGCGTCGTTCCGCTGGGTCCGGGACCATCCGCGACGGCCAGCGCCGTCCACGTGCCGGGCAGCCCGCGACCGTTGGTGACCACGACGGGCTCGAGGGTCCACGCGCTCGGACGATCGCAGACCCGCGTCGACGCGCTGACCTCGCGCACGACGATGGTGGCCTCGCGCGCGTTCTCTCCGCGCCCGAATGCCACCACGCGCAGACGGGTCGTCACGCGCGGCGCCTCGCCCGCATGCACCGACGTGGTGACACCCCGGTCGCTCGCGAACGTGGCGGTCGCCGCGCCCGCGGCGTCGATCGCCACGCTCAGACGGCCCGTCGTCGGCGAAGACAGATCGATCGGCGCGCGCCGGATGACCTCGCCACGCGACAGCAGCAGGAGCTGGCCCGTGGCCGCCGACAGAACCGCCGCCAGCTCGCTGACGCCGGGCGACGAGACGGTGTCGGTCGCGAGCCCGACGCCCACCATCTCCTGACACGCGCCGGGCGAACATCCCTGCAGCGTCGCCAACGTCACCGCCGCCTCGAGCGCGCTCGAGGGATCGAATCGCGTCCTCGACGCGACCCCGACGGAGCCCGGACCCGCAGGCGCGAGCCAGAGCGCGCCACCCGAGCCGTCGCTGACGACCGCGGGACGTGCAGGACCGAGGACCTCGAGGTCGGCGAGGCACGCGTCGTCGGCGGCCGAGGCGCACTCCGCGAATCGGACCGACAGCATCGCGGTTCCATCGACGCAACACGCTTCGTTGTCCGCGCAGCAGATGGGCGCAGTCACGCAGGACGACGAGGCGCAGTCCGTCAGCCCGTCGGACGCCTCCGCATCGCGGTCGCCGCATTCCGCCCACTCGACGTTCAGCCCGTCGAGCGCGCCTGGGCCCGGCGGCGGCGACGATCCATCCGGCCGCGACGGCCCGACGTCGGGCGGCTCGATGCCCGCGTCCGCTGCGGGCGGTTGAGGCGGGCCCGGCGGAGCAGCGTCCATCCGCGCACCCCCATCGGGTGCGGCGGTGAGCCCGTCCTCGGCTCCGGCATCCCCGCAGCTCGCACCGAGCCACATCGCCCACGCGAGGATCATGCTGCGGCTCACCGACATCCGACCTCCGCGAGCAGACGAAGCATCCATGGTGCCACGCGAAGATGACGAGGATCGCCCGAGGCACG
>JADZFZ010000200.1 GCA_020854145.1 Deltaproteobacteria bacterium | reverse complement strand
GGGCGTGCTCGGCATGGCGATGGCGTTCGTCTACGGCCTCGTGCTCGGCGCGTTGCGCGTGCGCGCGCGCGGGATGCTCGCGCCCTTCGTCGCGCACGTGGCGATCGACCTCGTCGTCTTCGCGCTCCTGGTCGGCACGCTGGGTCGTCAGTAGGGCTCAGAGGGTCGCTCAGAATACCGATCCCGCGGGGGTGGCAGGGGGCGCGCGCAGGCCCCTTGCTCACGCAGGGGTGGCAGGGGGGCGCGTGCCCGCCCCCCTCCCAGCGACTCAGCCGCGCTCGTCGGGCATCTCGAGCAGGCCGGCGTCGGCGAAGCTGAAGTACCCGCTCTCGGCCACGATCACGTGGTCGAGCATGGGCACGCCGAGCAGGCGTCCGGCGGCGTCCATGCGCTCGGTCAGACGCGCGTCGTCGACGCTCGGCGTCGGATCTCCGCTCGGGTGGTTGTGCACGAGGACGAACGACGCGACCGCTTCCTTCAAGATGCGGCGGAACGCGTCGCGTGGTGCGATCGCGCAGCCCGTGAGCCCCCCTTGCGCGAGCAAGATCTCGCGCACCACGCGGCCGCGCGCGTCGAGCCCGATGGCGATCAGCCGCTCGTGGTCGAGCGCGACGAGGCGCGGCCGCAACGCCCGATCGACGTCGGCGGACCGCAGGCATGCGGCGCCACCGGACCGCAGCGCGGCGCGCGCGCCGAGGCGGCGTCCCATCTCGACGGCCGCGACGATGCGTGCGCCCTTCGCGAGCCCGACGCCGGGCCGCACCGCGAGCTCTCCGAGCCCGGCGCGCGACAGACCCGCGAGGCCTCCGTGCTCGGTCAGGAGATTCTCCGAGAGGGCTCGGACTCCTTCGCCGGCGCGACCGGCTCCGAGCAGCAACGCGACGAGCTCGACGTCGGACAACGCCTCGGCCTCGAGGCGCTGCAGTCGTTCGCGTGGACCTTCGAGATCGATCGCCATCGTGAGGGACATGCTCCGGCTCCTGGGTGCGTGCGCTGCGCGCTGCGTGCCAGGGCCGTCGCGCCGGGGGTCGTGACGCCTCCCGGCAGGATCGACAGGGAAAACAGTCGGATCCTCGTGCCAGCTCCACGCCGCGCGCGCGCGAGCGGCCCCTGTCCGACAGTGGCGGACGACTGTCCGACAGGTGGCGGCCAGGGACCGCTCCGATCTGCGGTACAAGTGGAGCCGGGAGGGACCGATGCCGCGCAAGCACTACCTGCTGCCCGACGCGCCGTACGCGACCTACGAGGCCTACCTCCGCGACGAGGGCCCGAGCGCCGTGCTGCTTTCGCGCCGCGCGGGCAGCGAGAAGATCCTCGCGGCGTTGCTCGAGTCGGGCCTGCGCGGTCGTGGGGGCGCCGGCTTCCCCACCGGCGTGAAGTGGCGGACCGTGCGCGAGCACCCGTGCCCCACGCGTTACGTGGTGATGAACGCCGCCGAGGGAGAGCCGGGCACGTTCAAGGATCGGTGGCTGCTGCGGCACAACCCGTACGCTCCGCTCGAGGGCCTGCTCGTCGCCGCGCAGGTCGTCGGGGCCGCCACCGCGTACGTCGCGATCAAAGCGAGCTTCGCGCCCGAGCTCGCACGCCTGCGCAGCGCGGTCGCCGAGATGACGGCAGCCGGCGTGTGCGAGGACGTCGAGATCACGCTGGTCGAGGGACCCGGCGAGTACCTCTTCGGCGAGGAGAAGGCGCTGCTCGAGGTCATCGAGGGCAACGATCCGCTCCCGCGCGAAGGGCACAACCCGCCCTACGAGCTCGGCCTGTTCTCGACGCCCGGTTCGCCGAACCCCGCGGTCGTCAACAATGCCGAGACCTTCGGCCACGTCGCGGGCATCGTGCGCCACGGGGCCGCGTCGTTCCGATCGATCGGCACGCACGACACGCCGGGCACCGTGATCTTCACGATCTCGGGAGACGTCGCGCGCCCCGGGATCTTCGAGCGACCTGCCGGCACGACGCTGCGTACGCTCGTCCACGAGCTCGCGGGCGGGCCGAGGAACGGGCCCATCAAGGTGATCCTCTCGGGCGTGAGCAACGCGCCGATCGGACCCGACAAGCTCGACACGCCGTGCGACTTCGGCTCGTTGTCGCTCGCGGGATCGGGCCTCGGCTCCGCAGGCTTCGTGGTGATCGGCCAAGAGCGGAGCATCCCGCGCGTGACGCAGTCGCTCACGCGGTTCCTCTTCGTCGAGTCGTGCAACCAGTGTCCCGCGTGCAAGCTCGGGCTGCGCACGGCGAGCTCCGCGCTCGACGAGCTGTTCGACCCCGGCCTGGCCACGCCCGACGACTACGAGCGCGCGCTCTACGCGGCGCGCTCGGCGCCGCAGGGCAACCGCTGCTACCTGCCGGTGCAGGGCGCGACCCTGACGCCCGCGTTGATGGAACGCTTCGAGGCCGAGTTCGACGCGCAGATCGCGAAGCCCGACGAGCCGACCGCCGCCTACGCGGTGCCGCTGCTGCTCGACTACGACCCCGCCACGCACCACTTCACGATCGACGAGACGCACGCGCGCAAACGTCCCGACTGGACCTACGAGGCGGTGGAGCGCCCGGTCGGCGAGCGCGTGACGCTGCGCGAGAAGAAGAAGGTCTCGCTGCGTCCGACCTCGAGCACCGTCGGCGTGCGCCTCGCGCCCGACGTGCTCGAAGCGCTGCGCAAGACCGCCGGGGACGACGCCGCGGACCTCGACCGTCGCGTCAACGCGCTCCTGCGAAAGCAGCTCGGCCTGTGACGACGCCGAACGTCCCACGCAGCGACTTCGCGTTCCCGACGCGCTATCGGCTGGGGGCGGGGCGACGTCGCGAGCTGGCCAAGAACCTGCGCGATCTGGGCGCCACGCGTGCGCTCGTGGTGACCGATCCGGGCGTCGCGTCACTGCCGTTCTGCGCGGAGATCGCCGCATCGCTCGCCGAAGCGGGCATCGCCGTCGAGGTGTTCTCGGAGGTGCACGGCAACCCGACCGTGGGTGACGCGATGGCCGGTGGAGCGCGCGCGCGTGCCCTCGGTGCCGACATCGTCGTCGCGCTCGGAGGGGGCTCCGCGATCGACTGCGCCAAGGGCGTCGCCGTCGCGGCCAGGCACGACGGCGGCTTGCTCGACTACGAGCTCGCGGAGTCGCGATGGCGGCGCATCGAGGCGGCGCGGCTGCTGCGCACCGTGGCCATCCCGACGACCGCGGGCACGGGCAGCGAGATGGCGCTGGCGGCCGTCATCGTGGACGAGCAAACGCGCAAAAAGCGTATCTTGTGGCATCCGTCGCTCGCGCCCGTGCTCGTGATCGCGGACCCCGAGACGACCGTCGGGCTGCCCCGTGGGCTGACGGCCGCCACCGGCATGGACGCGCTCAGCCACGCGATCGAGGCCTACT
>JADZFZ010000199.1 GCA_020854145.1 Deltaproteobacteria bacterium | reverse complement strand
CGCGAGCGCGAGCCTCACAGCTCGAGCCGAGACCCGCTGCTCGGTCCGCAGCGGCTCGTGCCTTCGCCGACCAAGGCAATCGACGGAACCGGCTCCGCGTAGAGCGGGCGCGCCCACGCGGGCCGCTCCGGGGCGTTGCCCGCCGCGATCATCGCTCGCCACGACTCGTCGGTCAGCCGATCGCCGATGGGCTGGAGCATCTCGCGGTAGCTCATCACCGCGCCGCGCGCGACGACCGGGCCGTTCGGAGTCGGGATGAGCGCGTAGACGAGATCGGGGTGCGCGATGCCGACCTCGACGGCTTCGCCGGTCGGCCGCCACGTGAAGACGTCGGCGACGATGGCCATGTCGCGGTCGCGGTCCGAGAGCAGGTCCGTGTTCGCCAGCGCGATGAGCAGCCATTCGACCTCGCCGCCGATCTGGGTCAGTCGCGTCAATCGATCGCGACCGAGCGGAGCGCCTGCAATCTGGAGCTCGGCGCACTCCTGCAGAAACCCGAGGAGGCCCACCACGAGCTCGGTCTTCTGTGCCAACACCGTCGCGTACGGCCGCCCGCCGGCGGGCTGGTCCATCGTGATGCCCGCGCCGCGAAGCCGGGCGTCGAGCGCGCGAACCACCGCCGACAATCGGCGGTACACGTCGGGCACGGGCTCCACCCACGCGTCGGGCGGCTCGTACTCGGGCGCATCGCACTCCGCGCCGAGCTGCTCGCCATAGAGGATCGTGTCGTGCCGCAGCTCCGCCCAACCGCCCGCGAACGCGAGCAATGCCCGCGCTCGCCATTGCGGGGTCCGCACGAGCGCCGGCGCCGCGTCGGCCGCGGGCTCGAAGAGCGCGCGCAACGCGTGAATCGTCCCGTGGTACGCGTCGGCTTCCCAGCGCGTCGACTCCAGCGTGTCGAGGTGCGCTCGACCCGACGTGATCGCCTGCTCGATCTCGGCGCGGCGCGCCGGGTGCGCATCGACCACGATCCGTCGCGCCTCGTCGGAGCCGAGCACCGCTGCCGCGCCCACCGCGCCGAAGGTGACCGCGATGGCGTCCCGTGGAGGCAGAGAGCCCTCGGTCACCGACCCGATCAGTCGCGACAACGCGACCGCGTCCTCGAACGCGCGCCGTCCCGCGACGCGAAGCTGGCGTGCACCGTCGGCCGTGCCCGACGCGATGCGCGGCGCTGGCAGCTCTGCCAGCGATTGGCCGTAACGGGCGAGCACGTCGGGCGCGATCAGCGCGTCGAGCGGCGTGCGCCCGGCGTTCGGCACGATGGCCGTCAAGCGCCTGCGCGCCTCCGCCAGGCCCGACGTGTCGGGCCCGCCGACGAAGAACGCGGTGAGCGCGATGAGCGACTCGATCGCGTCGCCCGGCGGCTCCGCCTCCGCTCCGGGCGTCGCCGACGGAGCCATCGTGCTGCGCGCGAGCGCGGCGACTCCCTCGAGGTCCGCATGCTGCCCTTCGAACGGGAACGCGACCATGCCGAGCCAGCTCATCGCGCGAAACCAGCGCATCAGCACGCCCGTGCGGGTGTAGTGCCCGCGCGGCCGCATCTGCGACATGTCCACGGGAGCGGAGGTCACCCGCACGTTCTCCTGACCCTCGGCCGCCATCACGCGCGTCACGATCCGCGCGACCTCGGCACGTACCGCTGCGGGGATCGGCGTGGTCTGTGGCGGCGACACCGCTTCCGGGGCGTCGTTCGCGTCGCCCTCGTCCATCCCTTCCGGACGCGCGACCACCTCGCGGTCCGGCGCGTCTCCCGGAGCGCCGCGTTCCAGCAGGGACAGCGCGACTGCCCAGAAGGTCTCGATGCGCGTCGCGGTCGCGCGCGCCGCGGCGGATCGGGCGCCCCTTCGCATGCGGTCGGACTCCCGGACGAACGCGATCAGCGACGTGCGCAATCGCGGCACGAGGTGCTCCGACTCCACCTCGCGGAGCAACGCGTCGAAGTACGCGTGCGTCGCGTCGATCGCCAGGTCCGCGGTGACGTAGCTCGGGAACCGGATGTAGTCGTTTCGCTCGTAGACGTGGAACAGATGCGTGGCGCGCTGCGCGGTCACGGCCTCGTCGGCGCTCGGCGTGCCCGAAGGACGCGGCGGCTGCGGCGCGAGGAAGAACCCCTGCGACTCGAGCAACGAGCGCTGCTTGGCGCTGAGCCTTCCGATCCGCCCCAGGTTCGACGCGCTCGCGACGGGAAACGGTGGGCCCGTCAACGGCCCACGTGCCGGAGCGGCCGGCGCCGTCACGGTCGGCCGCGGGCGTGGCGTCGTCCGACGCGCGACCGCCGGCGGACGCGATTCCGTGCACGCGGTCGCGAACAGCGCCACGACCATCGACACCGCACAAACGCCGCGGACCCAGGATCTCGTCAATCGGGACTCGTCTTCTCGGAGGGGTCGTAGGGGGGCGGTCGCGCGCGTAGCGCGACCCCCACCTACCGCGGAGGGGGCCGCGGGGGGCGAGCCAAGCCCCCCGCCAGACAGCACAGATTTCGTCATCGTCGTCCTCCACGAGTCGCGCTCGCGCCGCCCGGGGCCGAGCCCTCCACCGTCTGCAATCGTTCGCGCCAAGGGGGCGGCGGTGAGCCTGCGCCCGACCAGATCACGCGCTCCATCACGAACCCGAAATCCGCCCACCGGTAGCGAGCCAATCGCGTCCGATTCGGGGTGCCCGTTCGTTCCCACGCGACCACGCGGTCGGCGCCGTCCGGGTCGCGCTCGATGGCGAGGGCGTCGAATCGACCTGCCAATCGAGTCCCCCTCCAGAGCGGCACACAATGCGAGCCCGAGAGCGTGTAGACGTGGAGCCGATTCTCGACCACGGGATCGAAGCGCGCGCGCTTGCGCAGCGCGACGATCAGCTCGCTGCGCCCGTCGCCGTCGACGTCCGCGATCCACAGCCCCCACGCACCTTCGAGGCGCTCGCACGCGATGGGCGTCGCGCGGGTCTCGCCGCTGCCTTCGCGCGTCAGCGTGCCGTCGCCGTTCGTCTCGCGGACGAGCGCGACGGTGGCGCCGTCTGCCGTCCGTCCGCGACCGATCTCGCGTTCTTGTGCGGACGCGGCGGTGGCGCACGCGAGGCACGTGGCGAGGGCGAGCAGGGGCAGAGGGAGTCTCGGGTCGAGTCGCTCCGATTGCACGGCGCGCAGCGTCGCACGCCGCGTGCCCGCGCTACGAGACCGCGACCGCGGCGACCCGCGGAGCGCGAACGACCGTGCGCAACGCCCACAGCGAGACGATCGCCGCGACCGATGCGCCAGCGGCGACGTGGACCGACCAGGGCGTGTCGCGTGTGATCAGCCACGCGACCGCGGGCAACGATGCCAATCGCGCGACCTCGAGCGGGACGGCCCATCGCCGGCGCTCCACGAGCCCGGCGAGCGTCGAGAGCGTGAGCACCACGAGCCCAACCGGCGCGACGAGCACCTCGAGCGCGACCGACGCCTGCGCGACGATGAGCCCCGTCGTGCCCAGCACGACCAGCGCGAACGTCGCGACCACGTAGGCGTCGAGACCCTTCGTCGTCTCGACGTCGTAACGCGACTGCGTCGCGCGGCTCACCGCGGGGATCTCCGCACGACCGCCGAGCGCCTCGGGCAACCACTCCGGCGGAGCGAACGGGGCGTAGAGCCTCTCGCGCCACCGCGTGGCGGCGCCCACCAGCCGGCCGATCTCCATCCACGGCTCGACGTTGGCCCACAGCGCGTTGAAGCTGCGCAGCGGCTTCACGGTCCCGTACACCGGCTCGTCCTTCTCCTCGCAGAAGGTGCCGAACAGCCGGTCCCACACGATGAGCATCCCCGAGTAGTTCCGATCGATGTACTCGGGGTTCTTCGCGTGGTGCACGCGATGGTGCGAAGGCGTGTTGAGCAGCCACTCGAGCGGTCGCGGCAACCGGCCGATCCCCCGCGTGTGCACCCAGAACTGATAGAGCGTGTTGAGCGTCACGGCCGCCAGGAACATCGCGGGAGGAAACCCGAGCAACGCCATCGGGACGTGAAACGGGATCTGGCAGATGGGCTCGAGCCACGCCTGCCTGAGCGCGGTCGAGAGGTTGTACTCCTCGCTCTGGTGGTGCACCGCGTGGACGGCCCACAGGAACCGCACGCGATGGCTCGCGCGGTGGAACGCGTAGAAGGCCACGTCGACCAGCAGGAACGCCGCGACCCAGCCGCCGACCGAGCCCATAGAGATCTCGAAGAGCCGGAATCGCTCGTAGAAGACGACGTATCCCGCGACGACGACCGCCTGCAGGAAGACCATCACGGCCTGCTGTCCGACCCCGCACGCGAGCGAGCCGACCGCGTCGTGGAGGCGGTACACGGGCTCCGCGCGTTTGCGCATGAGCACCGCCTCGAGCGCGATGGACAGGAGAAAGAACGGGATGGCTGCCGCGATCAGGTACGCGTCCACGACGACGACAGCTTAGCTGGCGCGCGCCGTCTTGGTCGGATCCCGGGTGAATCGGGACCCGTCTTCACGGGGAGTCGCAAGAGGGGGCAAGCTCGTAGCGCAGCCCCCTCTTGCCGCGAGGGGCCGCGGGGGCGAGCGCAGCCCCCGCCAGCCAGCACGGCTATTGCGCGGGAGGCGCGAGCCTGCCGAGGGACTGCAGCAGTCCGAGGAGCTGCTGAAGGTCGACGGTCGGGACCGTGGCGCGCGGGCGCGGACCGGCGGGAGTCGTCGGCGCGGCCGCACCGGGGATGGCCTGCGTCCAGCCAGGGATCGCGGGGATCGGGAATCCGAACGGGCCCATCATCCAGCCGCCGGGCAGCGACGCGGGCGTCGTCGAGCCGGGCGGCAGCGCCGAGCCGTCGTCGTCGCCATCCGTCTCGCAGTCTTCGTCGTCCGAGGCGTCCGCTCCCGGCCACATGTCGTCGTCGGGCGAGGTGCCCGGAGCGGGCCCGGGGATCCCGGGGATGGACGGCGACGGAACCGCCGGAGCGGGCGCACCGAGGGGCACGTCCACGCGGTCGCCCATCAACATCGTCCAGTAGTGGCTGAAGCGAGAGCCGCGACGCGCGACGTAACCGAGCCCGACGGCGCGGTAACGCGGATCGCGCATCCCGCGGTCGTGCGCCGGAGAGTTGCGCCATTGCGTGAACGTCGCTTGCGCGCCCGCGTTGCCAGCCGCGAGGTTCTCGCCGACGAAGCCGCTCGGATACCCGGCGGCGCGCGCACGCTGCGCGGGGCTCACGCCTTCGGGTGTCTCGTGATCGAAGTAGTCGCGCGCCGCCATGTCGCCGGAGTGGCCCTCGGCCGCGCGCTGCAGCGTCGCCGAGAGCCGTAGCGGTGGTGCTCCGTGCTCGGCGCGATAGGCGTTGATCATCGCGAGCAACCGGTCGCGCTCCGCGTCGATGCCGGCGCGGTCCTGCGCGGCGGCCGGGCTCGCGTCCAGCGCGACGGTCGTGGCCGCCAGAGGCAACAGCAGACAAGCAGCAAACAGGTACACCGTGCGCATGGCGCGCCTCGATTCGTCGTCCTCGAAGAGTTAGTACGCTCGCCACACCACTTCTATTCACACGGCGGATGTTCAGCGCGTAAACATCCGTCCTCTGCCCCGACGGCTCGGAGCTCCTGCCCTCTCGGCGCGGCGGCTCCGGGGGCGGATCTCGGGAGACTCGATTGAAGAAGCCTCGCTACCTGGTCGGGATCGACCTCGGCACCACCAACACCGTCGTCGCGTCGGCCGACACGACGGGGCGCGAAGATGCGCTCGGCCGACCCGCCGTCTCCGTCTTCCCGATCGAGCAGCTCGTCGCGCCCGGGCAGGCCGAGCCGCGCGAGCTCTTGCCGTCGAACGTCTACGTGCCGGCGGAGGGCGAGCTCGCGGCGGACGACCTCGCGCTCTCGTGGGGACGCGAGCCCTGGCCCGTCGGCGAGCTCGCGAAGCAGCGCGGCGCGCGCACGCCCGGGCACTTGGTGGTCTCCGCCAAGAGCTGGCTCTCGCACGGCGCGGTCGACCGCACCGCCGCCATCCTGCCGTGGGGCGCGCCCGAGGGCATCCCGCGCCTCTCGCCGATCGACGCTTCCTCGCGCTACCTCGGGCACGTACGCGCCGCGTGGGATCACGCGCACCCCGACGAGCCGCTCGACGCGCAGGACGTCGTGCTCACGGTGCCGGCGTCCTTCGACGAGGTGGCGCGCGAGCTGACCTTGCGCGCGGCACGCAGCGCGGGGCTCGAGTCGCTGCGTCTGGTCGAGGAGCCGCAGGCGGCCTTCTACGACTGGCTCGCGGCGCAGCCGGATCCCGAGCGACCGCTCGGTACCTCGACGCTCGCCATCGTCGTCGACGTCGGCGGCGGCACGACCGATCTGACGCTCATCCACGCCGACGCGTCCGGCAAGCTCTCGCGCATCGCCGTCGGCGATCACCTGCTCCTCGGCGGCGACAACATGGACCTCCTCCTCGCGAAGACCGCGGAGACGCGGCTCGGCAAGGGGGCGCTCGACGCCGCGCGATTCGCGCAGCTCCTCGCGTCGTGCCGGTCCGCGAAGGAGCGATTGCTCTCCGACGACGCGCCTCCATCGATGCCCGTGACGGTGCTCGGCAGCGGTTCGCGCCTGATCGGCGGCACGATGTCGACGACGTTGACGCGAGAGGACGTCGAGCGTCTCTGCGTCGACGGCTTCTTCCCGGAGGTCGACGCCGACGCGCGGGTGGATCGCAAACGCGCGGGGCTCGTGGAGTTCGGCCTGCCGTACGCGAGCGACCCCGCGATCACGCGGCACGTCGCGACCTTCCTCGCGCGCCACAGGTCGGTGATCGAGGAGGTGCTCGGCACCGGTCGAGCCCCATTGCCCGACGCGGTGCTGCTCAACGGCGGTG
>JADZFZ010000198.1 GCA_020854145.1 Deltaproteobacteria bacterium | reverse complement strand
CCTTTCGACTCCCGAATTCCGAGAGAGCCCGAGCCCGCGGCCAGCGGGCGACGGCGAAGTCGCAACACGCCCGAACGCTAGCGAAGGGCGTGAATTCCGAGAGAGCCCGAGCCCGCGGCCAGCGGGCGACGGCGAAGTCGCAACACGCCCGAACGCCAGCGAAGGGCGTGAATTCCTCGCTCGATTGCCGGTGACGGCATTGTCGCATTGGGTGCCGTCGCTCCTCGCATCGGGAGGGACGAAAGCTCGTTCGGACGATGCGGCGGCGCTGGTGGCTTCCTTCGGGCTGAAGTGTCTCGGAGACGTGGCGGCCTTGCCGCGCGGCGCGCTCGCCGAGCGAATCGGTCGGGATGGAGCGCTCATCGAGCAATTGGCGCGTGGGGAGCACCGGCCGCCGCTCGTGCCGGCGCCGCCGGTCCTGACGATCGAGGAAGGGCTCGAGCTCGAGGGATATCTCGAGACGTTCGAGCCGCTCGGCTTTCTCTTGCGCCCTGCGATCGAGCGGCTCGTGGGACGGCTCGTGCTGCGGGGGCTCGGGTGCGCGGCGCTCGAGCTCCATCTGTCGCTCGATCCGAGCGGCGTGGACGCACGCACGGTGACGGTCGCGGTGCCGACGCGCGACGTGAGCGCGTTGCTCGCGCTCGTACGGCTCTCGATGGATGCACGTCCGCCGGACGCGCCGGTCGACGGATTCCGATTGGTGGCGCACGCGGGCGAGCTCAGGCCGACGCAGCTGTCGTTGTTCGCGCCCGCGGGGCCCGCCCCAGGGGCGCTCGCGACGACGATGGCGCGGCTCTCGGCGCTGGTCGGCCCGGAGCGCGTGGGGTCGCCGCGTGTGCCCTGGACGCGGCGTCCAGGAGCGATCGAGACGGTTCCGTTCGAGCCTGGGTCACCACCCGTGATGGCCGAGGAGACGCCGGGAAGGTGCCTGGTGCGCGCGATGCGGAGAGTGAGCCCGCCGCTCGCCGTGGAGGTGGAGATGGACGAAAGAGGCAGGTTGTGCGCGGTTCGCCTGGATGGGCAGAGACGACGGGTGTTGCGGGCGGACGGGCCCTACGTCGTCGAAGGGGGTTGGTGGTCGGAAGAGTCGTATCGACGCGAGGAGCACGACGTGACGCTGGCAGCAGAGAGAGGGCGCGAGACCCTGCGTGCTCGTTTGGTCGCCGACTCGGGAGCGTACTACGTGGACGCCGTGTACGACGGGTGAGCCCGGTCGATCGCGATGCCCCCGCAGATTCAACTGGTCCGCGGCAATCGTGCTCCGCGGCCGAAGCGACCATTCGTCGAGCTCTGCGCACGAAGCGCATTCTCCTTCCTCGGAGGGGCGTCGTTGCCGGAGGACTTGATCGACCGCGCTGCCGAGCTCGAGCTGCCTGCAATCGCCCTCGTCGATCGCGCGGGCGTCTATGGTGCTCCTCGGTTCTACCAGGCAGCACGGGCAGCGGGCGTGCGTGCCATCGTGGGTGCGGGCGTTCCGCTCGAGCCGTGGAGCTCGTCCGGCGCTCACCCTTCACCACGACCCTCTCCCCATCCGGGGAGAGGGAGCCTGTCGGGTTCGGAGACGTCGAGGCTCGTGCTGCCGATGCTCGTGCGCGATCGACGGGGGTACAAGCAACTGTGCAAGCTGCTGACGACGGCGCGATTGGGCCGCGACAGACGGCGTTGGACGCCGGAGGACCGCGAGGGGTGGATCGACTGGCGGGACCTCGAGGAGCACGCGTGTGGCGGGCACGTGGCGCTCGTCACGAGCGAGACTCCGCTCGCCCGGATGCTGGCGACGGGCGACGAGACGGGGGCGAGGCGATTCTTCGATCGGCTGCTCGCGACCTTCGGACGCGGGAATCTCTTCGTCGCCGTGGCGCGGAGCCTCGACCGCGACGAGGAGGACCTGTCGCGAAAGCTGGAGGCGTTCGCAGACGCGGTGCGGGCTCCGATCGTGGCATCCGCGATGCCGCTCTATGCGCGTGAGGGCGAAGCCCCGTTGTTCGACGTGCTCACCTGCTTGCGGCGCTACACGACGCTCGACGAGGCAGGCAAGGAGCTCGCCCCCAACGGCGGACGCCAGCTGCGCTCGTACGAAGAGATGCGGGCGCGCTGGCGCGACCGGCCGGACGCGGTGGAGCGCACGGTGGACGTGGCCGAGCAGTGCGCCTTCACGTTGGAGGACCTCGGGTACCGGTTCCCGGAGTACCCGATTGCTCCCGGGGAGACGCTGTTCAGCCGGCTCCACGAGCTGACGTTCGCGGGTGCGCGGGACCGTTATCGACCGCTCACTCCCGAAGCGTCACGACAGCTGTCGAAGGAGCTCGATCTGATCGCGAAGCTCGACCTCGCGGGGTACTTCCTGGTCGTCCACGACGTCGTCGATTTCTGCAGGAGGCGCGGGATACTGGCGCAAGGACGCGGCAGCGCGGCCAACAGCGCAGTGTGTTACGCGTTGGGGATCACGGCTGTCGACCCCGTGAAGATGGATCTGCTCTTCGAGCGATTCTTGTCGGAGGACCGTGGGGAGTGGCCGGACATCGACATCGATCTGCCGAGCGGCGATCAGCGCGAGTCCGTGATCCAGCATCTGTACGAGAAGTACGGCAAGCACGGCGCCGCGATGACGGCGACGGTCGTCACCTATCGGGGACGGAGCGCGGTGCGGGACGTGGGCAAGGTGCTCGGGTTCCCGGAGGACCGGATCGACAAGATGGCTCGTGTGGTGAGCCATTGGGGCTTCGGGCCGGAAGAGGACTTGTCCTCGGAGGTGCGGTCGGTGGGACTCGACCCGAGCGACAGGCGGGTGCGCGCGTTCATGGACGTCACGAGGCGAATCAGGGACTTGCCGCGGCATCTGAGCCAACATCCCGGGGGGATGGTGATCTCGGGAGATCGGCTGGACGGGGTCGTGCCGCTCGAGCCGGCTACGATGCCCGATCGCGTCGTGGTGCAGTGGGACAAGGACGACTGTGCGTCTCTCGGGATCATCAAGGTCGATCTGCTGGGTCTCGGCATGTTGTCGGTTCTGGAGAGGGCAGTTCCTCTGGTGCGCGAGCACGAAGGAGTGGAGGTCGATCTGGCTCATCTCCCGCAGGACGACCCGAAGACGTACGAGATGATGCAGCGAGCCGACACCGTGGGTGTGTTCCAGATCGAGAGCCGGGCTCAGATGGCTACTCTGCCCCGATTGCGCCCGAAGACCTTCTACGATCTGGTCGTGGAGGTGGCGATCATCCGACCGGGTCCCATCGTGGGAAAGCTGGTGAACCCGTACATCAACAGGCGTCTCGGGCGAGAGGCCATCACGTATCCACATCCGCTCCTGGAGCCGATCTTGAAGCGCACGCTGGGAGTGGCCTTGTTCCAGGAGCAGCTGATGCGGATTGCCATGGTGGCGGCGGGGTTCACGGGGAGCGAAGCACAGGAGCTGCGCCGGGCGATGTCGCACAAGAGGAGTATGGAACGGATCAAGACCCTGGAAAAGAGATTGCGGGACGGTATGGCGGAGCGTGGGATCGTCGGCAAAGCCGCAGACGACGTCGTGCTGGGGATCAGCTCCTTCGCTCTCTATGGTTTTCCCGAGAGCCATGCCGCGTCCTTCGCGCTCATCGCGTATGCGAGCGCGTACCTGAAGGCGCATCACCCGGCATGTTTCGCCGCGGCGCTGCTGGATTGTTGGCCGATGGGGTTCTATCACCCGATGACGCTCGTCAAGGATGCACAGAGGCACGGAGTTCGGTTCTTGCCGATCGACGTCACGTGCTCGGAGGTGCTGTCGCTGTTGTCGGGTGGCGGGGGCGGCGCTCATCCGGAGGTGCGCCTCGGGCTCAGGTACGTCGTGGGCCTGCGGGCGGGTGCCGCCGAGCGGATCGTCGCGGCGCGGAGGGAGAAGGCGTTCGAGAGCCTGGTCGACGTGGCGCGGCGGGCGGACCTGAAGCGCGACGAGATGCGCGCGCTCGCAGAGCTCGGAGCGCTCGCGAACGTGCCGGGCGGTGCGACGGACGCGCGAACGATGACGCGGCGAGAGGCATTGTGGCAGGTGACGAAGGTTCCACCGAAGAGCGAGCCGTTGCTGCGGCGCGCGAATCTGGCGATGACGAGGTCGCCTCTGCGCGAGATGACGTACGACGAGCGGCTGACGGCGGACCTTCGCGCGAGCACGATCACGATCGGGCAGCATCCGATTGCACGCATACGGGCGCAGCTGCGGACACGAGGGATATCGACTGCCGCGGAGCTGCCGGCGGCGCGGCCGGGGACCGAGGTGAAAGTGGCAGGCGCGGTGATCGTGCGGCAGAGGCCGCAGACTGCGAAGGGATTCTTCTTCGTGACGTTGGAGGACGAGACGGGCTTCGCCAACGCCATCGTGGCACCGCGGTTGTTCGAGGAGAATCGAGCCTTGCTCTCGACGGCAGATGGGCTGGTGATCGAGGGTGTCGTGCAGACGCAGGATCACGTGGTGTCGGTGAAGGCAGCGCGATTCGAGGAGCTGGTGGGGTTCACGGCGTCTCCGTCGCGCGACTTCCATTGAAGATGGATGCGACGCGGGTGCGCCGAGGAAGGGCGTGCGCCTCTGCGACCCCGAGGCCTTCGGTCGCGAGCGACACGGCTTCCTTGAGCTGTGTCGCGCGGCACCGCGGTCGCGCAAGCGCGGAGAGGATGACGGAGCACGGATTGGAAGTGCTCGTCTGGGACGGCAATGATCTCAACGAGTTGGATCCGTCGATCCTGTCCCCCAGTGGAGGAGGATGGCGGTCGCGGAGGCGACGTTGAGGGAGTCGGCGGAGGGGTCGATGGGGATGGTGACTCGCTGGTGAGCGAGGGAGAGGAGAGATGGGGAGAGGCCGGAGGACTCGTTGCCGAGGAGGAGCGCGAGCCGGGGAGGTGGCGCGAGCGTGGTGATGGGACGAGCGTCGGGGGAGACGGTGGCAGCGAGGAGGGTGAGACCGAGGTCGCGCAGTCGGTGGGCTTCGGCGAGGAGATCGGGCACGAGCGCCAGAGGCTGCGTGAAGGAGTGGCCGAGCGAGGCACGAATGGCGCGCCGGGAGAACGGGTCGGCCGCGCGCGCGTCGAGCAGGACGAGGTCGGTCCGGAATGCGCGGCAGTTGCGGAGCAGCGCGCCGACGTTGGCTGGGTCCACGAGGTTCTCGGCGATCACGATGCGGGCGCGAGGCAGGGCCGCGAAGCGAGCGAGATCGGGTGGGGCGGGCGCGGGTCGGCGGCCGGCGGCGAGGCAGCCGCGATGAAACGGGAAGCCGGCGACCTCGGCGATGAGCGCCTCCTCGGCGACGAGCAGCGCGACGTGCTCGGGCACGGCGTCGACGATGCGCGGCAGGTGCGCAGGCGTGCAGAGGACCGAGTCCACGGCGAGGTCGCTGCCGAGCAGGCGGCGGACGGCGAGGTCGCTCTCGGCCACGAAATGGGGCCGACGACGATGGTCGCCTTTGAGCGCGCGATAGAGATCGAGGCGCGGGTCGTCGGCGGAGCTGACGTGGACGGGGCTCAGCGCGTGACAGATAGCCGTTCGTGCCGAGCCTGTCGAAGCACGCAATCGCTCCCGAAAAGAACGAGCCCCCGGAGCGGATGCTCGGGGGCCCGCTCGTCGGGGTCTCCTTGGTCCCCCCTCGACTGCGCTCGGGGCGAACGGTCGGGGATTTCTCGTCAGCGCTTCAGGGAACGGCCGGTGCGGTCGCGGGTGCGGCCGCAGGCGCAGGTGCCGGTGCCGGAGCGGCGGGTGCGTCGGAGGCGGACGCGGAGACCGTCTGGGCACGGCTGGCCGCGCGCGCGAGGGCGATGCGCTGGCGGCGCAGCTCCGCCATCCGACGACGCATCGCGAGCTGACGCGGCGTGAGACGTCCTGCACGCGCGGGTTGCGTGCTCTCGTCGGAGTCGGCGGCGGCCTGGGGCGCGGAGCCGGCGGCGACCGCGGATGGCACGACGGGCGCGATGGCCGTCGCGTCGGCGCCCTGCGTCGAGGGGCTGCGCGGCTCGTTCGCCGGAGGGTCCGCCGGTGCGGTGTCGTCGGCCGAGGGCGTCGGTGCCGCGGGCGTGGGAGCGGCGGTGAGCGCGAGCGGGTCGCTCGATGGGGCGCCGATCTCGCGGTCCTGCCGAACGGAGGGCGAGCTCTCGGATCGGGGCGCCGCAGGGCGCGTCGGCGCACCGGCCAGCAGCAGCGTGGCGCCCGAGCCGACCACGCCGCCGACGAGCGAGCAGACGACGGCCACGACGAGGGTCGTGCTCGTCGACGTGCTCGACGCGTAACGGGGAGGCGCGCCGAGATCGGTGACGGCCGCGCGCACCTCGTCGCGCACGCGCGACCCGATCTGGCTCCAGTCGACCGTGGGCGGAGGGATCGACGGATCGTGGACGGCGTGGGGGCCCGAAGACATCGTGGCCGGAGGAGCGTCCGCCGGGGAGGCGACGGCGTGGGGACCGGACGACGCGCGCGGTGCCGCCGGTGCGGGGGCGATCGCGTGGGGTCCGGAGGAGGGAGCCGCACGGGGCGCTTCGGGCTCGGGTGTGGCTGCCTGCGGTGCTGGCGCGGACGGGGACGGGGCTTCCGAGGCCTGCCAGCGGTCGTCGTCGGACGGCACCGGTGTGCCCACGACGGCAGTCTCCGCCGAGCGGATCGGGGAGACCACGGGGGGTGGCTCGAGGCGCATCGGAGTGCGGCGAGCCGCGTCCACGAGGGGGGCGAGGCGGTCGAGGGGGTTGGCGTGTCCCGTCAGGGTGACGGCCGACGTGCCGGCGCGGCTCGAGGGCGTGCTCGTCGTGACCGGTCGACCCGTCGCGGGTCGAGGAGCGCTCGCGGGCGCGGGACGCGACGAGATCGGTGTGTGCGCGGCGCGCGCCGCGCGCGAGTCGGGGTGCGTCGGGCGGTCGTCATCGGAGACGACCGGGCCGAGGATGCGGTCCAGGTGGGCTGCATCGAGCTTGGGGCGCGGCCCCGAGTCGTCCTTGCGAAGGGGATCCGTCGCCTGGGTGATCTCCTCCTGCTCGTCGTCGTCGTCCCAGCCGACGGGCTCGAGCGCGAAGCCGATGGGCGACTCGTCGGGGGAGGGCAACGGCCGCTTCGACTTGCGGGGCGGCGGCGGTTCCGGCATCCGCGCGACGGCGGTCGTCCGATCATCCCAGGGCGCGCGTTGCCGAGGTCTGGACGCCGCGCGCTTCGGGGGGACGGGGGCGGGTTGCGGTCGCGCCTCCGCAAGCGGCGTGATGAGGCGTGAGCCGCCCCGCGAGGTCGTCGAACCTCCGGGGGGTGGCAACGTGGCGATGCGCGGGCGCGGGGCGTCGGCGGGCATGAAAGCCTCCTGGCCGTCGGCCTCAGCAGCCGGCGTGCCACGGGCCCGTTCGCTGGAGTCCCTGCGTGATGCGGGCGATCGCCGCGCACCGTGTCCGCACCTCGGAGCCGCGCGTGCTCCGGCGCCGCGCGTGCTCCATCGTCGTCGCCCGCCGGCTGCTCCATCGGGGGCGGGGAGGGTATCCTCGCGTGGTGCGCTCGGCTCGAATCGTGGCCGCCGTGGCCGTCGCGCTCGTGGCGGCGCTGCTGTCGCGAGAGCTGCGACTCCGCGCGTTCGTCCACCATCGGTCGACGCAGCGGCGTGTGGACGTCTACTACCTGCCCCCGGCGAGCGTCCTGCCGGTGCTGACGCTGGGCTATCGCGACGCGGCGGCGTCGTTGGTGTGGTGCCGGGCGCTCGTGTACTACGGAGAGGAGCTCGTCCACCGAGGCGCGGTGCAGCACGTCTTCGACTACGTCGAGGCGATCACGGCGCTCGACCCCGACTTCCGGCACGCGTACCTCTGGATCGCCACGACCGGGATCTATCGAGGCACCGCGACCGGAGAGCCCGAGGTGCGTCGCGTCATCGAGTTCCTCGAGCGCGCCGTCGCGCGATGGCCCGACGACGGAGAGCTGCGCTATCAGCTCGGTGCGACGTACGCCTTCGAGCTGGTTCCGTATCTGCCCGCGGACCGACGGCCCGAAGCGAAGGCACGCGGCGTCGAAGAGCTCACGATCGCAGCGAGGCTCGGGCACGGTCCCCGCTACCTCGCGCTGACGAACGTGACCCAGCTCCTTCGACTCGGGCGCGCGGAGCAGGCTGCGCAGCACGTCGAGGAGATGCTCGCCGTCACCCGCGACGACGACACGCGCGAGCAGCTGCTCATCCGGCTTGCCCAGCTGCGCTCGGAGGCGTACGCGGAGGGCTTCCGCTCGGCGTTCCAGGGTCTGCGCGACGAGCGGATGCGCTCCATGCCGTACGTCACCGACGAGCTCTTCTCGTTCCTCCGACCGACGATGCCGCCGGTGGACGCGGCGCGCCTCGGCCGCGACGGCTGGCCAGCGGCGCTTGGCGAGCGCGAAGAGCCGGTCACGACGCCGGAGGACGAGGTCGAGGCCGACGACACGCTCGAGCAGGACGCGGGAGAGGGTGATGCGCCGGCGCGTCCGTGATGGCTTCACGCTCGTCGAGGCCGCCGTGCTCGTCTGCGTGGTCGGGGTCGTGCTGGCCGTCGGTGTGCCGACCTTCCTGCGCGCATTCCGGCGGTCGCGTAGCTCCGAGGCCGTCGAGATGCTGGGGGCGCTCGCGCACGCCGCGGAGAGCTACTACGAGAAACGATGGCGGCGGCTCGGTGAGCGGCGGGTCTCGCGTTGCCTGCCGCCGGCGGCGGGTCCGACTCCGGAGACGCCCACCGTCGATCGTGTCGAGGTCGATTTCTCGGCCGCCTCCGTCGAGGGGCACGAGACCTGGGAGGCGTTGGGCTTCGACCCGCGGGGCGGCACGCGGTTCTCGTACAAGTTCGAGCCCGTCGCGTCGGGCTGCGACGTCGTCCCGCAGCCGAGCCAGCACCTCTATCGCGCGCGTGCATACGGAGACCTGGACGGCGACGGGGAGCTCTCGACGTTCGAGCGGCGCACGCGGTTTCGCGATGGACGCCTCGTGGGCGCGTCGTCGTTGTGGGTGCGCGATGGCGTGGAGTGAAGGGGTGACAGACAACCGTTCGTGCTGCGCGAGTCGAAGCACGTCATCGCGCCCCTCGACGCGGCTCGTGGCGAGCGGTTGTTCGCGGGCGGACGACGATCGCGCGCGAATCGTCGCTTGACAGCGACACGCGCACACCGAAACCTTCGCGCGCCCCGCGAGGCGGGGAGTCTCGAAGTGGCCTCGGAGCGTCGACCGTCGTCGGTGGTCCCGGGGCGAGCAGTTGGAGGAGCTACGTAATGAGTCGCGGGGATCTTATTCCGCTCGAGGGCGTCGTGACCGACGCGCGCGGCGGAGTGTTCACGGTGAAGACCGACACGGGGATGGTCGTTGGAGCGAAGCTCTCGGGCCGCATGCGGAACTACCGAATCCGCGTGGTGGTCGGCGACCGCGTGCAGGTGTCGGTCTCGCCGTACGATCCGACGCACGGGTTGATCACGTACCGAGCGAAGTGATCGTGACGAGGTCGGGTCGATGGCGAATCGCGTTCTGAACCTGCTGCTCGTCGCGACCTCGGCGAGCGCGCTCGGATGCACGGCGATCACGCGCGAGCCCGAGCCTCGGCCCCGTCCTGCGCCGGCGACCGTGGAGCCCGCTCCCGACGACGACGACCACGACGCCCCGGCGGCTGGGGGTGGAACGGCGCAGCCCGCGAACCCCACCCCGCGCCCCACGCCCGCGCCGAGCCCGCCGCCGAGCCCGCCTGCGGCTCCGGGAGAGGGCGAGATCGCCGCGCGTCACGTGCTCGTGATGTATCGGGGCTCGCAGCGTGCGCCCGCAGCCATCACGCGAACCCGCGACGAGGCTCGCGCCCGAGCGCAGGAGGTGCTCGCACGCGCACGTCGGGGCGACGACTTCGCAGCCCTCGCGCGCGAGATGAGCGACGAGCCGCGCGCCGCGCAGACCGGCGGCGACCTCGGGCGGTTCGGACGTGGTCGGATGGTGCCGGCGTTCGAGACGGCCGCGTTCGGCTTGCAGCGAGGCCAGACGAGCGAGCTCGTCGAGACGCCGTTCGGGTTCCACGTCATCCAGCGGTACGAGTAGCCCGTCCTTGGCGTGAGACCTCGCTCGGCGCGAGCTCAGGCGAGAGCCTGACGCGCCACTTCGACGGTCAGCTTGCCGGCCTTGACGAGATCGCGCATCGCCATCTCGAAGGTCTGCATGTTGTACGGGTGCACGCCCTTCTCCATCAGATCCTTGAGCGGCGGGTTGTGGGATGGGCGCTTGATCGCGTCCTTGACCGTGCCGGTCGCGTAGAGGACCTCGGCGGCCAGCACGAGCCCGCGCCCGGCCGCGTTCGGCAGGAGTCGCTGCGCGATGATGCCCCGGAGGTTGTCGGCGAAACGCTCGCGAACCTCTTCGGGAGGTTGGTCGCCCGCGAGCGCGAGGATGCGGCCGACGGTGCGCTGGACGTCGGGCGTGTGGAGCGTCGAGAAGACGAGGTGGCCCGTCTCGGCGGCCTTGAGCGCGATATCCATGGTCTCGGCATCGCGGATCTCGCCCACGAGGATCACGTCGGGGTCCTGGCGCAACGAGCCGCGCAGTGCGTTGGCGAAGTTGCCCGTGTCGAGGCCGACCTCTCGCTGCGAGATGGTCGCGAGCTGGTCGGTGTGCATGAACTCGATCGGGTCTTCGATGGTGACGACGTGGACGCGTCGCGTCCGGTTGACCTCGCCGATGATCGCCGCGAGCGTGCTCGACTTGCCGTTACCGGCCGCCCCGACGACGAGGACCATCCCGCGCTCCGCCTGCGCGAACGTGCTGCAGATGGAGGGCGCGCCGAGCATCTCGTAGGTCGGGATGTCGAGCGGGATGAGACGCATCGCGACGGCGAGCGTGCCGCGCTGCTTGTAGACGTTGACGCGGTAGCGACCGCAGCCCGGCGCCGAGTAGGAGCAATCGAACTCCAGCAGATCCTCGATGGCGCCCTTGTAGCGAGCGCGCGCGACGATGATCTCCGAGATGCGCTGGGTCTGCTCCGCGCGGAGCTTGTCGCCCTGGAGGTACCGCAGGTCGCCGTCCACTCGGAACGCCGGCGGTTGGCCGACCTTGAAGTGCACGTCGCTCGCCCTGTACTCGAGCGCCTTCTTGAGCAGCTGATGCAGCGTAGGCTCGTCCATCGCGCGCGATAGTAACCCGAGAGCCCGCTCGGAATTCACGCCCGTCGCTGGCGCTCGGGCGTGTTGCAACTTCGCCGTCCCCCGCTGACGCGGGCTCGGGCTCACTCGGAATTCACGCCCGTCGCTGGCGCTCGGGCGTGCTGCAACTTCGCCGTCCCCCGCTGACGCGGGCTCGGGCTCACTCGGAATTCCGCCCGCGCCCATCGACGCGCGTCCCCTCTCCCCGCGCAGCGGGGAGAGGTAGGGTGAGGGGCTGGTGGCGTGAATTTCGGGACCAGGCCCCCTCTCCCCGAATGGGGAGAGGGTCGGGGTGAGGGGCGAGCGCTCGACGAGCTCCGTGCTGGCAGGCGGGGGGCTTGGCTCGCCCCGCGAGGCCGCCCCCTGTGCCGACGCGAAGAGGCGTGGCGGAGGGCAAGCGCGACGGGGGCTCTGCTATGGTGCGCGTGCTTTGCGCGGAACCTTCGTCTGGTTGCTCGCGGCTCTCGCGCTCGCTGGATGCACCAGCGTCCAGACGAACCGCCCGGAGCCGACCTTGT
>JADZFZ010000197.1 GCA_020854145.1 Deltaproteobacteria bacterium | reverse complement strand
TGCGCAGCGTGCGCGGAAGCCCCGAGCCGTTCGTCCCGGTGCTCGCGATCACGGGCTCGATTCTCCTGGCTCTCGTCGCGCTCGGCGGCCTCGTCTACTTCATCCACCACATCTCGCGCAGCATCCAGGTCAACTACATCATCGAAGCGATCGCCGACGAGACCGAGGCGCTCGTCGATGCGGTCTTCCCGCACCCGTGGGCACCCACGACCACGTCGCGCCCCTCGACCGACGAAGCCGACGCGGTCGACGTGCGCGCAACCGGCTCCGGCTACGTGCAGATGGTCGACGACGAGAGCCTCGCCGAGATCGCCCGCGCCCGCGAGGTGCACATCCATTGCCGTCGCAAGGTCGGACAGTTCGCCGTCGAGGGCTGCACGCTCGCGTCGGTCTCGCCGGCAGACCGCGTGACCGACGAGCTCCAGGCCGAGATTCTGGGCGCGTTCGACCTCGGCCCGGTTCGCACGATGCAGCAAGACGTCGAGCTCGGGTTGCGCCAGCTCGTCGACATCGCGCTCAAGGCCATCTCTCCCGCGGTCAACGATCCGAGCACCGCCGGCAGCTGCATCGACCAGCTCGCGCGATTGCTCGCACGCCTGGCGCAACGGCGCCTCGCGCCCGCCGCGAGCACGGACCCCGCCGGCAGCGTCGAGCACCTCGAGACCCGATTCGTCTCGCTCCTCGATCTCGCCTTCAATCAGCTCCGGCAATACGGCAAAGGCGACATGGCCGTCTCGTTGCGCATGCTCCGCGCGCTCGACGACGTCGCGAGCGTCTGCCGCGATCCCGTCGCGCTCGACCGCATCGCGGTGCACGGTCGCCTCATCGGCGCTGCATGCGAGCACGCCTTTCCCGGCGAGGACCGGCACGAGCTGTCCATCCGATCGCGCCGGCTCGAGAGCACCGTCGCGCGATCGCGCGACCGCAGCGTCACTGCGAGCTGATGCCCGCGCGGCCTCCGCGGAGCACGTACTTCTGGATCTTGCCGGTCGCCGTCTTGGGCAGCTCGGGCACGATGGTCAGGCCCTTCGGCACCTTGAACCCGGCGAGCCGTTCGCGGCAGAAAGCGCGCATCTCTTCCTCGCTCAGCGTCGCACCGGGCTCGAGCACGACGAACGCGTGCGGCGCTTCGCCCCAGCGTTCGTGCGGCAGACCGACCACCGCGACCTCGAGCACCGACGGATGCCGGAGCAGCACGCCTTCGACCTCGATCGACGAGATGTTCTCTCCACCGCTGATGATCACGTCCTTGAGGCGATCGCGGATCTCGACGTAACCGTCGGGGTGCACCACCGCGGCGTCGCCCGAATGGAAATGGCCTCCTTCGAAGGCGCGCGCGGTGGCCTCGGGATCGCGGTAGTAACCCTCCATCACCACGTTGCCGCGCACGACGATCTCGCCGACCGTCTCGCCGTCGCGCGGCACGTCGGATCCGTCGTCGGCGATGACGCGCAGGTTGCCCGACGTGATGAGCTCGACTCCCTGTCGCGCCTTGATGCGTGCGCGCTCGGGCACTGCGAGCCCGGCGTGCTCGGGTCGCGGCTCGCACACCGTGATGAACGGCGCGGTCTCGGTGAGCCCGTAGACCTGCGTGATCGTCCAGCCGAGCTCCTCTTCGACGCGCTCGATGGTGTGCGCCGCCGGAGGTGCGCCCGCCGTCAGCACGCGCAACCCGCGGGGCGCCGTCTTGCGCAGGTCCTCGGGTGCGCTGGCGACCGTGATGAGCACCGTCGGCGCGGCGCAGAGCATGGTGATCCGCTCCCGCGCGAGGAGCCCGAACACGCTCGGCGCGTCCACCTTGCGCAGGCACACGTGCGTGCCGCCGACGGCCGTCACGATCCACACGAAGGTCCAGCCGTTCGCGTGGAACATCGGCAACGTCCACAGGTAACGGTCGCCGCAGGTCATCGGGTGGTGGATCAGCGTGCCGACCGCGTTCACCCACGCGTTGCGGTGCGTGATCATCACGCCCTTCGGCAACGACGTCGTGCCGCTCGTGTAGTTGATCGTCAGCAGATCGTTCTCCCCGATCTCCGGCCGGAGAAGCTCGTGCTTCGCGTCCGACAGCAGTCGCTCGTACTCGAGCCAACCGTCGCCTCCGCCTTCGAGCGCGACGAAGTGCTCGACCGCGGGCATCTCGTGACGCACCCGGTCGACGAGATCGAGGTAGTCGGAGTGCACGCACACGACGCGGCTCCCCGAGTGATTGACCATGTAGACCCAATCCGACGGGAGCAGCCGATAGTTGAGCGGCACGACGACCGCGCCGATCTGCGGAACGCCATAGAACGACTCGAGCTGCGCGTGCGTGTTCGGAGCGATGTACGCCACGCGATCTCCGGGCGCGACGCCGAGCTCGAGCAGCGCACGAGACCACCGGTCGCAGCGCTCGAAGAGCTCCCGATAGGTCCAACGCTTCTCGCCATCGACGACCGCGTCGCGGTCCGCGTAGAGCGAACGTGCACGACGAGCGAACTCGAGCGGCGTCAGCGGCGTGAGCATGCCGCCAGACTATCCCGTGACGGCCTCGTCGTGACGTTCATCGCCGCGATCGTGGCACCCGCGGTCAGAAGGGCCTGCGGTCCACCGTCCGGACGATCTCGGGCACGAAGCTCGTGCGCAGCTCGAGCACCTCGCCGCCCGTCGCCGATCGCGCGATGACGTAGTAGGCAGCCGGCTTGTGCGGGTCACCGACGAGCTCCCACCCCCGCAGCCTCAACGTGCGCGTCCTGCGTCCGACCCGGGACTCTTCCGCGGAGGCCGGAGCAGGTCCGTCCGCGCGACTCGGTGCGGGCTCTTGCGCCGCAGCCGTGGACGCGAAACACCCCAGCGCGACGGAGACCCTGGCGAGGAACACGAGCTTGCCGCAGCACTTCATGGGCACACCTCTCCCTCGAGGTTCGACAGCGTGGACACGCGGAAGTTCCGCCCGCGTCACGCCGGGCGCCGCAGGGTATGCTGCGCGGCGGAGAGCGCGGCCACGTGGGCGTGGACGCAATCGATTCGTCCAATGGTAGGGCGACTGACTTCGCAATCAGTTGATGCGGGTTCGATTCCCGCATCGATTACAAAGCTGTCTTCGTCGGGCTTCGCTCTCCTTCTGCAACCCTGCCGGTTCGGCTGCTAGCGAGAGACGACCGTGGGCTCGACCCGTGTTGCCGACCTCGACGCGCTCATCGAAGCGGCCGGCGTCACGCACGTCATCCCGCATCGCGAGGATCCTGCCGTGCTCGAGCAGCTGCGCGATCCGCGGGTCCTCGCGCGCGCCAGAGAGCTGCTCGCCGGGCGCGACAAGTCGCGGCGAGGCCAGGCCATCCTCTGCATCGAACGCATCGGCTACGTCCTGCGCGACCAGGAGACGGCCGAGCTCCTGCTCGATTTCGCGTGGCGCACGAGGGACAAGTACGAGAGGTACACGGCGCTCCTCGCGCTCGCACATTGCACACCGCCCGCCCCGGTGCCTTCGGTGCCGCTGCTCGATCTCGTGCGGCACGATCGCCGAGCGCTGCCGGCCGCGATCGACTGTCTGCACCTCGCGCGGCACGAAGACGTGGAGCCCGTGCTGCTCTCGCTCGCGGCCGATGCCGATCCCATGGTGCTCGTCCACGTCGCGCGGGCGCTTCGCCACATGCGCTCCGACGCGTCGCTCGCTGCGCTCGAGGGATTGCTCGAGCACGCGAGCACGGACGTCCCGAGCGTCGCCCTCACCTCGATCGCGA
>JADZFZ010000196.1 GCA_020854145.1 Deltaproteobacteria bacterium | reverse complement strand
TGAAGCGCCACTGCCCCAACATCGCGGTCATCTTCGGCAAGGCTCGCCGCACGTTCGAGTTCCGCGGCCACACCATCCCGGCGGGATGGAACGTGATGATGGCGATCCGCGAGAACAACCTCGATCCTTCGGTCTTCGCGAAGCCCCTCGAGCTCGACCCCGATCGGTTCTCGCCCGAGCGACGCGAGCACGAGAAGAGCCCGCACGCCTACGTGCCGCAGGGCGCAGGTCCGGCGGACGGGCACCGCTGCGCCGGCGAGGACCTGTCGACGCTGATCATGTCGGTCTTCGGCGCAATCCTGGTGCGCGGCTACATGTGGGAGCTGCCGCCCCAGGACCTCTCGCTCCGATGGGACGTCGTTCCGCCCGAGCCGCGCGACGGCCTGCGCGCCGTGTTGCGGGCCCGGGCCTGACTCAATCCTGTGCGGCGTCCTCGATCTCGCGGCCGAGCGCGAGCAGACCGCTGGGCAACGCCGACCCGCTCGCGCGCGACGTCGACGCCGCGGCGCGCGCGGCCAGCGCGCGGTCCTCGTGCGAGAGCCCGAGCAAGTCGCCGAGCCTCGCCAGCGTCGCCGTCTCGTCGGGTGCGACGAACCCGTCCACGCGCGTGAGCCACGCGGCGATGCCGTACACGAACGACCGCTCCTCCTCGCCGAGCTCGACCGCGGTCACGCGCTCGATGTCCGTCTTCGTCTCCAGCGCCGCGCGCACGTCCTCGAGCTCGGAGCCGCTCAGGCCGCAGGCGCGCGCCGCACCGAGGAGCGCGACGACCTCCTCGTCCTTCACCACCCCGTCGGCCCAGGCCACGGCCGCGAGCGCTACGAAGACGTCCTTGCCGAGCTTCATGTTCCTCCGGGATCGGTGGCACGCGCAGGCGGTCACACGATCGGTGGGCCGCCTTCTCCAGTCGCGGAGCCGTCCCAGGGTGGCTGGCTGCCGAGGGTGCGCAGCGCCTCCTCGCAGTCCTCGACGATCAACCTGTGACCGTGATCGAGCGCGAGGCGGAGCGCGTCTCGCAGCTCCGTCTTGGCGCGCGGGAAGTCACCTTGCGCGCGGTGCAGGAGCCCCAGAAGGTAACGGCCTTCGATGATGTCCCACGTGTAGCCGTTCTGCTGCGCGAACTCGATGGCCTGCTCGACGCGACGACGGCCTTCCTCGCTGCCGAACTTGAGCGCGTCGATGTAGCCGAGCAGCTGCATGTTGAGCGCCTGCAGCTTCGCGAAGCCGTGCTCCTTGCTGAGCTCGTAGCTGTAGCGGAGCGACGAGAACGCGCGCTTGAAGTCGCCCGCACGGAGGTAACACTCGCCGACGTTGTGGGCGTTGACGGCGGCTTCGTACGAGAGGCCGTACTCCTTCGCCTGCTCGAGCGCGCGAAGGCCCGAGCTGATGGCACCCTCGTAGTCCCGCGTCAGCGCCCGCACCAGGCACTCGAGCTTGTCGAGCTCCACGTTGACGCGCCCGTCGGACGACTCGGCGTTGAGCGCGCGCGCGCGACCCAGCAACGCGAGCGCGTCGTCCTGCGTCCCGCTCGCGCCGTACGCGTGCGCGAGCGCCACGAGGCAACGGATCTCCGCGGGACGGTCGCTGGCCTCGCGCGCCGCGTGGAGCGCCTCCTCGATGAACGGGATGGCCTTCAGGAACTCGCCGTTGCGCGAGTGCGTCTCGGCGATCGCGATGGCGGCGTCACGCACGAGCGCGCGCTCTCCGAGCAGCGCCGCGGTGCCGTGCGCGTCCTCGAGGTGCCGCCGTGCGTCCTCGAAGCTCGACGCGAGCGTGAGCAGCCGCCCGAGCAGGATCGAGAAACGCGCGTGCTCGGCGCGATCGGCCAGCGACTCGGCGAGATCGATCGCAGCGCGCACGCGTTCGATGCCCACGTCGACGGAGCGCGCGCGCACCGCGAGCTCGCCGATGCGGCGATAGAGCCCCATGACGCGCGGCAGCTCGGGCTCGGCGGTGGCCTGCAGGAGATCCACGGCGCGCGTGAGCGACGCGATGGCGCCCTCGAGCGCCTGCTCGGCCAGGTGTCGTTCGGCGGCGCGCTCGAGGTACTCGACGGCGCGGCGCCGGTCGCCGCTCTCGCGATGGTGGATGGCGAGGCGCTCGGCGTACTCGTCGAGCCGGTCCGGGTAGAGCGTCTCGACCGCTTGCGCGACGGCGCCGTGCAACGAGCGGCGCGCATCGAGCGTCAGGCCGTCGTGCACCACGTCGCGTACGAGCTCGTGCGCGAAGGCGTACTCGCCCTCGCCGACGCGGTGGACGATCCCGCGCGACTCGATCACCGACAGCGCGGGCTCGATCTCTCCGACCGCGAGACCGGCCACGTCGGCGACCACGTCGATCGTGAACCTCGGTCCCGCGACCGCCGCGATCTGCAGCAGCCCTCGTTGCGAAGGCGTCAGGCGCGCGACACGCGACGCGACGAGGCCACGGAGCGTCTTGGGCACTCCGACCTCCGCGACCTCGCGGCGGTACACGACCGACTCTCCACTGCGCTCGATGGCGCCCGCGTCCACGAGCGCCTTGATGTACTCCTCGAGATAGAACGGGTTGCCGGCGCTCTTGGACGTGAGCTCCTCGAGCAGATCCCAGGGGAGATCCTGCACCCCGAGCCGCGACACGGCGAGGCGCGCGCACTCCTGATCGGACAGCGGCGCGAGCTTGATGGCGACGTGGCCAGGCACGTCGCTCCACGCGTGCACGAACCCCGTCCGGTGCGCGAGCACGACGAGAAGACGCGCGGGAGCATCCCGGATGAGGCCGTCGACGACGGCCTGCGACTCGTCGTCCATCACCTCGACGCGATCCCACGCGAGCACCGTGATGCGGTCCTGCGTCAGCTTCGCCACGGTGCGCCGGAGCGCGTCGCGCAGCGGCCGCGTCGCCGTGACCGGGTGCTCGATCATCGAGCCCGTTCCGCCGAGCACGAGCGACAGCGCGTGCTGCTCCTCGGGTGGGAGCCCGAGCTCACGCACGCGCGCGACCTTCGCCTGCAGCGCCTCGTCGGTGTCGGACTCCTCGATGCCGAAGATGGCACGCAACATCTCCTGCACCGCGGCGAGCGGCGTGTCGCGCAGGAGCGGCGAGCACGTCGCGAGGTGGAAGCCGACGTCGTGACCCCCGCGCACGAGGCGACGCCGCGACTCGTGCATCAGGCGCGTCTTGCCCGTTCCGGCCTCGCCCGCGATCGTCAGCAACGATGCCTCGCTGCGTGACGCCATCGCGAGGACCTCCCCGATTCGGCGCAGCTCGTCGCGCCTTCCGACGAAGCGACCGTAGGCCTCCGTCACGGGACGTTCGCCCTGCAGCAGGTGCCCGGTGGCGGTGGCGCTCGCGTCGAGGCCTGCACCGAACGCACCGAAGACGAACAACGAGCGCGCCGCGCGCTCGCATGCCGCGCTGGTGAGCGCGCTGCCCACGGGCGCGTTGCGTGCGAGCTCGCGGGTCGTCGCGAGCAGATCCGTCAACCGTTCGTCGTGCTCCGGTCGTCCCGCGGCGTCGACCACGACGCGCCCCGCGTGCACACCGAGGCGCAGGCTCGGGGCAGGCTCCGCGGAGCTCGCGCCGCGCAGCACGCGGAGCGCGCATCGCAGCGCGGTCTCGGTGTCCCTGCCGTCGGGGTCGAGCGCACCGAAGACCGCGACGACGTCGGTCGCGGCCGCATCGTCGAGGGGCATCCCTCCGAAGCGCTTCAGCAGCGCGGACATCGTCGGGCGCAGCGACGTCGAGCCTCCGAGCTCGATGGTCACGAGCGTCACGTCGCGCTGCTCGGAGTGCGGGTGGGTGCCCGTCGCCGTGCGGTGCGACACCGGACGTGTGACCTTCGAGCGCGCGCGCGGCGGCACCTCGACCGGTGTGTGCTCCCGCGACGGGCCGAGCTGTCCCTCGGCGTCGAACGCGGCGATGATGCGGTCTTCCTCTTCGCGCGGGCGCTCCTCCACGGTGCGCAGCGCGCCCATGTAATCGGCCAGATCGTGCGCGCTCACACGTCGGCCCGACGTGTAGAGGACCTGGATCAGGTCTTCGTAGAGCCGACCCGCGTTCGGGTGTCGCGTCCCGGCGTCGAGCGCCATCGACATCGACACGATGTCCGACAGCTCGCGGTTGAGGCGCTCGACCATGGCCGACGGCTCGACGCCGACCTCGGCGCTCGACCACGGGAAGCTAGGCACCGCCTGAAGCAGCGGAGGCGCGTCACCTTCGCGTACGCGCCGCAACGTCTCGTACGTGCTGTCGGCCTCGAAGGGGTTCGCGCCCGAGAGCGCTTCGTAGAGCACGACGCCGAGCGCGTAGATGTCGGCTCGGGCATCCACGCGGTCGCCGCGCGCCTGCTCCGGCGCCATGTACGCGTACTTGCCCTTGAGCACGCCCTCCTGGACGTCCTCGATGATGTGCCGCGCCTTGGCGATGCCGAAGTCGGTGAGCTTGACCTCGCCCTCGTACGAAACGAGCACGTTCTGCGGCGAGACGTCGCGGTGCACGATCCCGAGCGGGCGCATCTGCGCGTCGCGGCGCCGGTGCGCGTAGTCGAGCCCCTTCGCCACCTCGCCCGCGACGTACACGGCGAGCTCCGGAGGAAGCGGGCGATTGGACCGCTTGCCCCGTCGCATCACCGTCGCGAGGTCGAGGCCGGCCACGTACTCCATCGCGATGAAGTACGTGTCGTCGGCGCGGCCGAGATCGAAGACCTGCACGATGTTCGCGTGCGACAGCGTCACCGCGATCTTCGCCTCGTTGATGAACATCTCGACGAAGTCGGGGTTGTTCGACAGCTCGGGCAGGATGCGCTTGCAGACGAGGATCTTCTCGAAGCCCTCGACGCCGTAGCTCTTGGCCTTGAACACCTCCGCCATGCCGCCCCGAGCGAGCAGCTCGAGGAGCTGGTACTTGCCGTAGAGGAGCGGTGCCGCCTGGGACATCGAATCGGCGCGGGAAGGACCCATCGTGCGCGCTCGTCGCAGGTTACACCGGCGCGCCGCACCCGTGCGACATCGTGTGGG
>JADZFZ010000195.1 GCA_020854145.1 Deltaproteobacteria bacterium | reverse complement strand
GATGCGACCACGGAGCACGATGCGTTCTTCGGGCTCGGGTTCTGTCAGGCGCAGGACCGCGGGTTCCAGATCGAGCTGCTCGTACGGCTCGTGCACGGCAGGCTCGCGGAGCTCGTCGGAGCGGAGATGCTCGATGCCGATCGGCTCGCGCGCCGCATCGGATTCGTGCAGATCGCGGCGAAACAGCTCGCGTGCATGGACGAAGCGTCGCGCGCGCAGCTGGCGTCGTTCGCGCGAGGGGTCAACGCGGGTTTCGCGCACGGAGCGAAGCGCAAGCCGCACGAGATGGCGCTGCTCGGCATCGAGCCGACGCCTTTCGCGACGTCCGATCCGATCGCGGTGCTGCAGTTCCTGTCCTTCGCGTTGAGCTCCAACTGGGACGCGGAGCTGGCGCGGTTGCGCGTGCTGCGCGCCGACGGTGCCGACGCGCTCGTCGCGCTCGAGGCTTCGCTCGCCGAGTGGCGCGCCGAGATCGGGCTCGCGGACCGCTTGCTGCGCGACGTCGACGTGCTCGGCGCCGCGGAGGAGCTGGCGCACGGTGCCGCGCACCTGGCCGCGACGGGCGCAGCGGTGGGGGCGTCGAACAACTGGGCCATCGCGCCCTCGCGCACGGCGACGGGTCGCCCCATCCTCGCGGGCGATCCGCACCTGGCACCCACGCTGCCGGCGCCCTGGTACCTCGCGCACGTACGCACCCCCGACTGGGCGTTCACCGGCGCCTGCTTCGTGACGCAGCCGGTCGTCAGCATCGGGCACAACGCGCACGGCGCGTGGGCGGTGACCGCCGCCCACGTCGACAACACCGACCTCTTCGTCGAGCACCTCGGCGAGGACGGCACGAGCGTGCGCGACGGAGATCGGTACGTCGCGTGCGAGGTGCGCGACGAGGTCATCCGCGTCAAGGGCGGCCCCGACGTCGTCGAGCGCGTGCTCGTGACGCCGCGTGGTCCCATCGTCGGTCCCGCGCTCGGCGAGCACCGCGACGCGCTCTCGATGCGCGCGACGTGGATGGCCCCGCGCGCGATCGGCGCCTACGGGCTCTTTCGCGCGCGCTCGATCGACGAGATGCGCGCCTGTTACGTCGCGTACCCGGGCATCTCCGAGAACCGCGTGTTCGCCACCGCCGACGGTCACGTCGCGTGGCAGATCGTCGGCGACACCCCCGTGCGCAAGAAGGGCCATGGCCTGCTTCCGTCACCGGGCTGGGATCCGTCCGCCGGATGGGAGGCCGAGCCGCGTCCGTTCGACGAGCTCCCGTCCCTTCGCGATCCCGCGATCGGCTTCGTCGCGAGCGCCAACCAGTGCCCGCCCGAGCGCGACCACGGCACCGATCCGTTCCTCGGCGCCGACTGGCTCGACGGCTACCGCTACGACCGCATCGTCGAGCGTCTCGCATCGCGCGACGATTGGACCGTCGACGCGTGCGTGCGGCTGCAGCTCGATCGCACGTCGCTCCTCTGGCGCGAGCTGCGCGACGCGTTCCTGTCGGCGGCGCGCGATGGCTCCGGGCGCCTCGCCGATCCCGACCTCGCGGTGGCGCTCCGACTGCTCGAGGCGTGGGACGGCGACGTGGCACCGAGCTCGTCGGCGGCGAGCGTCTTCGAGCTCGCGTTCGCCGATCTCGCCGTGCGCATCTCGCGCGCTCGGGCGCCCAACGCCTGGAAAGACGCGCTCGGCCAGGGCATCAACGCCGTGCTCGTGCACGGGGCCATGCCGCTGCGTCGCGTCGCGTCGCTCTCGCGGTTGCTGCGCGATCAGCCATCGGGGTTCTTCGACGACGGCTGGGCCGACGCCATCCGCGGAGCGCTGGCGCGCGCGGTCGGCTGGCTGCGCTCCCATCACGGCGCCGCGACGCACCAGTGGGCATGGGGGCGCGTGAGGCCTCTCCATCTGCGGCACCCGGTCGCGACGCAGAGGCCGTTCGACCGCGTGTTCTCGCTCCCGCCGGTCTCCGTCGGAGGCGACGTGACCACCATCCCGCAAGCCTCCGTCGACTTCCAGCATCCGACCGGCGACCCGATCGGCATCGCGAACCTGCGCGCCGTGATCGACGTCGGCTCGTGGGAGCAGAGCCGCTGGTCGCTCGCGGGCGGCCAATCCGGCAACCCTTGCTCGGCCCACTTCGGCGACCTGCTGCCGATCTGGGAGAGCGGCGAGGGCATCGACATCGCGTGGACGCCGCGCGACGTCGCGCGAAGGGCACGCACGACGCTGCGGCTCGTTCCTCGCTGAACGGAGCGCGCCCCGCTCCCTGGAGCCGCGTCGGCGCCGTCCACGCCCATGGAATCGACCTCGATCGCCGCTGTTTCCAGCTCCCGATCCGTGGGCGCGGTGTTTGCTGACCTTGGTCGGCATGCGTGTCCGGCCGGAAGATGCTCCCACCCGAAGGGTGGCAGAGCCCTGCCCGGGCGCATCGGTCGCCGTGCTGCGCGGCTCGGCGCGGCTCCTCGTCTGTTGCGCCGTGCTGTCCACGGCGGCCTGCGCGAGCGAAGGCGGGCTCGACCTCGATCGCGCGAGCAACGCGATCATCGGCGGCACGCGCGAGTCGGGCAGCGACCAGGTCGTCCACATCCTCAACGACTACGGCGGGCTCTGCACCGGATCGCTCATCGCGCCGAAGGTCGTGCTCACGGCCAAGCACTGCATCCAAGACGAAGGCGGCGGTCGCATCCCGGCGAGCGCGATTCACGTGAACACGGGCGCCAGCATCGACTCCGGCCGGCTCTACGCCGACGTCGACGAGGTTCGCACGACGTCGGGCTACGCCATCGAGGGCGCCGACATCGCCGTCCTGCTGCTCGATCGGGCGGGCTCGCTCACGCCGTATGCGTTCGTGCGCGACACGCCGCCTCGCGTCGGCGATCCGATCACGGCGATCGGCTACGGGCAGACGACGATCGGCCCGAGCGGCTCCGGGCCCGCGGGCACGAAGTACCGCGGCGAAGCGCAGATCACGCAGCTCTATCCCGCCGAGTTCGAGATCTCCGGGCCCACCACCTGTTTCGGCGACTCCGGAGGCCCCGGCTTCCTCGCGGATGGCCGCGTGTTCGGCGTCGTCTCGCGCGGCGACTACTCGTGCTCGAGCGGCTCGATCTACACGCGCACCGATGCGTTCCTCGATCTGATCGACGGCGCCATCGCCGACACGGGCGGAAGCGTCGCGCCCCCGCCCCCTCCCCCTCCCACGCCTCCCCCGCCGCCGCCTCCCGAACCGCCGCCGCCCCCCCCGCCCTCGAGCCCCGACGCGGGCTCGCCCACGCCGCCGCCCCCTCCGCCGCCGTCGAACCCAGGCACGACTCCGCCCGCAGGGAGGGCGCTCGGCGATACGTGCAGCGGCGACTCCGACTGCGCGAGCACGATGTGCCTGCGCACGGCCGAGGGCTCCTACTGCACGCAGGCGTGCGGCTCGGGCTGCCCGAGCGGCTTCGACTGCGTGGGCAGCATCTGCGCGCGCACCGACCCGACGTTGCCACCGAGCACGGGCCGCCCGCTCGGCGACCGCTGCGATCAAGACGTCGAGTGCCAGAGCGGCATGTGCCTGTCCGGCGTCGAGACGCCCTACTGCACGGCGCGTTGCGAGGACGACGCGGATTGCGGCAACGGGCTCGTGTGTGCGCGCTCGGGCGACGACAAGCTCTGCCGGGCGACGTCGCGGAGCCTCGGCGAGTCGTGCGACCGCGGCGCCGATTGCACGAGCGGGATCTGCGCGTCCCTCGACGACGGCCTCAACGTCTGCACGCGGCTCTGCGACACGGCGAGCCCGTGCCCGACCGGTTTCGAGTGCGCCGCGACCGGCAACGAGGACGAGGCCGCGTGCGTGCCCATCGCTCCGACGGGTCTCGTGGGCCAGTGCAGCAGCGTGCCCGCGCGTCCGCGCCGGGGAGGCCTCGCGTTCGTCCTCGTCGCGCTCGGCGTGGTGGTGGGAACCTTCTTCCACGCGCGCCGGCGCGCGCGCAGAGGCTGAACGCGCTCACCCCACTCGGCTGCGTCATTCTGGTGCGCCGTGGCAGACCGCTTCGATGTGATGCCCGTCGGGGTCGATCACGAAAGCCGCGTAGTAGCCGGGCCCGTAGCGCGGTCGCAGTCCGGGCTCGCCGTCGGCCGTGCCGCCGTGCGCGACGGCCGCACGGAAGAACGCATCCACGTCGTCGGGCCTCCGGGCGGCGAGCGCCAGGTGGAACCCGGCGCCCGGCGGAGCGAAGCCGGCGCGCTGCTTGATCGCGAGCCGATCGCCGCCCCCCGGATGCCCGTAACCGACGGCGTCCGGAGTCGACCACACGCGCACGACGTCGAGCGGCGCGAGGACCGCGTCGTAGAACGCCGTCGCACGCGCGAGGTCCGCAGTCCCGAGCGACACGTGGTCGAGCATGACGCGGACGATGCGAGCGCGGCGTCGGTCGCGTCAAGCGCGTCCATGCGGCGCTCCATCGCGGAGGTTGATGGCCCGGGGAAGGTCGCGATACCGTCGGG
>JADZFZ010000194.1 GCA_020854145.1 Deltaproteobacteria bacterium | reverse complement strand
TGCGGGCTCGGGATGACCGCGGCCAATCCCATCGTCGACACGCTCGCGAAGTTCCGGCCGAGCTTCGATCGCCGGCTCGCCTCGACCGAGGTGCTGCCGGCGTTCGACCTCGACGAGTCGCTCGCCCCGGCGCGCGAAGCCACCGCGCGCGACGACGCGGGCGCGCACCTCGAGGAGGAGAGCACGTGAACGACGATCGACCGAGGTTCACGCTGGACGACCAGGAGGTGGCCTTCACGCCGGGCCAGACGATCCTCGAGGCGGCTCTCGCGGCGGGCACGTACGTGCCCACGCTCTGCCACCACCCGGAGTTCGCACCCCACGGCTCGTGCAAGGTCTGCACGGTTCGGGTCAACGGGCGCACGCAGTCGAGCTGCACGACACCGGCACACCCGGGCGACGTCGTCGAGCTGCACTCCGAAGAGCTCGATGATCTGCGCAAGAGCCTCGTCCAGCTTCTCTTCACCGAGGGCAACCACTTCTGCCCTTCCTGCGAGCAGAGCGGCAACTGTCAGCTCCAGGCCGTGGGCTACGAGCTCGGCGTCGTCAGCGGGCACTTCAACCCGCTGTTCCCGACGCGTCCGGTCGATGCGTCGCACCCCGACGTCCTGCTCGATCTGAACCGCTGCATCCTCTGCGAGCTGTGTGTGCGGGCGAGCGCGCAGGTCGACCGCAAGAGTGTCTTCGCGCTCTCGGGGCGCGGCATCACGAAGCACCTCGTCGTCAACGCGGAGTCGGGTCGCCTGGGCGACACCGACCTCGCCGTCGAGGACAAGGCGATGAGCGTCTGCCCGGTCGGCGTCATCCTGCGCAAGCGGCGCGGGTTCCGCGTTCCCATCGGCGAGCGGAAGTACGATCGGCGGCCCATCAGCGAGGTGGCGCTCGACGAGGCCGAGGGGGAGCGGCGATGAGCGGCGAGACCAAGAAGAAGCTCCGCGTCACGACGAGCTCGCTCGCAGGCTGCTTCGGCTGTCACATGTCGCTCCTCGACATCGACGAGCGTCTGGTCGAGCTGCTCGAGCACATCGAGCTCGATGCGTCGCCGCTCACGGACAAGAAGCACGTCGGGCCGTGCGACCTCGGCCTCGTCGAGGGCGGCCTCTGCAACGCGGAGAACGTGCGCGTGCTCCGCGAGCTGAGGAAGAGCTGCAAGATCCTCGTCGCGCTCGGCGCGTGCGCGGTCAACGGAGGTCTGCCTGCGCAACGCAATCACCTCGACATCCGCGACTGCCTGCAGACGGTCTACCTGACGGGTCTCGGCGTCCATCGCGGCTTCATCCCCAACGACCCCGAGCTGCCGCTGCCGCTCGCACAGGTCCACCCGCTGCACGACGTCGTGAAGATCGACTACTTCCTGCCGGGCTGCCCGCCTTCGGCGGACGCCATCTGGCAGCTCCTCACGGACCTCATCGCAGGCCGCACGCCCCAGCTCGGCCACGGGCTCATCCGCTATGACTGACCTCGAGAAAGCCGCCGACCCGTCGAAGCTCAGGCGCATCGCGATCGAGCCCGTCTCGCGCGTCGAAGGCCACGGCAAGGTCACGATCCTCCTCGACGATCAGAACCGCGTGCACCAGGTGCGCCTGCACATCGTCGAGTTCCGCGGGTTCGAGCGCTTCATCCAGGGCCGCCCGTACTGGGAGGTCCCGGTCATGGTGCAGCGCCTCTGCGGCATCTGCCCCGTGAGCCACCACCTCGCGGCGTCGAAGGCGCTCGACCGCGTGGTGGGCGCGCGTCGCGTGACGCGCACGGCGGAGCTGGTGCGCAGGCTCATGCACTACGGGCAGATCCTGCAGTCGCACGCGCTGCACTTCTATCACCTGTCGTCACCCGACCTGCTGCTCGGCTTCGAGAGCGAGCCCGAGCGCCGCAACGTGGTCGGCGTGCTCGCCGCGTACCCCGACATCGCGCGACAGGGCGTGATGCTGCGGAAGTTCGGGCAAGAAGCCATCCGCATCACGGCCGGCAAGCGCGTCCACGGCACGGGATCGATCCCCGGCGGCGTCAACAAGTCGGTCTCGGCCAGCGAACGCGACGAGCTCGCGCGCGCGCTGCCGCAGGTGCTCGAGTGGGCACGGCTCGGCGTGCGCATGGTCGCCGAGCTGCACGCGAAGAACCGCGACACCTACGAGCGCTTCGGCACGGTGCGTTCGAGCCTGCTCTCGCTGGTGGGTCGCGACGGGAAGCTCGATCTCTACGACGGCGTGCTCCGCGCGCGCGATGCCGACGGCGCGATCATCTTCGACGGCGTCGAGCCCGACGACTACCACGCCCAGCTCCGCGAGAACGTCCGGTCGTGGAGCTACATGAAGTTCCCGTTCATCCGTTCGCGAGGAGCGGAGACGGGCTGGTACAAGGTCGGTCCGCTCGCGCGGATCCAGAACTGCGATGCCATCGGCACTCCGCTCGCCGAGACGGCTCGACAGGAGCTGATGGCGACCTCGCCGGGCGCGTTGATCCACGCGCCATTGCTCTTCCACTGGGCCCGGATGATCGAGCTTCTGCACGCGGCGGAGGTCATCGGCGGGCTGCTCGACGACCCCGATCTGCAGGGGCACGACCTGACCACCAGCGGGCCGCGCGCGACGAGCGGCGTGGGCATCATCGAGGCGCCCCGTGGCACGCTGATCCACCACTACGAGGTCGACAGCCAGGACCTCGTCACGATGTGCAACCTCATCGTCTCGACCACGCACAACAACCAGGCGATGAACGAGGCCATCCGCCAGGTGGCACGCGAGTACCTCGACGGGCACGAGCCCACCGAAGGGCTCTTGAACCACATCGAGGTCGCGATCCGCGCGTTCGATCCGTGTCTGTCGTGCGCGACGCACGCGCTCGGCAAGATGCCGCTCTGGGTCGAGATCGTGGACGCCCGCGGCGACGTGCTCCAGCGCCTGACGCGCGACGGCGAGCGCTCGCCCGGATGAGTGCCTCGGTGGGGTGCCCCGCGCCGCTCCTCGTCCTCGGCGTGGGCAACCCGTCGCGCGGCGACGACGCGGTCGGTCCGCTCTTCGTGGAGCGCGTCGGCGTTCTGCTGGCCGACGCGATCGAGGCAGGCGAGATCGAGCTGCTGACCGACTTCCAGCTGCAGATCGAGCTCGCGCTCGACGTCGCGGGGCGCGAGCGCGTCGTGTTCGTGGACGCGAGCGTGTCGGCGCCGGCGCCTTTCTCGTTCGAGCGCGTTCGGCCGGCGCGTGACGACTCGTTCAGCACGCACGCGATCTCGCCCGCCGCCGTGCTGGAGACGCACCGAAGGATTGTCGGGGAGCCGCCCGAGGCGTGGACGCTCGCCATCCGCGGCGAGCGATTCGAGCTGGGTGAGCCGCTGACCGACGGGGCGCGCGCCGGGCTCGACGCTGCCGTCGCCTTCTTCGTCGAATCGGTCGCGCGAGCCGACCCGCACGCGCGAGCGCATCCGACCGAGGAGGGTCGGCGGCTCGTCATCGGGGGCATCGTCCAGGGCGTCGGGTTCCGGCCATGGGCCGCGCGAAAGGCACGCGCGCTGGGCCTGCGCGGTTCCGTCTTCAACACGTCTGCGGGCGTCGTCATCGAGGCGTTCGGCCAACGCGACGCGCTCGACGCGCTCGAGTCCTCGTTGTCGTGCGAGCCGCCCGCCGCCGCACGGATCGACTCCATCGCACGCGCCGTCGTCTCCGTGCCTCCGCCGAGCACGTGTCCTTCGTTCACCATCGGATCGAGCGTCGAGAGCGACGCGCGCGGCATGCCGCTGCCCGCGGACCTCGCCGTGTGCGACGCGTGCCTCGCCGACGTGCACGACGCACGCGATCGTCATCACGGCTACGCGTTCACGAGCTGCACCGACTGCGGGCCGCGCTTCTCGATCGTGACCGACCTGCCCTACGACCGCGCGCGCACGACGATGGCCGGTTTCGCGAGCTGCGACGCGTGCGCGGCCGAGCACGACGACGCGCAAGCACGTCGTTACCACGCTCAGACGCTCGCGTGCCCATCGTGCGGTCCACGCTTGTGGCTGGTCGACGCGAGCGGAGGTCGGCTCGACGGGGACCCGGTCGAGGAAGCTGCCAATCGCCTGCTCGAAGGCGCGATCGTGGCCATCCGCGGTCTGGGCGCGTTCCACCTCGCGTGCGACGCCACGCGCGACGCACCGGTCCGCGAGCTCCGACGGCGCAAGCGACGCGACGCGAAGCCGTTCGCGGTCATGGTCGCGGACCTCGAGATGGCCGAGGGGCTCGCGCGGCTCGACGAGGTGGCGCGCGCTGCGCTCTCCCATCCGGCACGTCCGATCGTGTTGGCCCCCACGCGCGACGGCTCGGCGCGTGAACCCGACGAGCCAAGCGTGTCGCGCGAGGTGCTCGGGCCGTCTCGACGCATCGGGTTGATGTTGCCGTACACGCCGCTCCACCACTTGCTGCTCGAGCGCGTGCGAAGGCCGCTCGTCATGACGTCGGGCAACGTCTCGGGCGAGCCCGTGGTGATCGAGAACGACGACGCGCTGCGTACGTTGGGCCCCATCGCCGATGTCCAGCTGCACCACGACCGGCCGATCGCACGCCGCGTGGAGGACTCGGTCGTGAGCGTGCACGCACGGACCACGACGATGATCCGGCGGGCTCGGGGCCACGCGCCCCGACCGATCCGGCTGCCGGCCGCATCGCCCGAGCCGGTTCTGGCCGTGGGCGCGCAGCTCAAGAGCACGGTCTGCGTGGTCGTCGAAGATCGCGCGTACCTGAGCCCGCACCTCGGGGATCTCGACACGATCGAGAGCGAGCGTGCGTGGCTGCAGGAGGTCGCGGGACTGGAGCGCCTGCTGCGCGTGCGGCCCGACGTCGTCGCGCACGACCTGCACCCCGACTACGGTTCGACGCGCGCCGCGTCCGCGCGCCAGGCGCGGCTGCACCACGGCGTGCAGCACCACGTCGCGCACGTGCTCGCTGCCGTGGCCGAGCTCCATCTCGAAGGCCCCGTGCTGGGCGTGGCGTTCGATGGAACCGGTTGGGGTCCCGACGGCACGGCGTGGGGAGGCGAGCTCCTCCTCGTGGACGGCCTCGCGTGGCAGCGGCTCGCGACGACGAGACCCATCGCGCTCGCGGGCGGCGAGGTCGCGATCCGCGAGGTGTGGCGGCAAGCGCTCGCGCTGCTCGTGGACGCGTTCGGCTCGGACGCTCCGGGAATCTTCGATCGGTTCGCGTGCCTGCGCGACGTCGCGCCCGAGGCGAGGCACACCATCGAGCGGATGATCGAGACGGGCGTGAGCACGGTCGGTGCGCGCGGAGTCGGGCGATACTTCGACGCGGTCGGCGCGCTCGCGCTGGGCATCCCGCGCGCCGCGTTCGAAGGACACGTCGCGATGGCGCTCGAGGAAGCCGCGATGGAAGGCTGGTTCGAGCCTTATCCGTGGGCGCCACCTGCGGAGCTGGCGACGCACGGCCCGGTGAGCGCTGCGCACGAGCTCGATCTGCGACCGACGACACGCGCCATGGTGGACGCGCTCTCGTCGGGCGCGCCGGCGGGCCTCGTCTCGGCACGATTCCACGAGACCCTGATCGCCGCGACCGCAGCGCTCGTCGAGCGCGCGCTCGCGGAGACGGCCGCGCGACAGGTCGTGCTCACGGGCGGCGCATTCCAGAATCGTCGCTTGGCGTCTCACATCGCTCGACGCATCGGCGAAGGCCGCGTACGGATCGCGCGCGAGGTGCCCGTCAACGACGGCGGGATCGCGCTCGGGCAGGCGTGGTCCGCGGTCCTCGCGCTGCGAAGCGAAGCACGGAGTCGTTGAGGTCATGTGTCTCGGAGCGCCTGGGCAAATCGTCGAGATCACCGACTCCACCGCGGTGGTCGATTTCTGGGGCGTACGCCGTCGCGTCGCGCTCGACCTGGTCGACGAGCCCGTGGCGGCGGGCGACTACGTGCTCGTCCACGTGGGGTTCGCGATCCGCCGCATCGCCGAGGAGGACCTCGCCGAGACGCTCGCGTTCTTCGAGGCGATGAGCACCGAGGACCTCGAAGGGCTCGTGCCGCCGAAGGACGGTTGAGCGACGGTCTCCTACGGGCCGCAGGCGAAGCGCTTCACGACGTCGTAGAGCACTTCGACGCCCCACTTCAGGCCGTCGACCGGGATGCGCTCGTCGTGCCCGTGGAACAGGTCACCGAACCTCGTGCCGTCGTTCGGGAATCGAACGGGCATGAACCCGTACGAGCGACAGCCGAGCCGGGACCAGCTCTTCGCGTCCGTGAAGCCGGGCATGAGGTAGGGCGCAGGCACCGCGCCTGGGTGGTGACGCTCGATGGCCTCCCGGCAGATCCGGAAGAGCTCGCTGTCGGCGGTCGTCTCGACCGGCGGCATGTCGCGCAGGATCTCGATCTCGCATTCGTCCTCGACCACCTTGCGAATCTCGGCGACGAGATCGGCGGCCGTCTGATCGGGGAGCGTGCGCCCGTCGATCTCGGCTTCCGCCACGCCCGGGATCACGTTGGTCTTGCTGCCGGCGCGCAGCACCGTCGGCACCGCCGTGTTCGAGAGCATCGCCCACGTGGCTCCGGCGATTCCGCGGTCGGGCATCGTGCGGATGATCGAGTCCGCGATGCGCCGCACGTAGAGGTTTCGCATGAGCACGTTGCGCGGGAACCGCTGCGTGGCCGAGACGATCTCGAGGTAGCGCTCGACGACGCGCGTGCGGTGATGCGGAAGCCGCGTGCGCGCCAGACGATCCACCGCGCGCCCGAGACGTCCGACGACGTTCTCGCTCCGCGGCAGCGACCCGTGCCCCGGCGTGCCGCGCATCCGCAGCTTCATCCACACCGCGCCGCGCTCGGCGACGGCGATGGGATAGAGGACGGCGCCGTCGAGGTGGACGGTGAACGCGCCTGCTTCGCCGAGCGCGAACTCGGCGCGCACGAGCTCCGGGTGGTGATCGACCAGCCACTTCGAGCCGAGGTCGCACCCCGCTTCCTCGTCGGCGACTCCGACGAAGATCACGTCGCGTCGCAGGCGGATCCCCTCCGCCTTCAGTCGGCACGCCACGAGCGCCGACATGACGGCCATGTGCTTCATGTCGATCGCTCCGCGGCCCCACAGGTACCCATCGTGAATCTCGCCGGAGAAGGGCGGATGGCGCCATCGTTCCGGCTCGACGGGGACGACGTCGAGATGGGACGCGAGCAACAAGGGAGGCGCCTCTCCGGTCCCCTTCACGCGCGCGACGACGTTCTGGCGCGACGGCTCGGCGCCGACGAGCGTCGGCTCGAGGCCCGACGCGCGGAGCACCTCCGCGAGGTACTCGGCCGCGGGCGTCTCGTTCCCCGGCGGGTTGGTCGTGTCGATGCGGATCAGCGCCGCGAGGTGGCGAACGGCATCTTCACCCAGCGTGGGGTCGAGCTCCGGCATGGAGCGGATGAGAGCACTCCGCGTCCCGTCGTGAAAGCCATCGCGAAGACCGCTAGGCTTCCTGCCCTCGTGCACGCACACACGAATCGAAGCCCATCGGCGACGACGGCGAAGGAGCGCACCTCGTGAGCGGCGCGCGTCCGCTCGAGCTCCGCGACGTCGAGCGCGGCCGAAAGCTGCGCGAGCGACTCGCACGCGCGGTGGAGCGCGCTGGACGCGAGATCACGGTGATGCACGTCTGCGGCAGCCACGAGCAGGCGATGGCGCGCTACGGCCTTCGGCAGAGCCTCCCGCGCGCGCTCCGCGTGCAGATGGGCCCGGGATGTCCCGTGTGCGTGACGGATGCGCCCGAGATCGACGCCGTCATCACGCTGGCCGAGGCGGGACACCTGGTCCTGACGTACGGCGACATGTTGCGCGTGCCGGGACGTGCAGGCTCGCTCGACGACGCGCGCGCGGCGGGGGCTCGCGTCGAGGTGATCTACTCGGCGACGCAGGCGCTCGAACGCGCGCGCGCCACGCGCGATCCCGTGATCTTCTTCGCCACGGGTTTCGAGACGACCGCGGTGGCGACCGCGGCGATCCTGTTGCAGGCGCCGCCGGACAACCTGTTCGTCTACTCGGCGCACAAATGGGTGCCCGCCGCGATGGAGGTCGTCGCGTGCTCACCGGGCTCGCGGATCGAGGGGTACCTCGCGGCCGGTCACGCCGCGACCATCACCGGCTACGGGGTCTTCGAGCCCTTCGTCGCTGCGCACCAGCGCCCCGTCGTCGTCGCGGGCTTCGAGCCGCTCGACATCCTCGCGGGGCTGGTCTCGCTCGTGGATCTCGTCGCTCGGGGCGAGCCGCGTGTCGTCAACGCATTCCCTCGATGCGTGAGCCGCGAGGGCAACCGCCGAGCGCTCGACGCCCTGCGACGCGTGTTCCGCGCGGGCGACGGCGAGTGGCGCGGCATCGCGTGCGTGCCCGGTGGAGAGCTTCAGCTGCGCGACGCGTACGCGGCATGGGACGCGATGCGGCGCTTCGAGGACCTCCTCGAACGTGCGCCGGAGCGCGCCGAGCGCGTCGACGCGCGCGACTGTCGCTGCGGCGCGATCATGACGGGGCTCGCGGAGCCGACGGACTGCGCGCACTTCGGTGTCGCGTGTCGACCCGAGTCTCCGATCGGCGCTTGCATGGTGAGCTCCGAGGGTCCGTGTCGCATCTGGCTCGAGCACCGTGTCGCGCCGCCTCGCCCTGCGGCACACGAAGGCGACGCGCCGTGAGCCGCGGCGCCTCGCCCGAGACGGTGCAGCTCGCGCACGGCGCGGGAGGGCGCGTCATGCGCGACCTCGTGACCTCCGTGTTCCTCCGCGGGATCACGGCTCCCGAGGCCATGGCGATGGACGACGGCGCGGCCATCCCTTGGGGAGACAAGTGGCTCGTCGTCACGACGGACGCGCACGTCGTCTCGCCCGTCGAGTTCCCCGGCGGCGACATCGGAAGGCTGTCCGTGTGTGGCGTCGTGAACGACCTCGCGATGATGGGCGCGACCGACGTGCTCGCGCTGACGTCGGCGGTGATCGTCGAAGAGGGCTTCGATCTCGCGCGGCTCTCGCGCCTCTCCGAGTCGGCGAGGCGCGCGAGCGACGAGGCGTCCGCACCCATCCTCGCGGGCGACACCAAGGTCATGCGGCGCGGCGAGCTCGATGGGATCGTCTTGTCGACCAGCGGTCTCGCCGTCGCCGAACGCGTCGTGAGGGACGCCGGGATGCGCGTGGACGACGCGATCGTCGTGACCGGCACCATCGGCGATCACGGGCTCGCGGTCCTGGCTGCACGCGAGCGGCTCGGCCTCGACGGCGCGCTCGTGTCGGACGTCGCACCGCTCAACGGTCTCGTGCGCACGGCGCTCGCGGCCGTGGGCGACGCGATCCACGCGATGAAGGATCCCACCCGAGGCGGCGTCGTCAGCGCGCTCTCGGAGATGGCGACGAAGGCCGGCGTCGCGGTGCACCTCTCGGCGCAGGCGATCCCGATGTCGGCACCCGTGCGCGCAGCCTCCGAGCTGCTCGGGATCGATCCGCTCTGGGTCGCCAACGAAGGCAAGGCCCTGATCGTCGTCGAGCGCGACGCCGTCGAGCCGTTGCTCCGGGCGCTCCGCGATCATCCTCTCGGGCGCGACGCCGCGGCGATCGGCCACGTCGCGGCCGGCGAGCCCGGCGCGCTCCTGCTCGACACGGGGTTCGGCACGCGTCGCCTGTTCGAGCGCGACGGAGAGCCGCTGCCGAGGATCTGCTGATGCACGAGGTGTCGCTCGTCCACGCGCTCTTCGATCAAGCCGATCGCGCGGTGGGTAGGCACGCGCCAGGCGACGTGCGTCTCGTCCGGGTGCGCGTGGGAGCCATGTCCGGTGTGGAGCCCGAGCTCTTCGTCACGGCCTTCGACGGGGTGCGCGCCGAGCGCGGCTACGCGGCGGCGGAGCTCGAGCTCGTGGACGTGCCCGGCGTCGATCTGATCCTCGAGCGCATCGAGCTCGAGGTCGCGGACACGAGCATCCCGGAGGTGCCCGATGTGTGACGTGTGCGGCTGCGGCGATCCGACGCGAGTGACCATCGACGTGCACCGCTCGCTCCTCGAGGACAACGACCACGAAGCCGAGCACCTCCGCGAGCACTTCGCGGAGCACGGCGTCACGGTCGTCAACCTCATGGGCTCGCCCGGCTCCGGCAAGACCGCTCTGCTCGAGGCCACCTCACGCGCCTTCGCAGGCCGCCGACGCCTCGCGGCGGTGAGCGGCGATCTCGCGACCGACCTCGACGCGGATCGTCTCCGGCGCGCGGGCATCGCGTCGCGATCGATCACCACCGGCAGCGCCTGCCATCTCGACGCGCGGATGGTGCACCACGCGTTGCACGAGCCTGCGCTCGCGAGCGCGGTCGGACACGCGGACTACTTCTTCGTCGAGAACGTCGGCAACCTCGTGTGCCCCGCGATCTACGACCTCGGGCAACGCGTCAACGTGGTCGCCCTCTCCGTCACCGAAGGCGTCGACAAGCCGCTGAAGTACCCGGTGATGTTCCAGCGCGCGGACCTCGTCGTGATCACGAAGGTCGACCTCGTTCCGCACCTCGGCGACGTGTCGCTCGACGACCTGCGGGCGAACGTCGAGCGAGCCAAGCCCGGCCTGCCCGTCATCGCGCTCTCCGCCACCACCGACCGAGGCGTCGGCGAATGGACCGCTTGGCTCGAG
>JADZFZ010000193.1 GCA_020854145.1 Deltaproteobacteria bacterium | reverse complement strand
GCGGCCCTCATCGCGACGCTCCGCGGTAAGGCGCGAAGAAGTCGCACGAGCTGTCCTCGAGGCAGCGATGACCGCCCGGGTCCGTGTGATAGCGGAGGTCGCGGCCCTGCGAAGCGGCGTAACGGCCGATGAGGTTGATGATGTACTGGGACGTGTCGAAGGTCGCATCGGACGGATAGATGATCTCGTCGAAGCCGTGGATGCCGTCCGGGATGACGTAATACGTGAGCATCCCGCTGAGCGGCTCGCCGGGGCGCACGTCGAACGGGTCGTCGCCCGCGCCCGTGTGATGACGGCTCGATCGGACCCAGCGGAGCGGCGGATCGAGCACCACCGGCGCGAGGCCGTCGGGCTGCTGGTGCGCGCCGTCGGGCTGGAAGCGCATGCGACCGTCGGAGAGATCCTCGACGTCGACGAGGAAGTCCTCGACCTCGCCCGTCGGATGCCTGCGCAGGCGCGCGGTCCCTTCGGTCACGTGGTACGCGAGGAGCACGTCGTTCGGCGAGGAGAGCCCTTCGTAGCGTCCGAGGAACGACCCCGGCGCCCGCCATTCGCGTAGCTCCTCGGGCGCATCCGGAGGCAAGAACGGCAAGACACCCGCCGCGCGCGCGTACGCATGGCCGGCGTTGAGGCAGACGTTGAGATCACCCGCCGAGTTCGCGACGAGCACGCTGCGCGGTCGGTCCGGCACGGTCGGGTCGCGCACGGGGTCGAGAAAGACGCGCCGCGCGTAGTTGATCGGATCGGCCGAGTCGAGCGCGAGCTGCGAGAAGAAGAGCGCACGCCGCACGTCGGGGCTCTGCCTGCGATAGCCGAGCCCATCGGCCGGCGACACGAGCGGATCCCCTGCAGCCCACGCATGCGGGCCGAAGCGTGCGCACCGCTCGCAGTCCTCCGAGCCGACCTCGAACGTGTCGATCACGCGCGCCGGGGTCGAGCCACCGTCGAACGTGCAGTCGCCCCAGTCCGCGCGCATCGCGGCGTCGCGATGGATCTCGATGACCCACGGGTCGTTCTCGTTGCTCCCGATGGGAACGCGGTACCGCGCGGGCTCACCGGCCGTCGAGCCCGCACATCGGACGAGGCCGTTGCGTAGGTTCCGTACGACCAGGGCGTCGTCGTCGTCGAGCAGATCCCCGGGTACGCAGGCGAGCTCGTACTCGGGATCGTCGTCGAAGAACGTCGCGCGTACGCGCAGGCTGACGTCGCCTTGCGCGCACGTAGTCCGATCGCTCGGCCCCGCGCTCGCCTCCGTGTACACGAACGGGCTCATCAGGCGCAGGTGCATCGTCTTGCGGACCGAGCCGTTCTCGGTGCGCACCGCGACGTCGGTGAGCCCGCCGCCGCCCACGATCGGGACCGCGACGTTCACCGCAGGCTCCACGCCCGCCATGACGCCCGTCATGATCCCGCCGAGCGATCCGCCCGTGAACGCGTAGCTGCCCGCGGGCCCGCCGAGATCGGGCGTGCCGTTGGCGTCGAAGTCGCCGAACGCTTCGATCGCACCGTCGGCGTCGATGTCTCCCGCGAAGGTGATCGGGTCGTCGATCATGCGGTGCACGAAGCTGCCCGAAGGCCACGGCCGGCCGTCGAAGCTCCGCAGGATCTGCACCGCGCGCACGTGATCGAGCACCGTCTGTCGAACCTGGTCGCGCGTGTGGAAGACGTACGCGGTCCAGAAGCTCGCTCCGCTGTCGAGCCCGTCCTCGCCATCCAGGTCGCGCGCGCGTCCGGCGAGGATCGCGTCGCCCGACGGGGCCAGACACTCGGTTCCGAAGATGCCGCGGAGCGCGGACGTGATGAGCGGGCTCGCATCCACGCCGTGCCCGTTCGCGTTGAGGAGCACGGCCGCGATCCCGTGTTGCAGCAGGAATCCCCCGAACGGCAGCGACTCGCCATTCGCGCTGCCGTGGCCGTGCACGTAGAAGAGCGACGGGAACGGCTGACGGTGCTCGGCGGTCTCCTTCGGCACGAGCACGACCGCGCTGATGACCTCGCGTCCCACCGTCGCGCGTCCGTTGTGCGCGTCGATGTCCCACGTGTCGTAGAGCGACGGCGCGTCCGGATCGCCGAGCAGCATCGGCGTCTCGAAGAACATGACGGCCACGTGATCGAGCGCCTCGTACGCCGTCAGCACCTTCTCCTGCGCATCGGGATCCCCGATCCCGAGCGCCGTGGAGAGCACGGTCGCCAGCGCCGTGCGGAACCGGTCCCCCGGCGCGATGAACACGTTCGCGTCGCGATCACACTCGCCACGAACGGCCCCCTGCATCGTGATCGGCGCCGCCACGGGCGGGAAGGACTCCGCCAGCGACGCGAGCGCCCCGCGTCCGTAGAGGCCATCGCGGAGGGCGTCGAAGTCGCGCGTCGTCGATTGCGTGGTGAAGCTCCACGCGAAGGCGACGCCGCTCCATCCGCGCGTCGCGAGATCGCCGTAGACGTCCGGGTGCTCGGCGAAGTGACGCGGCAACGACTCGAGCGACTCCTCCTGCGCGTAGTGGTGGACCGCGTCGAACGGCGAACGCACCGGAGCGCCGCCTTCGCCGACGAGCCGATCGGTGACGACCACGGCGTACGTCCGCGCCGGCATCATCGGCAGGATCGGCCTTAGATACAGGCTGTTCGTCTCGCGCTCGTAGAACCACGTCATCTCGTCGACGTCCCAGTTGGGCGCCGTGCCGACGCGTCCGTCGAACGTGTTGGGCACGTCGAGGACACCATCGAAGTCGGTGTCCTCTCCGGGGTCGAGCACGCCGTCGCCATCGACGTCCTCGGCCACGGTCTCGAAGAGCACGTTCGACTCGTCGGCGCGCGGGTCGTGCTCGAAGAAGCGTCCGAGCGCCGGCAGCACGTACGGGAACATCCCCGTGTTGACGTCGAGCGGGATGGGATGGCCGGTCTCGAGATCGACGAGATACACCGCGTGCTCGCGAAAGCGTGCGACCGAGAACGCCTCGCGCCCGCCCTGGCGCCGATGGATCTCGCGCAGATCGATCAGCCCATCGAACGGGATGGTGATCGCACCGTACGTGCTCCAGCCGTCGAGCTGCGCGACGTGCTGGCGCGTCATCCCCTCCATCGACGTCTCGACGATCTGGCTCGGGTTCAGGCGCCGACCGGTCGCCGTCGTGGGGTCCGGCCACGTCGCGATGTCGTTGGGCAGCGGGATCTCGGCGATGGGCTCTGCCTCCAGATCCCAGCGGACCCGTGGCCCGTCACCGGCAGGCGTCGCGCGCCAGACATCGGGAAGGCCACCACCGTCGCAGCCGCTCGCCATCGAGACGACTGCGGTGAAGAGGAACCAAGAGGTGCGTCGCATGAAGCGGATCGATGGTACGGCGTCGCCCGCGCGATCGCGAGAGCGCCCCGTGAGCAGCCTCGACGCTGAATGGGGCGCCAGACACCCCGAGTCATTCGGGATCGTGCGGGCGGCGTGCGACCTCGAGGTGCGCACCGCGCTGGCGCACCTTCCGGTAGCCGAACAGGTGGAACACGTCCATCGGGTAGAGGCGCGCGATCTCCGTGTCCACGTCCAGGCGATCGCGTCGCTCGGGGTCTCGGCGCACGCCGGGCAAGAGCGGCAGGAGCCGGTCGAGACGGAGACGGCGCGCGACCGCGGAGGCCTGCATGCGCAAGCCGCTCACACCGCGGCCCAGGAAGAACCCGTCGTCGCCCTGCGGCTGGTAGAGCGGCAGAAACACCATCCCGTCGCTCGGCGCGCGGATCTCGCCGCGTCGGTCGCGCGCGAGGAGCTGGTGCCTGCGAACCCGCGCGATGTTGGCGAAGCCCGGCATCATCCGGAACTGATCGGCCGGCCCCACAGGGTGGCGGAAGGTCACCTCCATCACGCGAGGCAACGATCCGCGCGCTCGCTCGAGCTGCGCGTAGTGACGGTGGTGGTCGGCAATCGCCTCGGCGGTCGCGTTGCCCGCAGCCGCGAGCGCGAGCCACAAGACGGCCTCCAGATGCTCCCAGCTGACGGGGTTCTGGTGCTGCCCGCCTTCGACGACGAGCGTGACGCAGCCGCGGTGCGTCATGTGCTCGACGAGGATCCCGTCGACCTGCTCCTCGAGACCGAGGATCACCGGCAACGGGAAGTGCGACGCGAACTCGCGATGGCGCAGCGTGTCGCCGATCAGCGCAAACGGGATCCCCTCCGCGGACGTCGTGTGCAAGTCGACGAGATAGGCCTCGCCGCGCGCGTTCGCGAGGGCCTCCTCGATCGCCGCAGAGAGCTCGCGCTGCTCGGTCGCCTCGGGATCACCCGAACCGTTGGTGGGACTCCCGTTCGCGGGAAGGAGCCCGACGCGGTCGGGGGTCCACAATCGATTCAGATCCCGCGCGAGATAGCGCTTCTTCTCGCGAAGCGCGCCCACGTTGCCCGCGAGGCACAACAGCTCTCCGCGAATCGGGATTCGCTCCGCGTCGATCCGCGCGAGCACCCTTCGGGCGGCAATCACGCCACCGGGCTCGTTGCCGTGGATCCCGCCGACGACGATGAGCGTCGGGCCCGGTCGTTCGCCGCGCACGCGGCCGACCACTCTCGTGATCTCCGAGGTCACGGGCATCTCCCGCTCTGCCCGTCGGGGAGAGCGCCGGGGTGAGGGGAGCCGGGACCGCCGTCGATCACTTCGGCCGATCACCTTCCGACGAGAGCTTCTCCTCGAGCAGGTCGGCCGCGATGTTCATGAAGTCCTCTTCGGTCACGATCCCGACGAGCCGACCGTCCTGCACGACCGGCAAGCACCCGACGCGGTAGCGGCGCATCAGCCCGATGGCCTCGAGCGTGGGCGTCTGCGGAGTCACGGTCAGCACGTCGGTTCGCATGATGTCTGCGACGGAGGTGCCCTGCCCGTTCTTCAGCAGCTTCGACGCCATGAGATGGCGGAGCACCGCGCGGTACGACACGAGCCCGACGAGACGGTGATCGCGGTCCTCGACCGGGACGTGCCGAATTCGCTCCCAGCCCATCAGGTCGGCCACGAGGTCGATCGCGTCGTCCTGCTGGACCGTGAAGATGTCGGTCGTCATGTAGTGATCGACGCGCCGATAGTTGTCGCGAGAGCCCTCGGCCTCGTCGAGACGCGCCCGCTCCCATTCGGCCACCGGGCGGCCGGTTCGCTGTCGCGCGATGGTGGCCGCGACGATGGCGTTGAGCCTTTCCGCGGCGGTCCCTTTCGACTTCATCCCGGCGAGCGACGAGAGCATCCAGCGCGCGCCGGTCCGCGTCGTCCGGACGCGCTCCTCGATCACGCCGAGGTAGCGCGCGATGTCCGCCTCCTCGATGGCCTGCCTTCGCAGCCCCGACTCGGCCAGCGGGAGCAGCTTCGAGAGCGCCAGGTCCTGCGCGCTGATCTCGACCCCGTCGAGCCACGTCAGCTGCGCACCGATCCCCGCGTGCGCCGCCGCATAGAAGTTGGCCTGCGCGTGATCGAACTCCATGCGCGCGGTGACGTCCTCGCAGGTCGCGCCGAGCTCGCTCATGAGGCCGAGCCAGTAGGCCGCGTTGGCTACCTCGTCGAGCACGCTCGGACCGGACGGCATCACGCGATTCTCGATGCGGAAGTGCGGAACGCCATCGATGATCCCGTAACAGGCGCGATTCCAGCGATAGACGGTCCCATTGTGCAGGCGGAGCGCTTTGAGCTCCGGTGTCTCGCCGCGCTCGAGCTTCTCCATGGGATCTTCGTCGAGGTCGGTTCCGACCAGCGCGCGGAACCGGGCGACGTCCTCTTTGTAGATCTCGAGGATCGACTTCTTGACCCACCGCGTGCCGAACGAGCCGCGTCCGCTGCCCTCGCGCAGGTGGTGGCTCGCGGTACGCGTGTCCACGGCTTGCTGGAAGACGGCGATCCGCGTCTCTGCCCACAGTCGCTTGCCGAACAGCATGGGCGAGTTCGCCGTCACCGACATCAGCGGCCCCGCGAGCGCCTGCGCGATGTTGTACATGCGCGCGAACTCCTCGGCGCCGACCTGGATGTGGACCTGGAAGCTCGCCGTGCACGCCTCGACCATCACCGAGTCGTGCTTGATGAGCAGCTCGTCGACTCCGTTGATCGCGAACTCGTAGTCCTCGCCGCGGAGCTCGCCCATCGCGCGATTGAGCGCCTGGTAACGCGGGCTCGGAACCATGTTGTCGAGACCGAGGTCCGACTTGCGGATGGTCGGCAGGATTCCCGTCAGGACCGCGTGCAGACCGAGGCTCTGGCAGACGCCCTGGAGCTTCTCGATGAGCTCGCTCAGCTGCCGCTCCATCCTCGAGAGGTGATCGCCCGAGAAGGGGTGGGGGTCGGCGTTGAGCTCGAGGTTGAAGAGCCCGAGCTCCGTCGTGAAGTGCGGATCCTGCAGCTTCTCGAGGGCCACGAGCGCACCCGGCGACGGGCACCACGACCGGTCTACGAGGAACACCTCCTGCTCGGCCCCGAAGCGCCGGACGCCGCTCTCGATTCTCTTCTCGCGAATCATCCGCTCGAGCGCACGCAGGTCGAGCAGCAGGCTTCGCATGAAGCTCCGCCGATTCTCGCCTACGAGCTCGGCCTCCACCTTCTTGTGGGTCCGCGTCGCAGTGGGTCGGTCGCTCTTGCGCATCGTTCGCCCCCCCAGGGGGCTGAGCAGCTCGCCCGTCAGGGAGCGGGCGGGGGTGAAGACTGAGACGAGGGTCGCGTGAGCTCGTCCAGGTACTTGGGAAGCATCGCACGCCAGGTCGGCCAGTCGTGGTGCCAATCCGGGCCCCAGGGATCCACGCGATTGGGAACACCGCGCGCCCCGAGGGAGCGGGCCATCGCCCACGTCTCGCTCATGTCCTCGGCACGCCCGTCGCCCGATGCGAGCAGCACGAATCGCTTGCGCAACGCGTCGAGGTGGATGCCGTCGAGGTGGGGCAGGAAATGGAGCGGCGAAGAGACGTAGAAGTCCTCCGTGAAGTCACGAGTCTCGATGAAGCGCTCGAGGTTGTACGTGCCCGAGAGACCGAGCGCGTGCGTGAACACGTCGGGATAACGGCAGAGCACCGCCACGGCGTGCAGCGCTCCGATCGACGCCCCGGCCGTGATGATGCCGATGTCCTCGCTCCGACAATCGAGACGAATCGCCGGCACCACCTCGTGGCGCACGTAGCGATGGAACTGGTTCTGGATCCACATCCGGTGCTGCGGGCTGCCTTCCTTGCTGAACCAGATGCGTCCCGCGACGCTGTCGATCGAGTAGACCTTGATTCGTCCCGCCGCGATGAGCGGAGACAACACCTGGATGACGAGGAATCGGTCGATCTCCTCCGCGTCGCCCCCCGCCGTGGGAAAGATCAGCACCGGGGCTCCGATGTGGCCCCATCGTACGAGCGTCGTCTCGCGGCCGCCGAGCCGCTCCGACCGCCACCGGGACTTGACGTTGTCGCTCACGCTCTCTGGTCCTTTCGCCACTGCTGGATTCGCGCCCAGAAGAGCTCGGTGAACTGCTCCACCTCGTGCGCGGGGAACAAGGCCTGGACCTTGAGGCGCACGGCGCGCTTGGCCTCTTCGGTCGCGAAGAACTCCCACGCGACCTCGTCGAGCTGCGAGAGGTGCGTCGCGCAGAACTCCTCGAACCGGTCGGTCTCGAATCGACGCGCAGCAATCGCCGCATAGGCCTTCAATCGCTCGCGATAGGGCAATCCCTGCTCGGCGACCTCGTAGAACGGGTCCCAGTCGAGGGTCCGGCGCATTCGCCGCTTCGTCGCTGCCACGAAGATGGACCAGCGCACGTTGGCCTTCACCAACCAGGGGAAATGGTAGTGGAGCGACGTCACCTGCGAGTCGGGGCACGGGTTGGCGAAATCGATCGGATACCATTCGCCGTTCTTGCGCAGGGCCTCGCAAGAGTTGAAATCCCACCCGAAGAAGGCATTGATGGTCAGCGTCGTGTCCCGGAGCAGCGCGGCCTCTTCGTCGGGCACGAAATCGCGGTCCATCGTGTAGCGGTCGTGCAACGGCGCGCCGGGCTCGTACCGCACGAGCTTCGTCTGCGGGCCGAGACCGATGCAGCGCACGAATCGGTCGAACGGCTCGATCGCGCGCTGCAGGTGCATGACCATCTTGCCGCTCTGATCGTACGCGGCGCGAAGCGCCTTCTCGTCGGCGAGCCGCGTGACGGCTTTCCAACCTCCACCGTCGTACGGCTTCATGAACATCGGGTATCCGACCGATTCGCCGACGCGTCCGAGGTCGAACAGCTTCGCGTAGGCGTGCAGCGTCGGACGCAGGTCGGGGAGGGGCTCGTACGACTTCGGCGGGATCATCCACGTCTCGGGGATGGGCATCCCGAGGTGCATCATCGCGCAGTAGCTCGTGTGCTTCTCCATGGATTGCACGGCCCACGGATTGTTGAGCACGTAGAGGCCGTCCATGATGATGGCCTTCTTGATCCATTCGCGGCTCGTGCTGTACCAGTGCGTCAGGCGGTCGAGCACCATGTCGTAACGACACGGCTGCCGCAGATCGAAGGGCTCGATCGTGACGCGCTCGACCTCGAAGCGCACCGTCTTGCCGTCGATCGGCAGCGCGAGATTCATCTTCCGGAGCAGCGCCTCGTAACAGAGGGGCCAGCAGATGTCCGCACCGAGCGAGAGCCCGATCCGCCTGGTGACCATCGCGTCCAGGCTCCCTCTCCCCGCGTCGGGGAGAGGGCCGGGGTGAGGGGAGCGTGATTCGTCGTGAGTCACTCGTACACCATCAGCAATGGGCCGGGGAAAAGCCAGGAGAGCCCTTCGCGCAATCGGTCGCGCCAGTTCTCCCAATTGTGGCCGTCGCGCGCTTCCACGTAACGGACCTCCATCCCCGTCTCCTGCAGCAGCGGGAGCAGGGAGCGATTCTCGTAGATCAGCGACTCGTACATCCCGCAGCTCAGGAAGACCTTCTCCGCGACGGCGATGGGCTCGTCGCGATAGCGGTTCACGAAGTCGACGACCGGATCGAACAGCGGCCCGCGGTGATTGTGCCGCCCGATGTCGCTGAACGCGAAGGAGCCGGATTGCAGGAGCAATCGCCCGTAGAATCCGGGCGTGCGCCACGCGGTGGCGAAGGAGGCGACTGCGCCGAAGCTCGCGCCCATCAGCGCGCGTCCCTGCGGCCGCGCTTGCAGCGGGTAACAGCGCTCGAGCTCGGGGACGAGCTCCTCGGTGACGTAACGCGCGTGTTGCCCATCGTTGGCGTACTCGCGCAGCCGATTGGGCGAGTCGATGAACGCGACGACGACGTCCGGCACCTCGAGACGGTGAATCAGATTGTCGAGAACCGTCTTCATGCCCGCGTAACGCAGGTAATCGGCGCCGTCGTGCACGATGAGCAGCGGGTAGCGTCGCGTGCGGCGGAATCGCGCCGGCAGGTAGACCAGCGTGCGCCGGCGCTCCTTGAAGACCTTGCTGTCGCGCACCATCTCCTCGATCGATCCCACGCGCGACTCCGGGTCGGTCCGGGTCCATTGCGGGACCTCGTAGCCGGCCGTGTGGGCGACCGAGTTGGCGCCGAAGGGATCGCGGGCGCGGTTGGGATTGAGCGGATCCTGGATCAGCTCGCGGTGGTGACCGCGGATGATCTCGAGCTTGTACTCGACGCGCGAGCGCGCAGGGATCTCGATGATGTGGAACCAGAGGTTCGTGTCGGGTACGCGGATCAAGGGCTGCGACGACGGCAGGCCGAAGACCCAGTGCCGCACGTTCACCGCGTCGGCGTCGCCGCGCCAGACGAAGGTGACGCTCGGGCCCTCCACGATGGGGAACGAGTGCTCCGCGACGAAGCGGTCGACGGCCTCGCGATTGGGCCGCGAGTCGGCCAGACGCGTGATCGCGAGCCGCCGGTCGTGCGCCGCGTCGGGGGGGATGCTGACGCTCACGCGGCTCCCTCCGCACGGTGCTCGAGCTGCTCGAGCTGCGTGAGCTCCCCAGTCGGCTCGAGCCTCGTGACACCGTGCGCGTCGGACCAGCCGGCGCGGTCCTGCGTGATGCGCGACCCTCCGGGCATCGCGAGACACATGGCCGGCGCGAACCGCTGCGCGAACATCGCGACGCGATCGGGATCCGACAGACGAAGCCGCGCGTTCGGATGGGGCAACGGCACGACGCCGCGACAGAGCCCGAGACCCACGTCGAGCACCTCCTCGAACCCGGTCCCGTACGGTGGATCGTCGTGGAAGAGGACGACGCGCTCCGCGACCGCCATCGCGCCGGCGGACCACGCGAAGACGGGGTGGCCGTCGAGCAGCTCCGCCACACCGAACATGCGCAGCCGGTTGAGCAGCACGGCCACGTGCCCACCCGCGATGGCGAGCGCCGCCGAGCCGCGCAGGATCCGCTTGAGCTCCTTCCGGTGCCGGGCCACGGCCGGACGCTCGAAGCTCTTCCACCGATCCTCGAACTCGGTCTGGATGCGGCGGCACACGTCGAGGTGACGCGCGTCGAGCGCGCGGATGTCCTCGATCGACGCCTTTCGCTCGTCGGCGAGCATGGCGGGATCGGCGGCGCGCGCGCTGATGACGAGCGCGGCCTCGCGCGCGTGGTCGAGGCGGATCCGGTAGAAGTCCTGCAGGTGTCGCAGGCGCACCTGGCGCGTCCGGTACGCAGCGCCGAGCTCGGGATCGTCGCGGAAGACCTCCTCGGCACGCTGGTGCAGCACGAGGTTGTGCGCGTCTCCGCCCAGGTGGTCCCTGAGCTCCTGGTCCTCCGACTCGCGCTCTTGCCACCCGGCAGTCACCGTGGCGATGCGCCCCTGCACGCCGAGCGCGCGCACCGCTTCGCCGAGCGTGGGACCGAACCGTTGGGGACCGAGGATGACGACCGTTGGTGCCAAACCGCGCTTCATCCGTGGGCGCGAACCTTCACGGTGCGACCCACCGCATCCAGGATACGTCGAAGGTCGTC
>JADZFZ010000192.1 GCA_020854145.1 Deltaproteobacteria bacterium | reverse complement strand
TCGGCCTTCTCGACCTCGTCGCGTTGCTCGCGGCGGTGACGTGGACGAGCGCGGCGCACGCGCACGATCCGCCGCCGGGCAGCCGACCGCCGCACCTGCGGAGCGAGCCTCCGGTGCCGTATCCGCCAGGCTCGCGCGGTCTCGCGCACGTGATGCTCGTCATCGTCGTCGATCGGGACGGGCACGTGATCGACGCGACGGTCACCGGGAGCGACCGGGTCGGCGACGATGCCGAGCCGTTCGTCGCAGCAGCGACCGCGTACGTACGACGTCTCCACTTCGAGCCGGCACAGGTCGGCGGTCGCCCCGTCGTGGCGCGCGTCCGGTTCGTCGTCCACTTCGTCCCACCGTCTGCCGAGCCGGCCCCTCCGCAGCGGGTCGATCGACCGCGTGCCGCGCCGGTCGTGCGTCCCGCGGCGCCACTGCCGGAGCCGCGGCGCGAACCCACGGGTGTGTTCGAGTCGCTGACGTCGGACCGTCGCGAGCGGCGCCGTGCCGCCGCGTCGGACTTCGAGATCCGACCCGGCGCGCTGCGGGCCGTGCCGCGTCGCTCGGCCGAGAGCTTGCTGACGCTCGCGCCCGGCGTGCACCTCGACAACCACTCGGGCGAGTACCACGCGAGCCAGATCTTCTTGCGCGGCTTCGACGCCGACGAAGGGCAGGATCTCGAGGTCCGCGTCGACGGGATGCCGATCAACGACCTCTCGAACGCGCACGGGCACGGCTACGCCGACACCCACTGGGTGATCCCCGAGCTGGTCGACTCGCTTCGCGTGACCGAGGGCCCCTACGACCCGCGCCAGGGCGACTTCGCCGTCGCGGGATCGGTCGACTACCGCCTCGGCCTCGACCGGAGGGGCCTTTTCGTTCATGGCGCTTATGGGTCGTTCCGCGCGCGCCGTCTGGCGGTGCTCTGGGGGCCCTCGGGAACCGACGAGCGCACGTTCGCAGGCGTCGATCTGCGCGCCGGTGACGGATTCGGTCCGAACCGCGCGTACTCGGGCGGAGCGGCGATGGCCCAGTGGGCCTCCCGCGTGGGCCCGGTGGACGTCGCCTTGCTCGGGTTCGCCCACGCTGCCAGCTTCGACTCGGCGGGCGTGGTGCGCGAGGACGACCTGCGGGCGCGACGTCTGCCGTGCGCGCCCGACGCCGAGAGCCAGCGCCTGTGCACCTACGACCCGAGCCAGGGAGGCGCCACCTCGCGGGCCGGTGCGTCGGCGCGGCTCGCGTGGCGCCGAGGGGCGTCGACGCTGCGCCAGGGCATGTTTGCGTTCTGGCGTGATACGCGATTCGTCGACGACTTCACCGGCTACCTGCTCGACGCGCCGCCGCCGGGTGTCGGCCAGCGCGGAGACGCGCTCGAGCAGCGCTACGACGCCGTGACGCTCGGCCTGCGCGGCAGCTGGCAGACCGAGCACGACTGGCTTTCTCGCCGGCACGTGCTCGAGCTCGGCTACGACGCGCGCCTCGACGACGGCACCACCGTCGCGCGGCGCCTGCGACGCGAGGGCGCGGTGCCGTACGCGACCGTCTTCGACGCGGAGCTGCGCGTGACGCGCATCGCCGTCTTCGGCGCCGGGGAGCTCCGCATCCTGCCGCGGCTCACGCTGCGGGGGGGCCTGCGCGCCGACGTGTTCGCCTTCCACGTGCTCGATCGCGCGCGCGGCACCATGGACCGCGACGGCGAGCGCCTCCCGGAGCAGGCCGTCTCTGCGATCGGGATGGCCGTCTCGCCGCGCGGCACGGTCGACCTCGCGGTGCTTCCGTGGCTGTCGTGGGTGACGAGCGCGGGGCTCGGGACGCGCTCGAGCGACGCGACCGCGCTCTCCGAGGGTGAGCGCGCCCCGTTCACCGAGGTCGTCTCGGTCGACACGGGGGTCGTGCTCGACGTGCGCCCGCGCCGCGCAGCGCTCCGCCTCGATGCGCGCCTCGCCGGCTTCGTCACGCACGTCACGCACGACCTCGTCTTCGACCCGGTCAATGGCCGCAACGTCGACGTCGGCGCCTCGAACCGCTTCGGCGTCCTGGCGAGCGTTCGCGCGCGCTCCGGATCGTGGCTCGACGCGCAGGGCAGCCTGACCTACGCGGACGCGTACCAGCCGCCCGACGACGCGGGACCGTTCGATCTCGCCGCGGGCCCGCGGTTGCCCTTCGTGCCGCGGTGGGTCGGCCGCCTCGACCTCGCGCTCCGCCATCCCGTGCGCGGGCTCGGGCAGCGGTTCGTCGCGCGTGCGGCGCTCGGCGCGACGTACGTCGGCCCGCGGCCGCTGCCGCTCTCGGAGCTCTCGGACGACGTGCTCGTGCTCGACGCGAGCGCGGGTCTCGCGTGGCGGTTCGTCGAGCTGGGCCTCGTGATCACCAACCTCCTCGACGCCCGGTACAACCAAACCGAGCTCCACTACGTATCCAACTTCCGCGGGCCCGACGCACCGCCGTCGCTCGCTGCCGAGCGGCACGTCGCCGCGGGCCCGCCGCTCACGATGATGGGCACGGTCACGTTCGCGTTCGGGACGGAGGCATCGCGATGACGAACGGCAGCGTACGCGCAGTGGTCTTGCTCCTCGGTTGCGCCGCGGGGCTCGCAGGGTGCGACAGCGACACGGGGGGTCGCGCCGTGACGCTCGAGCTCGCGCTCGCGAGCGCGCCCGCGCCGGGCGAGTCGCGGCCCGGCGTGTTCACGACGTCCACGGGATGGGACGTCACGCTCACCGAGGCGTTCATCGGCCTCGGGCCCATCTACGCCTACGCCGATCCCGGCGCCGGGATGGCCAGCACGCGATCTCGGCGCCCGAGCCCGCTCGACGAGGTCATGGAGCTCGTCGTCCCGACGGCGCGCGCGCACTCGGGCTTCGATCCGCTCTCGGGTCGAACGGTGCGCGCCGAGTACCTCGACCAGGTGGCCTTCGACGCCCTGGCCGAAGCGCCCACGTCCGTAGGGCCGATCGACGGCGAGGCGGGCCACGCCGCCAGCGTGACGGTCGTGCTCGACGCGCCGCGCGGCGCGCTCGCGTCGGCGGACGGCGCCCTGCACGCCCACCAGGCTTGGGTCGTCGGATCGGCTAGCCGCGACGGCACCACCGTCGAGTTCGAGGGTGGGCTCGACCTGCCCGACGACGGGCTCGTCCGCCGGATCGACGGCGTGCCGCTGTCGGCCGACATCGACGACGGCGGACGTCTGACGCTGGCGATCCACCTGCTCGAGTGGCTCGACCACGCGCAGCTCGATGCGCTGACGGAGCGCGCGGAGAGCGGACGGATGTCGATCGATCGCGCGAGCCAGGTGCGCAACGCCTGGTACCTCGGCGCGCGCGACGCGAACGCGTTCACGGCGACGTGGACGCCGGCTGGAGGAGGGATCTGATGCGGTTCGATGGATCGGCCATGCGGTTCGATGGACTGGCAGTTGCGGGAGGTCTGGCGCTCGCGTCGCTCTCGCTCGGTTGCGGCGGGGAGGACGAGAGCGGCGTCGGACGGTTGACGATCGTCGCCAGCGGCGAGGAGGCGGCGAAGGACGGCTACCCCGTGGGTGCGGGCACCCCGGACGAGATCGGGTTCGCCGACGGCTGGACGATGAGCTTCGATCGCGTGCTCGTGAGCGTGCGCGACCTGCGCGTCGAGACGCGGGACGGCGACTCGGCGGGCGTGACCTCCGACCACGTCGTCTTCGACCTGCACGCGGGCGACCCGCTGGTGTACGACGTCGGAGAGATCCCCGCGCGCCGCTGGGACGCGATCGCCTACCGGACCACGCGCGCCGCGGCGGGGATGCGCCACGTCGGCGAGGTGGACGCGGCCGCCGTGGACCGGATGATCGACGGCGGCTGGAGCCTCCTGCTCGAAGGCACCGCGACGCGCGGCGCCGAGTCGATCACGATCTCGTACGGGTTCGACCTCGAGGTCGACAACCACGGCTGCGAGAACGACGACGGCACTCTCGGCGTCGTCGTCCCGACCGGCGGCACCGCGGAGGGCCAGATGACCTTCCACTTCGACCACCTGTTCTTCGACTCGTTCGTCTCGGAGGAGCCGAGCTTGCGGTTCGATGCGCAAGCGGCGACTGCCGACGCGCTGGGCCACGTCACGCTCGAGAGCCTGGAAACACAGGACCTGACGAACCTGCTCGGTGCCGACGGGGTGCCGCTGCGCGACGACAATGGCAACCCGCTCGTCTACGACCCGGGCTCCACGCGGCTGCGCTCGCAGACGCTCCGCGGGTTCGTCGAGGCGCAGTTCGTCACGCTCGGCCACTGGAACGGCGAAGGCCACTGCGCGTACACGACGGAGTGACGCGAGCGTGAACGCCACCAGCGTCGCCGCCGCGTGCGCGCTCGGGCTCGTGCTCGGGTGTCGCCACGCGTTCGAGCCGGATCATCTGGCCGCCGTCGCCGCCATGGTCAGCGACGGTCGCGCGCGCGGCGGCGGAACGCGCTCGGTGCGGCGGGCGGCGGGCGTGGGAGCGCTCTGGGGGCTGGGTCACTCCCTCGCGCTCCTCGTGGTCGCGACGGTGCTCGCCGCGCTCCGCGCCGAGATGCCCGCGCACCTGACGACCGGGCTGGAGATCGTCGTCGGAGTCCTGCTCGTGGGCCTCGCGGTGCACCTCGTGCGACGGGGCGGCGCGGCGCCGGCCGGCGCGACACCCGACGACGAGCAGGCGTCGGCCGAGAGCCCACGAAAGAGGGAGATGGGTCTATCTGTCGTGAGACCGCTCGTCGTCGGCCTCGTCCACGGGCTCGCGGGCAGCGGTGCGCTCGTGGCGCTCGTGGCGACGACCATCGACGACCCCGGGGCGCGCGTCGCGCACGTGGCGCTCTTCGGGCTGGGCT
>JADZFZ010000191.1 GCA_020854145.1 Deltaproteobacteria bacterium | reverse complement strand
CGTCACGGCGGCCGGCTCCGCGCTCCGCCTCTACGACGCCTCGCAGCTCGAGACCCTCGGACGCGCCGAGCTCCGTGCCGTCGCTCTCTCCGCGCGCACCTGACACCGACCGCGACGTCCCTGCAGACCCTCCCGCACCTCGCGGAGCTGCGCCGATCGAACTCGCTTTCCGAGCCTCCCAACGCCCACGACCGAAGCTCCCGGGTCGGAGGCCAATTTCGTGACTATTCGATGGACAGCATATATTGGAGACCATAGAGTGGACATGAAATGGCGCGCGGCTACACCATGCGTTCCCGTGCAGAAGCGGTGGAGAAGCGCAGGGAGCAGATCTACATGGCGGCTGCTTCCCTCTTCGCCGAGCAGCACTACGACGACGTGACGCTGCAGGGCATCGCCGAGCGTGCAGGCGTGTCGCTCAAGACCGTCGTCCGGCAGTTCGGGAGCAAGGAGGCCGTGCTGCTCGCGGGCGCGCGCTACCGCACGCGGCACGAGGACGCCGAGCGGGCGGTCGAGCCCGGCGACGTGGGCGGCGCGGTGCGCGTGCTCGCGACTCGGTACGAGGCGATCGCGGACCTCGTGATGAAGCGAATCGCGCTCGAGGAGCGCGTGCCCGCGATCCGCGAGGCGGCCAACATCGCCCGCGCCCACCACACCGACTGGCTCGCCACGGTGTTCGCGCGATGGCTGCCGCGGCGGAAGGGGGCCAAGCGCACGCTCCGTCTGATGGCGCTGTTCGGCGCAACCGAGATCTACGTCTGGTGGTCCTGGCGTCTCATCGGGCTGAGCCCCCGGCAGGCCCAGGCGACGATGCGCGAGATGGTCGAAGCGCTGCTGGCTCGATGGTCCGAGCCCGATCACGGGAGAGGCGACGAATGAACGGCCCGATTCGATTCCTTCTGGCGACGTGGGACGGCGGAGGCGTGCTGCCGCCGGAGCTGGCCATCGCGCGCAAGCTCCTGTCCAGAGGCCACCACGTCCACGTGCTCGCGGATCCCACCGTCGAAGACGAGGCGCGCGCGGCCGGTTGCACGTTCGGCGCGTGGACCACCGCGCCCCACCGCACGAGCCGCGATCGCAGCGCCGATCTGCTGCGCGACTACGCGTACGGCAACAAGATGAAGTACTTCGACGTCATGATGCGCGAGTTCTACGCAGGCCCCGCGCTGCGTTGGATCCGCGACATCGAGGCCGAGGTGGCCGCCCGCCCCGTGGACGTGCTTCTCGCCGACTCGATCATCCCGTCGGCGCTCATCGCAGCGGAGAAGCTCGGGCTGCCCTCGGCGTCGCTCAGCACGACCGTGTACGCGATCCCGACGCCGGGGATCCCGCCGTTCGGCATGGGCCTGATGCCGGCGCGCGGGCCCCTGGGACGCGCACGCGACGCAGCGCTTCGCTGGATGACGAAGCGCTTCTACGACAAGGTCGTGCCGTCGTTCAACGCGGCGCGCGCCACGCTCGGGATGCCGCCGATCCGCAGCGCCCTCGAGCAGCTCACGCGCGCCGACCGCACGCTGGTCCTGACCAGCCCCGCGTTCGACTTCACGTCGCCGCACGTCCCGTCCAACGTCCATTGGGTCGGAGCGCAGCTGGACGATCCGTCCTGGGCCGAGACGTGGAGGAGCCCGTGGCCCGAGAGCGATCGGAGACCTCTCGTGCTCGTGGGGCTGTCGTCGACGTTCCAGGACCAGGTGCCGCTGCTGCAACGCTGCGTGGACGCGCTCGCGACGCTGCCGGTCCGAGGGCTCGTGACGCTGGGGCCGACGGTAGGGCAGCACGAGGTCCGCGCCGCGGAGAACGTCTCGGTCGTCGCCTCCGCGCCGCACGCGGAGATCCTCCGAGAGGCGTCGTTGCTCGTCACGCACTGCGGCCACGGGACGACGCTCAAGGGTCTCGCCGCCGGGGTGCCGCTGGTCTGCTTGCCGATGGGCCGCGACCAGAGCGACAACGCCGCGCGCGTCGTGCACCGCGGCGCCGGCGTCCGCATGAAGCCGACCGCATCGGCCGACGCGATCCGGCGCGCGGTCGGCACCGTGCTCGGCAACGACGCGTACCGCGACGCCGCGCGCAAGCTCGGCGACCTCGTCCGGACGAACGCCGGGTGCTCCGACCCCGTGGAGGTGCTCGAGTCGCTCGCCGCGGCGCGCAGAGCGCACGAGACGACCGGTGCTCGGCAGGCGTCGGTCCACCCGTGCGCGTGAGCCCCGATCACGTCCGTGACCAGCCCCCCGCCCCCCGCTCGATCGACGCGATCGCGGTGGCGTGGTACCCACGCGCCGCGACGTGGGTCTCGTCGGACGCATCCGTAGGCACCCGTACGCGCTCTTCTTCGGAGCGCTGATCGCCGTCGCGTTCGCGTACACGTTCTACCGCGCGTGCACGCTGCGTATCGATTACTGCGACTCGTTCATGTACCGCCAATCGGCGATGCGCCTCTGGGGCTACGAGCTCGAGTACTTCGACTTGCGCCCGCCGCTGCTCGCGATGCTGCTCGCTCCCGTCATCGAGCTCGCGCGCTCGCTCGGCAGCAGCATGGCGGGCCTCTTCCGCGCGACGGCGCTCGAGGCCGCGGTCATGTCGGCGCTCTCTGCGCTCGCCGTCGTGTGGGCGCTCAAGAGGCCGGTCGGATGGACGGCGGCGCTCTTCGGCGGGGTGCTGTTCGTCGCGAATCGTTTCTTCGTCCGCTACGGCGCGCACGTGATGACCGACGTGATCACGGCGGGGACCATCAGCGCCGCGATCGCTGCGTACCTGGCGGGTCGCGACCGGCGCCATCTCGGATGGTTCGCGCTCTGTGGCTTCTTCCTGGGGATGACCGCGTTGCTCCGGTACAACGTGGTCACGGTCTTCGCCGGGTTCTTCGTCGGCGAGCTCTACGTCTCGGTGCGTCGCTGGCGTGTGCACGATCGCGCGTGGACCGGGCTGCTCCTCGCCTGCTTCGTCGCGCTCGTGATGTTCGTGCAGGCGCACCGCTGGGTCTTCGAGCACGTCTACGGCGACCCGAGCCTCGAACGTTTCTTCCGCATCTACGAAGACCTCAAGACCGGCTCCGCCGTGGACCGCGGCGGCGAGAGCCCGTGGGACTACTGGTCGATGGGCATGCTGGCGCTCGGGCCGATCCCGTTCGCGCTCGCGGGCACGGGCCTCGTGCTCGCGGTGCTCTGGCCCAAGGACGGCGACGGGATCTTCCTCGGCGTCTTCCTCTCGATCGGAGGTGCGCTCTTCATCACGCCGCACACCGAGGCGCGTTACGCGTTGCCGCTCTTGCCGTCCATCGTCTACTTCGGTGCGCGCACCGTCGAGGCCATCGGGAGCACGGTCGGTCCGTGGCTGCGCGCGCGCCACTGGACGCTTCGCGCCGTCGGCGCCGTCGTCGTGACGGCCACGTGCGCGCAGGCGGCGGCTCCCGGCGTCGCGCAGGCCGTGCTCGACGACGATCCGATCTTCCGTACGACGGCGTTCCAACGGGTCGCGCAAGCGATGGCGCGCGTGCCTTCCGGACGCGCTTGGTGGAACGGGATGACGACGACGTTGTGCCCGCGCGAGCTCGACACGTTCCCCGAGGACGACTTCTTCAACGTCTTTCACTCGTGCGTCGAAGGGCTCGCCTTCTACACGGGCCGAGCGCCGCTCGTCGCGCGCGAGCCGGGCGTCCTGCTCGAGGGCGTCTTCGCGCAACGAGGCCGCGACGGTGACCTGCTCATCCAGCTCTCCGACCTTCGATGGCCCGACACGCGGGAGCTGCTGCGCGCGCGCCCGCCCATGCGCTACACGCTTTCCTACGTCGTGCGCACGGAGCTCGCGCTCACCGGCGAACGATACGAGCACGTCGAGGGCGAACGCCGCATCACCATGTCGTCGCGCACCGACGACGTGTGGACGTTCACCTCGACCGGGCCACGCGGCCGCTTCTCCGTCTTCGCGCGCACCACCGCCACCGGCTACCCGCTGAAGCTCGGCAACATCGACCTCGAGCCGGGTCGCCCCGTGAGCCTCAGCGGGCGCGCCGGCACGTCACCGGAGCGCATCGTGCTCGTCGGCGCGCGCGACCGCGAGGTCGTGCAGGCTCCGTGATTCCGGTCACGTGGCCGTGACCACGTGGCTCGAGTCGTGAGCGGACGCGTCGCTTCGCGTGCGACACTGCGACCTGCAGCCGGCGGATCCCGGTTCGGGCACGTCGGTTGCGGAGGTTGGGCCCCCATGCCGTACCCGCGCTCCCTCGGATTGGCCGTCTCGCTCGTCTCGCTGCTTCTAGCTGCGTGCGGCGACGACGACGGCCCAGGCTTCACGTTCGCGGACTCGACCACGCCGCCACCGAGCCCGGAGGGCGGACCGGGCCCGACCCCCACGCCCACGCCGCCGGGCCCCGTGCCCACCGAGCGCGTCTTCGTCGGGCCCGGCGCGCCGGCCGATGCGCCGTCGATGTTCGGTGGATCACCCGCCGCCTCCGGAGGGCCGCAGATCGTCTACCCCGCGCCGGGTGTCGTAGTGCCTCCGAATCTGCGCGAGCTCGAGATTCACTATCGCCCGGGCGGTCATTCGGTCTTCGAGCTCGCGATCACCGGCGCCTTCCTCAATCTCAAGATCTACGTGGGCTGCCCCGAAGAGGTGGAGGGCGGCTGCATCTACACGCCCGACGAAGAGGTCTGGGACGCGTTCGCCGCGGGCTCGCGCGGAGGCGGCGCGCTCGAGATGGTGCTCCGCGG
>JADZFZ010000190.1 GCA_020854145.1 Deltaproteobacteria bacterium | reverse complement strand
GCCGTGGCGGCGATCGAGGGTGGCGCCGCGTACGCGGCGTGCCGCAACCCGGGCCCAGCCGCACTCTCGCGTGCATTGCGGGAGGAGGCCGACCGGACGGGACAGCCGCTCGACGCCGTGCGCCGGCGCTACGAGAGCACGAGCGCGACGCTCGATCTCTACCGGCGTCACTCGCGGGACCGCGACCAGGTCTCGAGGCAACGGAGCAGCGCGGTGCAGCCGAATTGAGGGGGTGCTCAGCCGCGGGACGCGAGTCGGCTCGCGGCTTCGCGCACGCGTGCGAGGGCTTCCTCCGAGGTGGCGCCGATCGCCGACAGGTGGCCCATCTTGCGACCCGGGCGTGCGACCCGTTTGCCATAGAGATGCAGTCGCACGCCGGGCAGCTCCAGGGCGCGATCGAACGGAGGCGGCGCGTCGCCCAGCCACAGGTCACCGAGCAGGTTCACGATGGCGGCCGGACGCAGAACCTCGACCGAGCCGAGCGGCAGATCGAAGACGGCGCGCACCATCTGCTCGAACTGGCTCGTCGCGCACGCGAGCTCGGTGGCGTGGAACGAGTTGTGAGGTCGAGGTGCCAGCTCGTTCACGAGCAGCGTGCCGTCCTTCAGCAGGAAGAGCTCGACCACGAGCAGACCGACGACGTCGAGGGAATCGGCGATGGCGCGTGCGATCTCCGACGCGCGAGAGGCGACGTCGGGAGCGACTGCGCCGGGCAACACGGACCACGCGAGGATGCGATCCACGTGATGGTTGACCGCCGGCGGAAAGACGATCGCGCCGCCAGACGGGCGTCGCGCGACGAGCACGGAGAGCTCCCCTGCCAGGTCGAGCGCGCGCTCGACCACGCACCGTCCGCCGCCGAGCGATCGGAGCGCATCGGTCGCGTCGGCCGACGTCGCGCTCGCATCGAGCTCGACCTGACCGCGGCCGTCGTAACCGCCGCCCGTGGCCTTCACGAACACTCGGCCGAAGCGCGCCACGGCGGCGGCGATCTCCGCCGCTTCGCCGGCGGCCTGCCACGGTCCCACGGGGAAGCCGTTGCGCCCGAGCCAGCTCTTCTGCCGCTCGCGGTCCTGCACGACGTGCAGCACGTGCGGACCCGGGCGAACCGGAGCGTGCTTCGAGGCCGCTTCGAGGCTGGCGATCGAGACCTTCTCGATCTCCAGCGTCACGACGTCGCACTGCGCCGCGAGATCGGCGGCGCGCTCGGCATCGTCGAACTCGCCCACGACGCAACGTTCGACGACGAACCGCGCGGCGCACGACGGGTCCGGATCGAGCGCGTGGATGTGGTAGCCGAGCGTGCGCGCGGCCATCGCCGTCATGCGACCGAGCTGTCCGCCGCCGAGGATGCCGAGCGTCGCGCCGGGGAGGATCGTGCTCATGCGATCTCTCGCCGCGCCATCACCTCGGCGGTACGCGCATCGCGCCACGCGCGCAGGCGCTCGCGCACCTCCGGGTGACGGAGCGAGACGATCTCGGCCGCGAGGATGGCCGCGTTGGCGGCACCGGGTTTCCCGATCGCGAGCGTGCCGACGGGCACACCCTTCGGCATCTGCACGATCGAGAGCAGCGCATCGAGACCGTTGAGCGCCGTCGCGGGCACGGGCACTCCGAGCACGGGCAACAGCGTGCGCGTCGCGACCATGCCCGGCAGGTGCGCCGCGCCGCCGGCCGCCGCGATGATCACGAGCAGCCCGCGCGCCTCCGCGCTCTGGGCGTACTCGAACATCCACTCGGGCGTCCTGTGCGCGGACACGATGCGGACCTCGTGCGGGATGCCGAGCGTCTCGAGCATCTCCCGCGCGGGAGCGAGGTGCTCGAGGTCGCTCTCGCTCCCCATGATGAGACCAATCCACGGGCCTTCGGACATCGGACGCGGAGCCTCGCTCGACATCGCCCGCGACGCCAGCGCCCTCAGCGCCGACGTGCCCGCAGCCGGGGCGGCGCGGCTCGCTCGGCGATGGGGCCTTCGAGCGAGAGGTGGCGCGAGACAGCCTCCGGCCGCGCGCCCCTGCGTGCGATCGGGCACAATGCGGTCCGATGGCACCGCGCGTCCTTCGGGCCCTGTGCGGCGTGCTCCTCGGCGCGAGCGCAACGACCCAGCCGGGGTGCGACGATGCGAGCGTCGTCAGCTGCGGTGAGGGCGTCTTTCACCAGATCGACGGGCACGCGTACTGCGTCTACGGCACGGAAGCCACGACACCCGGATCGGATTTCGTCTGCCCCGCGCGGACACCGAACAAGCTCGAGGTCGCGGGCGGCGTCGTGTGCACCGACGACCGGAGCGCCGACGGGTCGGAGGACATCCCGAGATCCGCGTGCTCCGGGACCGACATCGCGCCGGCGTGCGGCGTGCCGAGTGAGCGCGACGCGGGTCCTGCGCTCGATGCCGCGCCCGAGCCCGACGGGGGTCCCGACGCGACGGACGCGGAGCCGGACGCACCCGACGCGAGGGACGCGGAGCCGGACGCTCCCGACGCCCGCCCCACCGCGCTGCCTGCGTGCGAGGATCCCGGGCCGCTGCCCGCGTCGGTGTGCGAGGCAGGCATGAGCTGCGACGTCGTCGACCTCGCCGCCGGGGGCCTTCACACGTGCGCCCTCTTCCGGAGCGGATCGGTCGTCTGCTGGGGCGACAACCACTATGGCCAGCTCGGCGACGGGACCCGCTGCGACGGGGGCTCGCCGGTGCCGCGGCCGGTCGTCGGGCTGACGAACGTCGATGCGCTGAGCGCCGGCGTCCACCACACGTGCGCGCTGCTCGCCGACGAGACCGTCCGCTGCTGGGGCGACGGGGGCAGCGGCCAAGCCGGCGCGGCGAGCCTCGGAACGGAGGCGCCGACGCCACAGCTCATCGGCGGCCTCACGCGCATCGCGCAGCTCTCGTCGGGCTCGAATCACACCTGTGCCCTCGGCATCGACGCACGCACGGTGAGCTGCTGGGGCGGCGGCCCGCTCGGCGAGCTCGGACGCCCGACACCGGCGGGCGCCACCGGAACGCCGGGCGCCGTGCTCGGGCTGCCCGGGGCGCCCGCCGAGATCGCATCGCTCGGCTCCGGGAGCGCCCACACGTGCGCGGTCACCTCGACGGGCGCCGTGTACTGCTGGGGCAGCAACGAGCGAGGGCAGCTCGGCCTGGGCACCGCGGACGCCGAGCCACACCCTGGCGCCGTGGCCGTGAGCATGCCGAGCGGAGTGCTCGAGATCGACGGCGGCGCGTTCCATACGTGCGCGCGTCTCGCCGCAGGCGCAACGTGGTGCTGGGGCGCGGCCGACCTCGGTCAGGTCGCGGTCGATCCCGCGACGCTCTCCGTGCCGCGCGACGTGCTCGTGCCGAGGATGGTCGAGGGCCTCATCGCGCACGACGGCTATCCAGCGCTCGCCATCTCCGGGGATCTCGGCTGCGCGCGCGGCGACGATGGCCTGCTCTACTGCTGGGGTACCAACTTCAACGGCGAGCTCGGGCGCGGCACCGCGTCCGTCGCCCCGACGCACACCGCATCGCCCGTCATCGACACCGCGGACTCCGCCCCGCTCCGCAACGCGAGCCGCCTGGCCGTCGGGCGGACCCACGTGTGCGCGCTGCTCGCGGGGCGCGTGCTCTGCTGGGGCGCCAACGCCACGGGGCAGCTCGGCGTGCCGCTCGCTTCGTCCTCGTCGCGGATCCCCCTCGAGGTGCGAGGCATGCCCTCGCCCTAGGAGGGACCGCGCGGGCGAGCCAAGCGCCGCGGCCGGCCGGCAGCGTCAGCCCGCAGCCGGGGCGAGCGCGGCCGGACGAGCGAGCACGCGCACGGTCACGTCGTCGCGGACGCGCAGCGTACCGAGCATGGCGCGGTAGGGCTTGAGGCCGAGGTCCGTCTGGCGGATGGCGACCTCTGCGCACGAGGTCCGGTCGCGCGAAGGCGATGGAGACGCGCCGTCGATTGGCCTGAAGCTCAGGGAGATCGAGCGAGTGATGCCCCGGATCGTGAGATCGCCGCGTACGACGGTCTCGAGGTCTCGGTGCTCGATCGACGACGAGCGGAAGCCGATCTCGGGGTAACGGGACACCTCGAGGATCTCCTTGTGGAGGCGCGCTTCGATGTCGCGGCGGTCCGAGGCCGACAACGCGTCGGGCTTCTCTTGGTCGCCGTGCATCGCGCACACGACCACGATCGATCGCGCATCGAGGAACGCCTCGACGCGGTCGCGCGCCTCCGCGATCTCGACGCGCAGCTTCTCGACACGGAGCTTCAGGTCGTGACCGACGGGCGACAACAGCCCTTCGCGGAAGGTCAGCACCGTGCATTCGACGTCTTGGGGACCGAGGGTCGTGATGCTCATCGATGGGATCCACTCACGCGGGCGCCCGCGGCAGGAGCCACGGACGCCGCAGCCGCCTTCTGCGGTGGCGGAAGGATGAACTCGCGAGGCGACTTGACCAAGCGGCGGAGCAGCGCTCCCGCGAGGCGGAAGTCGTCCCGGGTCTTGGCGCCGCGCGCGCGCATCGCGACGGCGAGCGCGAGCGAGAACGAGACGCCGAAGTTGCACGCGAGGATGCAGACCAGCCCCAGCACCGCGAACAGGAACTCACCCGAGAGCCACTGGGCCGGGCTCATCGTGCAGGCGGCGAACGTGAGCGTGCCGGTCGAGAGCGTGATGTGACGGACGTCGACCGGCAGCCCGACGAACGTGCCGATGACCGGCAGCAGGCCGAGCATGAAGCCGAGCGACACGTTGCCGCCGAAGCCCGAGACGTGCTTGAGGAACAGCTGCGACAGCCATCGCATGACGCGTCGGCCGACGAAGCGCCCGACACGATGGTCCTCGATGGCCTCCGGGATCTGACGGTAGACGGCCCAGTTCTCGAGCCATCCCGCGCAGACGCTGGCCGTCCAGAGGATGCAGCCGGTCATCATCGCGTAGGGGATCGTGCCGCTCAGGTACGGGTGATGATCGTGGAGCGTGTGCGCCGCCTTGTCGGCATCGAAGAACGAGCGGCCCATCACGCGCCACCAGACGTTGTGAAACAGGATGGCGCCCGGCACGACCGCGCCGATGTTGCCGGCCGCGGCGGCGATCTGCGAACGCACCATTCGTGCGATGACCGTCACGAGGTCTTCGAGGTGCGCGTTGACGCGCGTGTCTCCCCGGCGCGAGCCGTCGTGCGTGCGGAACGCGCGGGACGCCTCCCGGCCGCGCCCGCCTTCGCCCGCGTGCGCGCCGGCGTGCTCCGTCTTCTTGGG
>JADZFZ010000189.1 GCA_020854145.1 Deltaproteobacteria bacterium | reverse complement strand
CGGTCGCGCACCGAGGGCCCGGAGGCCCACGGGGCAGGATGTCGCGCCCCTGCGCGAAAGACGATGCATGATGCTCGACGTGCTCCACCGATCCGCTCGCTCCATCGAACTCGTCGTCCTCGTCGCGCTCGTCGCCGCGACGCCGGTCGGCGGCGCCCTCGCGCAGGCGACGCCGACCGCTCGTGCGACCCGAGCGACCGTCACGGTCTCGCGTGTCGGCGGCACGCTTCGCGCCGACGCGGTGCGCCAGCTGGCAGGGCAGAGCTGGGCGACGGTGTCGGGCTGCGTGAGCCGCAGCGGAGCACGCGCCGAACGCGTGACCGTGCGGATCGCCGTCCCGCCTCCAGCCGCGGGACGCAACGCGCAGATCGTCTCGGTGCGTGCGCCTCGCGCTGCATCGGCCTGCGTGCGCGAGGAGATCGCGCGGTGGCAGCTGCCGGCCGACGCCGGTGCGGGCACGGCCACCATCGCGTTTCGCACCAGCGGAGCGGACGCGCAGATCGCGGGGGCCGTGTCGGGAGCGCCGATCGCCGCGGACGTCCTTCGCGCCGGCGGCGGCGTGATCGACGCCGGACAAGGGCTGCTCGGTGGGCCCGCGCCGCTGGATCCGGGCGCGACCGGTGGCGGGATCTTGCAGGCCCCCGCACAGGTCGGACAGGCCGTCGTCGGCGCGCTCACCGGGCAACGACCGCCCCCTGCGGCGACGCCCGCGACACCACCTCCGTCCCGCGTGCGGCACACGGTCACGATCCGCGTGCGCGGCACGGCGGGCGTGCTCACGCGTACCGAGGCCACGCGCGCGCTCTCTCGTGGTCGGGCCGCGTTGACGACGTGCATCGACGAGCGACTGCCGGCGGGCGGGCGCGGCGAACGTCGCGTGCAGCTCGCGGTCGCGCAGGGACGCGTGACCCAGTGGATCGGCGCCCAGGGCGGAGACGAGGTGGCGAGCTGCGTGCAGCAGTGGCTCACGGGGACGACGTTCACTTCGCGGCCCGAGCCGACCGCCATCGAGGTCTCCGCCGCATACCGTCCGCGGGGCGCGGCGCGGCCTGCGGCCCGGTGACTCGTCGCCGCGTACACTGCGCGTCGTGAGCGAGACGCTCTCCGTTCACTCGAGCATCGACGAGATCTCCGAAGCGAGCTGGGACGGCCTCCTCGGGCCCGACGATCCGCCGTTTCTGCGCTGGGCGTTCCTCGATGCGCTCGAACGCTCGGGGTGCACTGCACGCGCTCGCTGGTCTCCGCGTCATCTCGCCGTGCACCGCGACGGACGCCTGGTGGCGGCCGCGCCGGCCTACATGACCTCGTCGAGCCAAGGCGACTTCTCGCGCGACTGGTCGTGGGCAGACGCGGCCGCGCGCGTAGGAAGACACTATTATCCAAAGCTAGTCGTCGCGATCCCGTTCACGCCTGCGACCGGACGCCGCCTGCTCGTCGCGCCCGGTGCCGATCCGGGTCCGCTTCGACGCAGCCTCGCGCACACGCTGTTGGAGCTGGCACGCGAAGAGGGGTGCGGCATCACGCAGGTGCTGTTCTGCACGGAAGAAGAGGCACGCGCGCTCGAGGAGGCTGGTCTGACGACGCGCTACCAGGTGCAGTTCCACTGGCTGAACCGCGGCTACGCCGACTACGAAGCGTGGCTCGCGACCCTCGACGCCAAGCGGCGCCACCAGGCTCGGCGCGAGAGGAAAGAAGCCGCAAAACAGGGAATCATCGTTCGAACGGTCCCGACCGAGGAGCTGGCTGCCGATCCGCGGCGCTGGGCGCGCGACGTCCACGGCTTCTACCGTGCGCACCTCGACCGGCTCTACTGGGGTCGGGCCTACCTCAACGACACGTTCTTCCGAACGCTCTTCGCCAAGGTGCCCGAGGGCTGCGACGTGGTCGAGGCGTCCAAGGACGGGCGGCTCGTGGCCGGGGCGTTCAACCTCGTCTCGCGGCATCGCCTCTACGGACGGCACTGGGGGTGCCACGAGGAGCACCCCTTCCTGCACTTCCACGTCTGCTTCTATCACTCCATCGATGCGTGCATCCGTCGTGGGCTCGCGGTGTTCGAAGGCGGGATGGACGGAGAGCACAAGCTCGCGCGCGGGTTCGAGCCGGTCTTGACCCACAGCGCGCACGCGTTCATGGATAAGGCGCTCGACCGCGCGCTACGGCGGGCCTTGGCGGCCGAGCGCGAAGCACAGATCGAGGGGATCGAAGCGTGGCAACGGCAGGGATCACGGCGCGCATGAGCACGCGGAAAGACCGCGACGACGCGGGCGGCATCGTCGTCACCGAGCGGGAGTCGAAGACCAAGAAGAAGCTCGAGCGCCCCAAGCTCTACAAGGTGCTGTTCCACAACGACGACTACACGACGCGCGAGTTCGTCGTGGACGTGCTGATGACGATCTTCCGGCACAACGAGAACGACGCGACCGCGATCATGCTGCACGTCCATCACAACGGGGTCGGCGTGGCCGGCATCTACACGCACGAGATCGCGGAGACGAAGGTCGCCGAGACCCTCCACGCCGCCGCGGAGGCCGAGTATCCCTTGCTCGTGACCCTCGAGCCGGCGGACGAGCGGGACGAGGGCTCGGGCGACGCCCACTGACCCACTCGACATCTGCGGCCACGGCCGCATCATCTCCGGCGGTATGTCCATCACGCACGACCTCAAGCGCACCCTCGAGCTCGCGCTCTCCGAGGCGCAACGACGTCGCCACGAGTACCTGACGCTCGAGCACCTCCTCCTCGCGCTCTGCCAGGATCCGACGGCGATTCGGATCCTTCGAGGTGTCGGCATCAACGAAGAGGATCTGGCGCGCGAGCTCGATTCGTTCCTCGACTCGGTCGAGGCGTTGCCCGAGGGGACCGAGCCCGAGCCGAAGCAGACCGCCGCCTTCTGGCGCGTCCTGCAGCGTGCGGCTTCGCACGTCCACTTCGCCGACAAGCAGAAGATCGACGGCGGGGTGGTCCTCGCGTCGCTCCTGCGGGAGCAGGAGTCGCAAGCGGTCTATCTGCTGCGGCAGCAGGGTGCGACGCGGCTCGACATCCTCCGGTACATCTCGCACGGCGTCACGAAGAACAAGAACGTTCCCACGCGGCGGACCGTGCGTGACGAAGAGGGCGGCCATCCTCGCGGGGTCGAGGAGCCCGCGGGTGATCGCGACGAGGACGGATCGTCGAAGCCCGACGACCCGCTCGAGGCCTACACGATCAATCTCAACGCGCGCGCGACCGAAGGGAAGATCGACCCGCTCATCGGCCGAGCCAACGAGCTCGAGCGCATCATCCAGACGCTCTGCCGCCGCAAGAAGAACAACCCCGTGCTCGTGGGGGACCCGGGCGTCGGCAAGACGGCGATCGTCGAGGGGCTCGCGCTCGCGATCACCGAGAAGAAGGTGCCGAAGCTCCTCGAGGACGCGACGATCTACTCGCTCGATCTGGGCTCGGTGCTCGCCGGCACGAAGTTCCGCGGCGAGTTCGAGGAGCGGCTGAAGGCCGTCATCGACGCGCTCGCGAAGGACGAGCACGCCATCCTCTTCATCGACGAGATCCACATGATCGTCGGTGCGGGCGCGACGAGCGGCGGCTCGATCGACGCGTCGAACCTGCTCAAGCCGGTGCTCGCGAAGGGCGAGCTGCCGTGCATCGGCTCGACGACGCACCAGGACTTCAAGGCGTCCTTCGAGCGCGATCGCGCCCTCGGCCGTCGGTTCCAGAAGATCGACATCGACGAGCCCTCCATCGAGGACACGGTGAAGATCCTCGAGGGCCTCCGCGGCCGTTACGAGAAGCACCACGAGGTGAAGTACTCGGACGACGCCGTGCGCGCTGCGGCCGAGCTGTCCTCGCGCTACGTCAACGAGCGCTTCCTGCCGGACAAGGCGATCGACGTGCTCGACGAGGTCGGCGCAGCCAACCGCCTGCTCGGCGAGAGCGAGCGCAAGCAGACGATCGAGACCCGCGACGTCGAGTCCGTCGTCGCGAAGATGGCGAAGGTCCCTGCCAAGACCGTCTCGACGACCGACAAGCGCGCCATCGCGAACCTCGAGGTCGAGCTGAAGAAGGTCATCTACGGGCAGGACAAGGCCATCGACGCGCTCTCGACCGCCATCAAGCTCTCGCGCACCGGGTTGCGCGCCGGCGACAAGCCCATCGGCAACTTCCTCTTCTCGGGGCCGACCGGCGTCGGCAAGACCGAGCTCGCGAAGCAGCTCGCGAAGATCCTCGGCGTGCAGTTCGTCCGCTTCGACATGACCGAGTACATGGAGAAGCACAGCGTCTCGCGCCTCATCGGTGCGCCGCCTGGTTACGTCGGCTTCGATCAAGGGGGCCTGCTCACCGACGTCGTGCGTCGGTCGCCCTACGCCGTCGTGCTGCTCGACGAGATCGAGAAGGCGCACCCCGACCTCTTCAACATCCTGCTCCAGGTGATGGACCACGCGACGCTCACGGACAACAACGGTCGCAAGGCGGACTTCCGCCACGTCGTCCTCATCCTCACGACCAACGCGGGCGCACGCGACATCAGCGCACGGTCGGTCGGCTTCCCGACGGGCGAGCCGAGCGTCACCGACAAGTCCCGAAAGGCCGTGGAGCAGGCGTTCTCGCCCGAGTTCCGCAACCGGCTCGACGCGTGGATCGTGTTCGAGCCGCTCTCGGAGCAGTCGATCGGGCGCGTCGTCGACAAGCTCATCGACGAGCTGGCCGCGCAGCTGGCCGACAAGAAGGTGAAGATCGAGCTGACCCGTGCCGCGCGTGCGTACCTCGCGAAGAAGGGATTCGACCCGCTCATGGGCGCGCGCCCGATGGCCCGCGTGATCCAGGAGGAGATCAAGAAGCCGCTCGCGGAGCGGCTCCTCTTCGGGGATCTCGTCGACGGTGGGACGATTCGCATCGACGCCGGCGGTGACGGCGTCGAGCTCGCGATCGTGCCTGCGCAGCTGCCCGCCGGCACGGACGCCGAGGGCGCGAACGACGCGAGCAAGAAGACCGAGCCGACGGGCTGACGATGGGGGCAGTGCCCACCGCGTCGCAGCCCGCCGACGGGGGACTGCTGCCGCCGGCCGACGAGCGAGAGGCGCTGCTCGACGCGCTCGCCGAGCTCGTGAAGGAAGGAGGCGCGACGGGCTTCCTCGGCGCGCCGATCGTCGAGCCGACCGAGCGCTTCTTTCCCGACCGCTTCGAGGCCGACGAGGCCAGCTTCGCTCGGCTCGCGCGTCGGCTGCTGCGGGACGCGCTCTTCGAGGACGTGCAGGTCGAGCTCGTCGCGCTCGAAGATCTCGAGGACGAGGCGATTCCCGGCCCGCGCGGTTGCGGCGGAGGACGCGGCGGGTGCGCCAAGCCCGGTTGCGCTGCGCCGGCGGCCGACGTGGCGGACGCGGGACCCGCGGTCTTGCCGGTCGGGTTCGTCGGGATCGGCGATGGGGTGTTCCGCTTCGTCGCGCCCGAGATCGACCTGCGCGACAAAGAGCGCCTGGTGGCCTGGGCCGTTCGCGAGGTGGCGCGCGCCTATCGCGTGCACCGCAACCTGCCGCAGGCCGATCCCGAGCTCGAAGAGATGCTGCTCGACGTCACCGCCTGCTACCTCGGCTTCGGCGTCCTGCTCGCCAACGAGGCGCTGCGCCGCCACGCCGAGTCCCACATCGAAGGACGCATGGTCCACACGACGCGCTGGGTGACGAGCGTGGGCGTGATCTCGCCGGCGTCGTTCAGCTGGCTGCTCGCAGCGCAGGTGAGCGCGCGCGGACGCGACGAGGCCGACCGAGTCGCCGAGCTCCTCCGCTCGGAGCCGCGCGACGCGTTCCGACGCGCGACGAGCGAGCTCCGAAGAGTCGAGCTGCGGAGCCGGCTCGGGCTACCCGCGACCGATCCCGACGAGCAGACGCGTGAGGGGCTCGAGGCCTGGATGATCCAGCCGCTGTCCGACGACGCGGTGGCGGCGATCCCCGGCGCTTCGGCGCGATGGCGCGCGCCGAACACGGGGCGTCCCGTGTTTCGCGTGCGTCAGAACCGGATGTGGCTCGGCCTGGCGATGGGCGCCGTCGCTGGGATCGCGTTCACGGCGTACGCGATCCGAGGATCGGTCGTGCTGGCGTATCTGGTCCCCGCGACGATGGCGCTCGGAGCGGCGTGGCTCGGCCGCAGGTCGGTCTCGTTCGTGTGCTCCGATCCGGCGTGCGGAACGTCCCTCGCGCCCGGGCTCGCGCAGTGCCCGGGCTGCGGCGGCTCCGTATCCGGCGAGATCGCGAGAGCGAGCGACCGGCTCGCCGCGGAGGAGGCGCTCGAGCGCAGGCCCCGCGGTTATCGCGACGCCGGTTGAGGCGTGGCGGCGCGTCACGAGCCTGCGGTCGAGGCCTCCGCGCGCGCGGCTCCATCCGTCTGGAAACGCGGCATGAGCACGTGGTTCTCGAGATGGACGTGCGTGAAGATGTCGGCCTCGAGCTGCGCGAGCTCGGCGAACAGCGTTCGGTAGCTGTTGCACGCCCAGTCGGGCAACGTGAAGTCGCGGCTCGCGACGCGGATTCGCGTCAGGAGCGACGCGACCGCGAGGTGGTCGTCCACCATCGACGCGAACGACGCGCGCAGGACGTCGGAGCTGCGCTCGGCGGCCACGAGCGCGGGGAACAGCTTCAGCTCTTCTTCGTCGAGGTGGAGCAACAGCGCCGAGCCGAGCTCGTTGACGGCGCTCGCGAGGTCGCGCAGCAGCGGATCGTGCTCGCCGTGGACGCGCCCGACCTTCTGCGCGAGCGCGTCGAGGAACGGCAAGACCTTGCGGAGGTACTCGTGGTGCTTCGAGACGATGTGCGCGACGAGACGGGCTGTCGAGAGCGTACGCGGGTCGTCTCGACGGTCGCCGCGGCGCTCGGCGATGGCGCGCGACAGCTCGTCGACGAGCGTCTCCACGTCGAGGCCTCGCGTCCTCGCGGAAGCTTCGATCGAGGTGTCGCCGTGACAGCAGTAGTCGATGCGATGACGTTGGAAGACCTCGGCGCACTCGGAGTGGTCGAGCACGACGGATGCGACGGTTTGGGTGCGATCCAGCATGATGCCCGTCGAAACGCATCGTTCGTGCCAGCGAGGATGCAACGGCGGCGGCATCTGCCGCCCTTCAGCTCGCCGTCTCGGCGGCTGGACCTGTTCCACCTCTCGTTCCAAGATGGAACACATGGAACGCAAGGGTTGTGATGCCACGTGCAGCGTCTGCGGGCTCGTCCCGCTCGCACCACGGCTGAAGGGCGCGACGCACGTCGTCGCCAAGAGCCTGTCGATGCAGACGTTGCTCAAGCGCGTCGCGCGTTTCGCGAAGAGCGACGCGCCCGTGGCCGTGTGGGGCGAGACCGGCACCGGCAAGGAGGTGGTGGCGCGCATCCTCCATGCGAGCTCGGCGCGCGCGAAGAAGCCGTTCGTCGCGGTCAACGTCGCGGCGTTGCCCGCGGAGCTGCTCGAGTCGGAGCTGTTCGGTCACGGCAAGGGTGCGTTCACGGGAGCGGCCGTCGCGCGATCGGGTCTCTTCGAGTCCGCGAGCGGCGGGACCTTGTTCCTCGACGAGATCGGCGAGATGCCACAGTCGCTCCAGGCGAAGCTGCTGCGCGTGCTGCAAGACGGCGAGGTCCGACGAGTGGGCGAGAACCGATCGTTCGCGGTCGACGTGCGGGTGGTCTCCGCGACCCACCGCGACCTGGCCGAGCGGGTGCGAGATGGCTCGTTCCGCGAGGATCTCTTCTATCGCCTCGCGGTGCTGACGCTCGAGGTGCCCGCGCTGCGCGAGCGGCGCGACGACATCCTGCCGCTCGCCGCGCACTTCCTCGCGGAGGAAAGGTCGGAGGCGCGAGGTTTCTCGGCGCGTGCGAAGAAGCGCATGGTCGAGTACGCGTGGCCGGGCAACGTGCGCGAGCTGCAGAACGTGGTCCGACACGGAGCGGCGCTCGCGACGGGTCGCGAGGTGGACGAGACGGACCTGCCGGAGGGGATCCTCCGCGCCTCCTCCCCTGCCGCCCTTCGTGAGGGAGCGTCGCGCGACGACGAAGGCCTGCGGACTCTCGCAGCGGTCGAGCGCGAGCACATCCTGCGCGTGCTCGACGCGTGCGACGGCTCGCAGTCGGAGGCTGCGCGCGTGCTCGGCGTCGCGCGCAACACGTTGTGGCGCAAGCTGCGGAGCTACGGCGCGGTGGCGTGATCGGGCCGGACCACGGGGACCGGGCTCACATGCCAGGCAACATCCCGAACGGCGACGTGCCACCGACCCACGTCGGCGGATGCGACACGTCGAGGAACAGCAGGCCGTCGTAGTGCTCGCGCGGGATCATGCCCTCGCTGCTGACGAGATGGAGGCCGTCGGGCTCGATGAGCGAGCCGCCGCCCACGGATGCCTCCGCGAAGTGGACGAAGAGGTACGGCTGCTCGAGGTCGTGGAGCATCCGCTCTACTGCCTCGGTGCTGTCGTGCAGGTACTGGTCGGGCCCAGCGAGCCAGTCGTACCGCACGTCGTACGCGCTCAGCCCGATGGCCACGTAGCGGACGCTCGGCTCGCGCGCGAGGAGCGTCCCGATGTTGACGGCGCCTCGGTACGCGGTGACTCCCTCGATCGAGTCGCTGTTACGGGACACGTGATAGTTGTGGGCCCAGAGGACGGTCCGGCTGCCGGGATGATCCAGCCGTCGCAGCGTCAGCAGCACGTCCGCCATGGCCGCGTCGCGCGCGGACTGCCCGAGCGCGCCCTGCCCGCGGCCGAAGAAGTGATACGCCTGCGTGTCGAAGCTCTCGATGCGCACGAGCGCCAGCCGCATGCGCTCCCACTCGTCTTCGCCGCTCGCGTCGACGAGCTCGTCGCGCCGGCTCCGCATGAAGCCGGAGAGCGCGCTCGCGCCGGCGACGCATGCCACGTGGTCCTCTTCGCCCGTCGTCGCCATGCCCATGAAGATCGCCATCACGTTCGGATCCGAGAAGAACGCCATCTCGTCGGCGTACCCGACGCCGAAGCACGTCGAGAGCCCGTCGGCGAGCTCCGTGCCCTCGGCAGGTACCACTCGGCCCAACCACTCGCGCAGCGCGGGCTCGTCGATCCACGGCTGGCGATTGTCGAAGCCGACGAAACGCACCGGGTCGTCGGCGTGCGTGCGGTTGAACTCGCACAGGAACGCCGCGAGATCCGCGACCGT
>JADZFZ010000188.1 GCA_020854145.1 Deltaproteobacteria bacterium | reverse complement strand
GGCATGCGCGGGTCGCGCTCCGAGAACGTGCGGAACGAGATGCGGACGTCGCTCTGGTTGCCCTGGCTGTCGTGCACCTCGCACCGCGGACCGGGCGCGATGGACGTGGGCGCACGCGCGGTGATGCGGCGCCCGGCGTCCAGGCGCGCGAGACGACGCTCGGCGGCCGCGAACACCTGTTCGGCCGTCACCGCGCCCGCGACGGAGAGCGCGAGGTTGCGTCCGACGTAGTGGCGCCGGCGATGGGCCTCGAGGTCGGGCACCTCGAAGCGCGTGATGTTGCGCGAGCCGCCCGTCACGCGGAGCCCGAGGGGATGCGCCCCGAAGAGCAGCCTCCGTACGAGGTTGTCCGCGTCGACGTCGCGCCCGTTCTCGTCGAGATCCTCGAGGATCTCCTCGCGAACGATGCCCTTCTCGACCTCGAGATCCAGGAATGACGGGCTCGCGATCACATCCGCGAAGATCGCCAACGCGTCATCGAGCGCCGACGGCGGGACGCTGACCTCGAACGTCGTGTAGTCCGGGTACGTCGTGGCCATCAGCGTCGCGCCGAGACGCTCGATGGCGTCCGCCAGGGCGAAGTGCGACGGGAAACGCCGCGTGCCCCGGAAGAGCATGTGCTCGAGGAAGTGCGACAGCCCGTTGGTCTGGCTCGTCTCGTAGCGAGACCCGACGCGGCAGAGGAGCTCGATCGCGACGCGGTGCAGGTGCGGCTGCTCGACGGCGACGACCCTCAGCCCGTTGCCGAGGGTCCGGCGCGCGACGCGCAGCGGGAGCGCGCGCCCCTCGACGGTGCTCGGCCGGTCCGAGGATCGCCTGCGCGGCGCGCGACGCACCAAGCTCTGGGGCATACGATCAGGCTACGCGGACGTATGCCCGCGCGCACGACGGCGTCGTCGCGGCTCGGAAAGCAGCGCCAATGCGCCGGAAAGGCCGTGCCGGAGGCTCGCCTGCTCGCCTTCGTCGCCGCCCTCGGTCGCCTGCTCCTGCTCGCGGAGCCACGTCTCGTTGATCACGATGTCGCCGGTCGCCTCGGCCGCGGAGCGGAGCGCCTCGATGTGCTGGCGCAGCGTCTCGCGCTGCTTCGCGCTCAGGAACTGGGCGGTGAGGTTGTCGCGCTCGCGATCGAACTCGGCGCGCTCGGCCTGCTTGCGAAGCTCGGGGTTCAGCTGGATCACGAAGAAGTCGTCGCCGGCTCGGATGGCCTCCGACGGCAACGGGGCCTCGGGAGTCAGCTCGAACGCGGCACGGACGAGCGCCGCGGGCTCCATCAGACCCGGCACGGGCGTGCCGCCTCGGGTGAAGGCCTCGGACTCCTCCGCGCGAGGGCGCAGCTCGTCCTCTTCCTCGGGAGGGGCGGCAGGCTCGGGGGTGCCACCGTCCGCCGTCGGAGCCCCGCCGTCGGCAGCAGCCGGGTCGGGCGTCGCCGGACGCGGGCGGGACGGAGGCGCGAACCGCTCGCGGATCGTCGCTTCGATCTGTGCGAGCGTCTGTCCATCGCGGAGCGACGCCAACGCCTGCGTGGACTGCTCGCGGGCGAGCTCCTCGGCGCGCCGGTTGCGGTAGAGGCCTTCGGCGATCTCGCGCTTGGCTTCCTGCTCCGGCACGTCGCCCTCGCGGACGCCCTCCACCTTGATGATGTGGAAGCCGTAGCGCGTCTGGACGAGCTCCGGCGTGATCTGTCCGGCAGCGAGCGAGAACATCGCCTGGTCGAACTGCTCGACCATGCGCCCACGTGGGTTGTATCCGAGGTCCCCGCCGCGCCTCGCGCTGCCGGTGTCTTCGCTGTTGTCGCGTGCGAGCGCCGCGAAATCCGCGCCCTCGCGGGCCTGGGCCAGCAACGCTTGTGCGCGCGTACGGGCGGCCTCGCGGACCTCGTCGGTCGCGTCTTCGCCGGCCTTGATCAGGATGTGCCGCGCGCGGACCTGCTTCTCCAGGCCCGTGTAACGGAAGCGCTGGCGCGTGTACTCGCGGTCGACCTCCGCTTGGTTCTGCGTGACCCACCGATCGATCTCCTCGGAGGTCGGCTGCAGGTTCTCGCGGAACCAGAGCTTCGAGAAGCGCATGTAGCGGATCCCCGTCTGCTCCTCGCGCCGCACGTAGTCGTCCCAGACCTCGTCCTCGCTCACGCGCACGCCCGCGCGGATCGCCTGGCGCATGCGGAACGCGAGCAGCTCGGCCGTCTGTTGCTCCTTGAACTCCGCGATCGAGCGGCGCAGGCCGTATTGCACCCAGCGCTGGAACTGCTCGTACTGGAACCGACCGTCGTCGTCGCTGAAGTCGACGCGCAAGGTCTCGTTCCACATGAAGCCGGTCGCCTCGGTGCTCGGCACCGAGAAGTGGAGCCGGCCTGCGACGATCGCGTCGTCGACCTCTTCCTCCGTCGCGCCCATCCCGAGCCGCCGCGCCTCGCGCACGAGCAGCTCGCGCTCGATGAGACCATCGAGCGTCTTGCGGCGCAGCTGGCCGACGACCGACGTGCTCATCCGGTTGAAGCCGGCCATGGCCATCGCGCCGCGCAAGTCGGCGTCGCTGATCGTCTCGCCGTACACGGTGGCCGCGTACCCGGTGGAGCCGCCCGATTTGCAGCCCTCCGACTGAGGCCCGAAGTTGATGAGGAAGACGCTCCCGAGGAGCACCACCAAGATGGCGAGCAGGATGCCCTGCGCGCCTTTGCCGATTCGCTCGAACATGGCTGTTCCCGTCCGAAGGGCCGCAACCCTAGCCGCCCCGCGCCGCCCCGCAAGCGCCGTGTACGACCCACCCCGCGGTTCGGCCGCCACGCTTGATCCCGCGGGGGGGCTTTGCTACCACAGGGCTCCCTTTCAATCGGGCGCACCTATTTCGCCCAGCATTTTCCGGCTTTTTCGCGTGCAGGGCGTGACCGCCTGCGACTGCTCGGCCTCGGGAACCCACCGGCATGCTCCTCGACTGGCTCTACGGCCTGTTCTCCAACGACCTGGCGATCGACCTGGGTACGGCGACGACCCTCGTCTACGTCCGGGGCAAGGGGATCGTGTCGTGCGAGCCGAGCGTCGTGGCCGTGCAGCGCGACGGGCGGGGCGGGAAGAAGGTGCTCGCGGTCGGCAAAGAGGCCAAGGAGATGCTCGGCCGCACGCCGGGGAGCATCCTCGCCGTGCGCCCGCTGCGTGACGGTGTCATCGCCGACTTCGAGATCACCGAGGCGATGCTCCGGTACTTCATCACGCGCGCGCACAACCGCCGCACGATGGTCAAGCCGCGCATCATCGTGTGCGTCCCGTTCGGCATCACCGAGGTCGAGAAACGCGCGGTCAAGGAGTCGACCGAGAGCGCCGGCGCGCGCGAGGTCTTCCTCATCGAAGAGCCCATGGCTGCGGCGATCGGCGCCGGCCTCCCGATCACCGAGCCGTCCGGCAACATGGTGGTCGACATCGGCGGCGGCACGACGGAGGTCGCCATCATCTCGCTCGCCGGCATCGTCTACTCGCAGAGCGTGCGCGTCGGCGGCGACAAGATGGACGACGCGATCGTCGCGTACATGAAGCGCAAGTACAACCTGCTCATCGGCGAGCAGACGGCCGAGCGCGTCAAGGTCTCCATCGGCAACGCGGCCCCGGGCTACGAGGTCGAGACGATGGAGGTCAAGGGGCGCGATCTGGTCGCGGGCATCCCCAAGACGGTCGTGGTCAACAGCGACGAGATCCGCGATGCGCTCTCCGAGCCGATCAACGCGATCGTCGAGGCCGTCATGCTCGCGCTCGAGAAGACCCCGCCCGAGCTCTCGGCCGACATCGTCGACAAGGGGATCGTGCTCACCGGGGGCGGCGCGCTGCTCAAGAACCTGGACGTTCTGCTCCGCGAAGAGACCGGTCTGCCGGTGATGGTCTCCGACGACCCGATCTCCGCCGTCGTGCTCGGCTCCGGCAAGACCCTCGATCACCTCGATCTCTTGAAGGAGGTCGCGATCAGCTGACGCTCCGCGTAGAGGGTGCGGCATCGCCGCACCGCAGCGTCGCGCGCCAGCGGGCCCGACGCGGCTACGGGGGCGGCCGCAAAGAGGTCGTGAAGAGCAGTCGTGGAGTTCCTCAAGCGGTTCCGGGATCCCGTCATCTGCATCGTCCTGCTGGCGATCCCGTTCTTCTTCCTCAAGGCGAACCTCAAGGACCCCGCGCAGGCCAACGTCTTCGATCGCGTCATCCTGCAGGTCAGCTCGCCCATCCAGTACGTCGCGACACGGCTCGCGGTCGGCGTCAGCGCGGTCTGGGAAGACTACGTCTATCTGGTCGACACCAAGCAGGACAACGATCGCCTCCGCAGCGAAGCGGCACGCCTCGCACAGGAGAACGCGCGGCTGCTCGAGCAAGCCGCCGAGAACCGCCGGCTGCGCCGCCTCCTCAACCTGCGGGAGCGCTTCTCGGGCGAAGCCATCTCCGCCGAGGTCGTGGCGAAGGAGATCTCGCCGTTCTTCCGCGTGGTCCGCTTGCGGCTCGATCGCGGCGACCGCCAATCGGTTCGCACCGGCATGCCGGTGATCACGCCCGACGGTCTCGTCGGTCAGATCCGTCGAGCGTGGGGCCGCTACTCCGACGTGTTGCTCCTCGCCGATGCGACGAGCGCCGTCGACGTCGTCAGCGAGCGCAACGGGACGCGCGGCGTGCTGCGCGGCACGGGGCAACGCGACCGGTACGTCTGCCAGATCGAGTACCTGCTGCGCGCCGACGAGGTGCGCGTCGGCGACACGCTCGTCACCTCGGGCTTCGGGCACCGGTTCCCCGCGGGCCTCCGCGTCGGTCGCGTCGAGCGCGTGGTGCGCCGCGAGTTCGGCATGTGGCAGGAGGCGGAGGTTGCGCCCGCCGTGAGCTTCTCGCGGCTGCGCGAGGTGCTCGTGCTGACCGGCCCCACGGGCACCGGCGCGGCGGCCGAGCTCGCGCGCGAGCCGCGCGACCGCGAGGACCGGGAGCCGTGACCACCTACCTCCATCCGTTCGCCCCGAGCGGAGTCGAGAGGCGCAATCGCGTGCTTCGACGAGCTCGGCACGAACGGGGAGAGCCCTGAGCGATGCGCAACGTCGCGCTCGTCGTGCTCGGCTTCGTCCTGCTCGTGGTGCAGGCCGCGCTCGGGCACGTCCTGCCGCTGGGCGATTTCACGCCGATCCTCGTCCTGCCGCTCCTCATCTACCTCGGCGTCCACGACATCCCGCTCGCACGCGGCGCTGCGATCGCGTTCGTGCTCGGCTATTTCCTCGACTCGTTCTCGGGAAGCCCGATGGGCCTCCAGACGTTCGTCGCCGTGACGCTCTTCCTCTTCTCGCGCGCGGCGGGCGTCCGGCTGTTCCTGCAGGGGCGACTCTTCCAGATGGGTCTCACGTTCATGGCCGGGCTCCTCTCCGGCGGCATCATCCTGGCGCTCCGCGCGATCTTCGAGCGCAGGTACATCCTCGACGACGCGACGCTCGGCGCGACCGTGCTCGCGCTGGTCGGGCCCGCGATCGCGACGGCCGTGACCGCGCCGCTCGTGTTCGCCGTCGTTCGGCGCGTCGACGCCGCGGCCACGCGCCGCCGCGACGAAGGCGGAGAGCCGGCGTGAAGAACCTCCTCTCGCCGCGTCGAGAGGTGGACGAGTTCCGGCCTCGCCTTCGCGCGATGGTCGTCGCGGTCTTCGTCGCGTTCGCTCTGCTCCTCGGGCGTCTCGTGCAGCTCCAGGTGCTCGAGTCCGATCACTGGAGCGCGCGGGCGCGCGGCAACGTCATGCGGACGATCGAGCTGCGCTCGACGCGCGGCATCATCCGCGATCGGCTCGGCAACACGGTCGCGACCAATCGTCCCGCGTTCAACGTCTACATCACGCCCGCCTACGTCGACATCGACCGCGACCTGGGCCGTCTCGCCTCCTGGCTCGGCCTGACCGACGAGCAGGTCACCGCCGTGAAGCAACGGCTGCAGGACGCCACCGACGAGCGCGCGTTCCGGCAGTACCTCGTCCTCGAGGACATCACGCGCGACCAGCTCGCGACGCTCGAGACGCACAGGCGCGAGCTGCGTGGGGTCGACGTCGTCTCCGTGCCCGTCCGACAGTACCCCTACGGCACGCTCGCGGCCCACTCGGTCGGGTACCTCAACGAGGTCAGCGCGGAGGAGCTCGACCGCCTGCGCGAACAGGGTTACCGCGCCGGCGACAGCGTCGGGCGCTCGGGCATCGAGCGCTCGTGGGAGGCGTATCTGCGCGGGCGCCGCGGCTTCCAGAAGGTCTACGTGGACTCGAGCGGGATGTCGCGGCGCGACCGCGTGCCGGGGATGCCGCCCGCCGAGCGCATGCGTCGCGAGCCGGTCCCCGGTCGCGACCTCGTGCTCACGCTCGACATGGGGCTCGAGCGTATCGTGGAGCGCGCGTTCCGCGGGCACCCGGTGGGCGCGGCCGTCGTGCTCGAAGCGCGCAGCGGGCGCGTGCTCGCGCTGTTCTCGAAGCCCGCGTACGACCCCAACCTCGTCTCCACCGGCCTCGACCGCGAGCAGGCCCGAGAGCTGCTCGACAATCCGTTCCGACCGCTCATCGACCGCACCGTCTACGAGCACTATCCGCCGGGCTCGACGTGGAAAGTGTTCACCGCGCTCGCGGCGCTCGGCGACTCGGTCATCGATCCGAGCGTCTCGTACGAGTGCGAGCAACGTTACGAGTTCGGCCGCCGCATCTTTCGCTGCAGCCACGACCACGACGAGGTCGACATGTCGAGCGCCCTCGTTCAGTCGTGCAACATCTACTTCTATCAAATCTCGCAGCTCGTCGGCATGGACCGCTTGGCGCGCTACGCGGTGGACATGGGCTTCGGGCGCCGGTCGGGCGTCGGGATCGCCACGGAGGCGTCGGGCTTCGTGCCGACCCGCAGCTGGTACCTGCAGCGCGACGGGGCCTTCCGCCTCGGCGCGACGCTCAGCGCCGCCATCGGTCAAGGCAACGTGCGCGCGACGCTGCTGCAGCTCGGGCTCGCGTACGCGTCGATCGTCAACGGCGGCACGCTGTACGTCCCGCAGCTCGTGCAGCGGGTGGAGGCGCCCGACGGCACCGTGCTCGAGGAGTTCCCTCCGCGCGTCCGCAGACGCATCCGCGTCGCGCCGCAGCACCTCGACTTCATCCGCCGGACGCTCGCCGGCGTGCTCACCGACCCGAACGGCACCGCGCACGACGCGCTCATCGCCGGCGCGGTCTCGATGGGCGGAAAGACCGGCACCGCACAGGTCCCGCAGCAGCGCATGCCGCGCGACGACCCGCGCCGCGCCTGGTTCTACAATCGGCCGCACGCCTGGTTCGCGGCCTACGCCCCCGTCGAGGACCCGGAGATCGTGGTCGTCGTCCTCGTCGAGCACGGCGGCGACGGTGGGCGATTCGCCGCTCCGATCGCGACCCAGATCATCAACGAGTATCTCGGCCCGCGGCGGAGCGATCCCACCGAGCCGCAAGAGGCGCAGCCGTCGCGTGCGCCGCGCCCGACCGGCGCTCCTTCCGGAGCGCAGAGGAGCCACTGATGGCGACGGTCCTCGGTCAACGCGTCCGCGAAGCCTTCGATTGGCCGCTCTTCGTCACGACCTGCGCAATCGCCGTCGTCGGAGTGGTCAATCTCTACAGCGCGACGAGCGCCGCCCCGGGCCCCGCGATTGCCGATCTGTACATCCAGCAGATCTACTGGCTCGCGCTGGGCGCCAGCCTCGCGGTGCTCGCGGCCGCCGTGGACTACCGGCATTACGAGCGATTCGGCTACGTGGCATTCGGCATCGGATTGGCCGCGCTCATGCTCGTGTTCCTCCTGGGCAGGAACATCCGAGGCTCGCAACGCTGGATCCCCATCGGCTCGTTCAGCTTCCAGCCGAGCGAGTTCATGAAGATCCTCCTCGTCATCGCCCTGGCGAAGTACCTCCACAACGATCCCCGCACCGAAGGGCGCACGCTCAAGGATCTCGTGGTGCCCGGCGCCATCGTCGCCGTGCCGATCGTGCTCATCCTGCGGCAGCCCGATCTCGGCACGGCCAGCATCCTCGCGTTCATCTTCGCGAGCATCATGCTCATGACGCGGTTGAAGCTGCGCTCGCTCCTGACGATCGCGGTCGTGTTCGCCGCCTCCGTTCCCCTCACGTGGAGGTACCTGCTCCACGATTATCAGAAACGGAGGTTCGAGTCGTTTCTCGACCCATGCGGCGAACGCGTGCTGTCCGGTGGATGGCACGCGTGTCAGTCCCTGGTCGCGGTGGGCAGCGGCACCTGGATAGGCAAGGGCTTTCTCCAGGGCACCCAGAATCAGCACGGCTTCCTGCCGGATCAGCACAGCGATTTCCCATTCGCCGTATGGGCCGAGGAGCACGGGTTCTTCGGCTCCATGGCGCTCATCGCGCTCTATCTCTTTCTCGTCCTCTGGGCGTTGAAGATCGCCGCGAGCGCGAAGGACCGATTCGGCGCCGTGCTCTCCGTGGGCATGGGCGCAATCTTCTTCTGGCACGCCTTCATCAACATCGGGATGGTGACGGGCCTGCTGCCGGTCGTCGGTGTGACTCTGCCGCTGTTCTCCTACGGCGGCTCGAGCGTCGTCACCGTGCTCTTGGCCATTGGCCTGTTGATGAACGTCTCGATGCGCCGCTACGTGTTCCAGTAACCCGGCGTCGGACCGCCGTTACGCAGTCTGGTCCGGTCGTTTCTTGCCGGGAGCACGGGCGTGCCAACATTCACCCTCACCGAGAGTCTGTGGCTTGCGCGCGCATAACGAAAATCGTCGTGCCGTGGGGCAGCATCCGTTGGCGTTCGGGGACCACGCCAGAGTGGCAATCTGCCACCACACGTGCGCATCCGGCCGGCCCACCGACCTGTGCGGGATACCCACGCTGTCCAGCACGAGACGAGGTGGGCCGTGACCAGGCGACGCGTCGGATCCTGCGTGCACCCGACCCATGTCGTCGTGCGCGGCTCGGCGCTCCTCGTCGCCGCAATGACCTCCGGCTGTGGTCTGCTCGTCATGGCAGCGGCGGAGCGATCCGGTGTCGAGGACAGGGCTCGGCGCGATCTCGGATGCGCCGAGGTCACGGTGACGAGCATCGGCGCGGGCGGATACGAAGCGCGAGGATGTGGCGGGGTGGCCACCTACGTGTGCGCCCCGGCGCCCTCCAGGATGGGCGCGACGTGTGTGCGCGAGGACGAGCCGCGGCGGCCTCCGGCCGCGGCCTCCCAGAGGGCGTCCGAGCCGGCCGAGCCTCGCGAGTTGACGCTGTCCGTCCGCATGGCATCCGATGTCGGCGCGTGCAACACGGCCGCCGAGGCCGTCGTCCTGAGGGCACAATTCGGCCGCGATGGACGAATCGCCCGTCTCGACGGTCCTGCCACGGACGATGTCCGGGCGTGTGCCTATCGCGTGCTCCGCCTCGC
>JADZFZ010000187.1 GCA_020854145.1 Deltaproteobacteria bacterium | reverse complement strand
GCGCTCACCACGTTCGGCGCGCAGCACAAGAAGAAGGGTGTCGCCGTCCTCATCAGCGACCTCTACGACCCGTCCGGCTTCGAGGAGGGCATCAACACCCTGCGTTTCAGCAAGTTCGAGCCGCACGTCATCCAGGTCTTCGCGCGCGAGGAGATCGAGCCCGAGCTCGGCGGCGACGTACGCCTGGTCGACTGCGAGACGGGCGACACGCGCGACGTCACGCTCACACCGAAGATCCTCGAGCGTTACTCGGAGGCCCACGCGAAGTACCGCACGGCCATCGAGAACTTCTGCGCGTCGCGGCAGGTGCCCTACTTCGCGGCGCCCACCGACGTCCCGTTCGAGGAGCTCGTCCTGCGCGTCCTGCGCCGAGGCGGCCTGCTGGCCTGAGGCTCCATGACGCTCGCCGGCCTGACACTCTCGCAGCTCGCCACGGTGCTCGGCATCGCGGGCGGGCTCGTCGTCGTCCTCTACATCCTGAAGCTGCGCCGGCGCGAGGTCGCCGTCCCGTTCTCGAAGCTGTGGGAGGCGATCCTCAGCGAGAAGCAGACGACGAGCCTCTTCGCGAAGCTCAAGCGCCTGCTCTCGTTGCTCATCGCCCTCGCGATCGTCGCGCTGCTCGCCGGCGCGCTCGGCGATCCGAAGCCCGAGACGGACCTGCAGACCGGCCGCACGCTCGCCGTGCTCGTCGACGCGAGCCTGAGCATGCAGGCGACGGACGTGCGCCCGAGCCGTCTCGAGAAGGCGCGCGAAGAGGCGCGACGGTTGGCGCGCACGCTCGGCGGCGCCGACAGGATGATCGTCATGCAGATGGACGCGAGCACTGCCCCGCTCGGTCCCATGTCGGGCGACGCCGCGGCGCTGCTCGAGGCCATCGATCGCGTGCGCCCGACGGACGTCGCGGCGGACTTCGCGCGCGGCCTACGCGTCGCGATGGACGCGCTCCGCGGCAAGCCACGGCCCGAGATCGTCGTGCTCTCCGACGGGGGGCTCGGCGAAGCGCGCGACGCCGAAGGGCTCGTGCGTGCGGAGGGCGTCAGGCTGTCGTACGTCGGCGTGGGCCGCGGCAAGCGCAACGTCGCCATCACGCAGTTCTCGGTGCGTCGCTACCCGCTCGACAAGAGCCGCTACGAGGTCCTGCTCGAGCTCTCGAACCGCGCCCCGCGCGACGAGTCGATCGAGCTCGTGTTGCTAGGCGACGGCGCGACCATCCACAACGAGCGCCTGGCCCTGCGCGCGGGCGAACGCGTCGCACGGTTCCTTCCGCAGCTCTCGGGCGCCAACGCGACGCTCGAGGCGCGGATCCGACTCGCCGACGGCACGCGCGACGACCTGCCCGCCGACGACCGCGCCTTCGCCGTGCTCCCCGAGCGACGCAGGGCGCGCATCCTCTCGGTGTCGCGCGGCAATCGCTACCTCGAAGCCGCGCTCCTGCTCGAGGAGCTGCTCGAGGTCACCGACGTCACGCCGGAACAGTATCCCGCCGCCATCGCGCGCCGCGACGCGCGCGGCCAGCTCCCGTTCGACGTCGTCATCTTCGACGGCTGGTCGCCCGAGACGATGCCGGACCTGCACGCGATCGTGCTCGGCCCACACGCCGACGGTCCTGCGCCCGATCCGGCGGCAGGCCCCGTACCGGCCGCCGCGCCGCCGGTGCGCGTCGGTCCGTTCCCCGTCGAGGGCATCGTCTCCGCGCCCCGCTTCACGCGAACCGAGCGGCGCCATCCGCTGCTCCGCTTCTTGGCGCTCGATCTCGTCAACGTCGCGTCCGCGGCGCGCGTTCGCCTCTCGCGCGGTGACGACGCGGTCGCGTCCGACGGCGAGACTCCGCTCATCGTCGCCGCCACGCGCAACGGCCGAAAGATCGTCGCGCTCACGTTCGATGTCCGGCGGACCGATCTGCCGCTCCGCATCGCGTGGCCCTTGCTGCTCATGAACTGCCTCGACTGGTTCGTCGAAGAGGACGCGCGCTACGTGTCGAGCTACCGCACGGGCGAGACGTGGCACGTGCCGGTCCCGTCGAGCACGTCGCAAGCCACCGTGCGCACGCCGCAGGGCGAGCGACAACGTCTGCCCGTGCTCGACGGACGCGCCAGCCTCTTCGGTCTGCGCTCGGGCTTCTACGAGCTCGACGTCGGGACCGACACGCCGCAGCGGTTCGCGGCGAACGTCGGCGTCCCACGCGAGAGCGACATCGCGCCCGTGGCTCGCCTCGACGTGGCCGGGCGCCGCGCCGGCAGGCCGACCCTCGGAACACCCGGCATGCAGCGCGACGTCTGGGTCATCCTCGTGCTCGCCGTGCTCGCCATCCTGCTGACCGAATGGTTCACCTATCACCGACGATGGACCGTATGACCGCCGAAGGAAATCCGTGCGTGCCGAGCAGACCCGAGCGTGAGCGAGGGTCGTCGTCGAAGCATGCGGTCGCGTCCTTCGACGCGCGCTCGCTGCGCTCCCGCGGCGTAGGACGAACGGTGATGCCGGGGCTCGCGTGCGTGGCGCTCGCCGGCGCATCCGCGATCGTGACCTCCCACGCATTCGCCCAGGACCCGGGCACGTGCACCGTCCGGCGCGCGGCCGTCGAAGGGGTCGCGATGGGCGGCGACGTCGTGGCGGCCCCCTCGCGCCACGGGATCTTCGTCGCCGGAGAGCGACGCACGAAGCTCGTCCTGTCGCGCATCGAGGAGACGCGGATCCGCAGCGTGCGGCGCGGCAACGT
>JADZFZ010000186.1 GCA_020854145.1 Deltaproteobacteria bacterium | reverse complement strand
GGGACGGCGCTCAGCACGATCGGTGAGCGGGAGCGTCTGGCCGCGCGTCGAGGGCGCGATGGGATTGCCACCACGCGGCCGCGTCGGCAGCGTCCCATCGGGACGAGAGGTGTATCGCGTCCAGACGCGCGACGACGTCCATCGCGCTGGCGGGCCTCGCGTCGGGCTCCTTCGCGAGGAGCGACATGACGAGCGACTCGAGCTCCGCCGGGATCGGGAGCTCGGTGCGAAGGCTCGGCGGGACGGGCTGCGCGGTCGCGTGCTGGATCACGACGGCCATCGCGTCGCGTCCTTCGAAGACGCATTGCCCCGTGAGCAGCCAGTACGCGACGCAACCGACCGCGTAGAGATCCGCGCGTGCATCGACCTCGGCGCGACCCGTGATCACCTCCGGCGCCATGTACGCGGGAGTGCCGCTCATCGTGCCGTCGGCCGTGAGGCGCATCTCGCCGGAGTCGAGAGCGGGTCGGACCAGCCCGAAATCCAGGACTTTCACGAAGTCGTGCTCCACACCCGCGCGACCGACGTGGATGTTGGCCGGCTTGATGTCGCGATGGACGAGGCCGGCGGCGTGCGCCTCGGCGAGCGACGAGCACACCTGTCGGAGCAGATGGACCGCCCGCGCCGCATCGACCGGGCCGAAGCGCTCGACGAGCGTCTCGGCGTCCATGCCCTCGAGGAGCTCCATCGCGTAGTAGAGCGAGCCCTCCTCGGTCACGCCGAAGTCGAAGAGCGCGACGGTATGAGGCGAACGGAGCGACGCGGTCGCCTTGGCCTCGCGCTCGAAGCGACGCAGCGCGAGATCGAGATCGCCGTCGCGTCGTGCATACCGATCGGCGTGGACCAGCTTCACGGCCGCGGGTCGGGCGAGCAGACGATGCTCCGCGCGCCACACCTCGCCCATGCCGCCGGCGCCGATGCGCGAGAGCAACCGGTAGCTGCCCATCTGTCGAGCGCGCGCGACCTCGCGGCCGAGCCCGTGCACGACGCGGCTCACCGCGACTCCCAGCGTCGCGGCGACCACGAATGGAGCGAGCCACAGGAACAGCTCGCCGGCAGGCGGCAAGCGCGGCGTGAGCGCGGCCGCGACGGCGAGCGCGCTCGCAGCCACGAGCAACGAGATCCCCGAGCCGACCGCGGCCGCACGCGTCGAGCGCGGCACGAGGACCGGGAAGACGACGAGCCACACGACGGCGCGAGAGAGCCCGGTCGTGTGCTCGCCCACGCCACCCGCGAGCTCGGCGCCGACGATGGCGGCCGTGCCGACGGCCTGCACCACGACGGGCAGCGCCGCATGACGGTCGACCGACCAGGAACCGCGGCGGAGCAGACGCGCGACGACCGCCGCGAACACCGCGACTGCCGCGGCGATCCCCCACTGCACGGCGAAGCCGCCGGGTGGACGCGGCGCACCCAGGTACAGGTGCGCCAGCGTGTGGACGATCTGCGAGAGGGTGGCGCCCGCAGCGTAGAGCGCGAGCGCGAGGACGAGTCGGCGGTTGCCGGCTGCGACGAGATCCGCCGGGAGCGTCGCGGAAGTCGTGCCGGGTGCGCCGCGACGAACGGCCGCGATGGCCATCTCGGCGCCCGTCATGACGCGTGCACCGGAGCTGCCGTCTCGTGGGCCGGCGGCGCGGCAACGGACGCGTCGCTCGTCGTCGCGTGCGCGGGCTTCACCTCGTCCCAGCGAACGAGCTTCAGGTCGAGCACGAAGATCGCGTAGATGACGGGAACGAGGACGAGGGTCAGCACGGTCGCGAGCGTCAGGCCACCGATCTGCACGTAGCAGAGCGGCTCCCAGAGCGGACCGCCGTGGGCGGCGAGCGGGAAGAGACCCAGCACCGTCGCGGCCACCGTCACGAGCACCGGGCGCAGACGCAGGATGCCCGCATCGACGAGGGCTTCGCGGAGCGGCGCACCTTCCTCGTGACGCTCTTCGATGAAGTCGAAGAGCACGATGATGTGCGACACGATCACGCCGATGAGGCTGATCAACCCGAGGAACGCCATGAATCCGAAGGGCGTGTCCATGACGACCAGACCTGCGAGCGCGCCGACGATGCCGAAGGGGATGGCCGCGAACACGATGATCGGCTTGGTCGCGCTCTTGAGCTGGAACACGAGCGCGATGAAGATCGCGAGCACCGAGATCACGAGCACCACGGCGAGATGGCCGAACTTCTCCGTCTGCTCCTCGTGCTCGCCGGCGATCGTGAGCTCGTAGCCGGGAGGCAGCTCGGAGCGCAGCCGCTCGATGGCGGGGCGAAGCTTCGCGAGCGCCTCCGACGGCAGGAGACCCGGCGCGGGGAAGGCGGCGATCGTGATCGTGCGGTGATGGTTCCGGCGGACGATCTTCTCCGCCTGCCACTGATAGCTCGTTCGCGCGATCTGCCGCAGCGGCGTCGTGCCCACGTAGAGGTCGTCGATCGACGACACCTCGGCGCGCTCGAGCGGGCGCGACCGCGCGACGATGGGGATCTCCAGGTCGCCGTCGCGCACGGTGCCGAGCGGCGCGCCTTCGAGCGCCATGGCGGTGGACTGGCCGACGTCGGAGTGGCCGACGCCAGCGACGGCGGCGCGATCGTCGTGGATCGCGATGCGCGCGGACAGCGCGTCGCTGCCCCACGAGTCGCGCGCGCGGCGCAGCGCGGGCTCGCGCGCCATCTCACGGCGGAGGCGCGCCGCGTATCGACGCAGGGTCTCGGTGCTCTCGCCGCTGATGCGCACGCTCACGGGCACGCCGACCGCCGCCGCGGACTCGAGCTGGCGTGCGTCCACCCGAGCGCCCGGCAGCTCGCGCGCGAGCGGCTCCTGCAGCGCCGCCACGAGCGCGGCGGTGTCGTGCTTGTCGTTCACCTCCATCACGATCTGCGCGTAGTTCGCCTGCATCAGCTCCGGCGAGAGCGAGTACCAGAAGCGCGGGCCGCCTCCGCCGACGAAGGTCGTCAGCGTCCGCAGCACGCTGTCGCGGCGCTCGCCGTCGTGGCCCTGCCGCGCACGTGCCTGCTCTGCGGCGACCCGGCGGATGATGGCTTCTGCGCGCTCGGCCGCCTGGCGCGTGGCGGACAACGGCGCGTCCTCGGGCAGCCACACGTCCACGTACGACAGGTACGACAGGTCCTTCGGGAAGAACGCGGTCTTGACGCCGGCGACGGACCAGACGCCGAGCCCGAACAGCGCCACGAAGCCTGCGAGGACCGCGAAGCGGTGGTTCAGCGCCCAGCCCACCGCGCGCGAGTAGTGCCTCGCGAATCCGCGTGTGCGTCGCTCTTCCGGGGTGAGCTCCGGCTGCTTCGGGCGCCGGAGCAGGTGGTAGCCGAGCAGCGGCACGAACGTCATCGACACGAGCCGCGAGGCGACGAGCGACGACGTCAGCACGATGGGCATCGCGTAGATGAACTTGCCCATGTCGTCCGGCACGGCGAGAAACGGCAGGTACGCCACGATGTTCGTGATCGTCGCGAACAAGATGGCCGCCGCGAGCTTCGTGGGTCCGAGCCATGCCGCCACGATCGGCGGGTTGCCCGCGGCGAGCTCGCGCTTGATGGCGTCTCCGGCGACGACCGGGTCGTCGACCAGCAGACCGAGAGCGATGATGAGACCGCCGATCGAGACCTGCTGCACGTCGATGCCGAGGATCCGCATCATCCCGAACGTCATCGCCAGGGTGACGGGGATGCTCAGCGCCATCAGGAGCGCCGAGCGCCACTCCCAGAAGCCGATCAGCGCGACGAGCACGACCAGCACGATGGCTTCCAGGAGGCTGCTCATGAACAGCGAGACGTTCTCGTCGACCTGGCGCGGCTGATCCGACGTGCGCGCGACGATCAGGTCCGGCGGCAGCGTCGTGCGGAAGCTCGCGAGCGCGGCGTCCACCTGCGCGCCGAGCTCCGCGATCTGCGCGCCCTGGCGCATGTAGACGCCCAGCGTGATCGCGCGGCCGCGGCGCCACGTCCCGTTCGCGTCGCGCCACGAGTGCGTGCCGAGGAATCGCGGTGTCTCGTAGCCTCGCGAGACGTCCGCGACGTCGCGCAGGTGCACGGGGTTGCCGCCTTGCGACGCGCCCACGACGACGTTGCCGACGTCGCGCGCGTCGTGGAGCAGCCCGCGTGCATCGACGGCGACGGTACGCTGGCCGAGCGCCACCGCTCCAGCCGGAGTGACCTGGCTCCGCGCGGCGAGGGCATTGCGCACGTTGCCGAGCGAGATTCCGAACGACGCGAGCCGCTGCTGCGAGTACTCGACGAGGAACTGCTCTCGCAGCACGCCGGTGCGACTGACGCGCGAGACGAGGGGCACCGCCTGGAGACGGCGCTGCAGGCGCTCGGTGTAGCGCTCGAGCGCACGATGCGAGTAGCGCTCGGCGGCGACCGCGCCGAGGCGCGCCTCGGTCTCGGCGGGGTCGCGCACGACGACCGGCGGCCACGCGTCCGCATGCACCTGGCCTGCGCGGAGACGATCGCGCACGAACGCGCGGACCTGGTCGTGGATCTGCGCGTCGGTCATCGCGGTGCGCATGTCCACACCGACGAAGCCGCGGCCCGAGATCACGCGCGCGTCGCTCGCCCCGTGCGCGTCGAGCCAGGCGGACAGCTCGCCCGCGATGCGCCCAACGATGCGCTGCTCGGGCTCGGACGAGAACGTCACGACGACCGCGGCGCGGGTGTCGCGCTCGCCCGTCGCGCGCGCGCGCTCGATCGCGATCCGGATCTCCTGGGCGCGGAGCTGGATCTCCGTGGCGGGCACGGGCGGCGACGCGACGGTGAGCATGAGCGCCGTGGTGTCGCCGAAGTCCTTCTGGAACTCGACGCGCGCGCCCGCGGGCAGATCGCGGATCGACTGCACGCGCAGCCAGAGCTCGTCGAACACGCGGCGCGGCTCGGCCACGCTCTGGTCGAGCATCATCGTGATGATCGCGACGCCGGTCCGCGTGGTGGACTCGACGCGCTGCAGGTTCGCGCTCTCCGCGAGCTTCGCCTCGATGCGACGCGTGACGAGCTCCTCCACGTCCTCGGCGCGCGCGCCCGGCCACGATGCGATGACGGCAGCGCCGCGGACGGGGACGTCGGGGTCCTTGCGCTTGGGCATCGTGAGATAGCCGTAGGCGCCGAACAGCAGCGTCCCGACGAGCAGCACCCACGCGATGTGTCGTTGCTCGGTGAAGAAGCGCGCGGTGTTCTTGGTCTCGCGCACCCACTCCTGATCGGTCTTTCGATGTGCGGTCATGTCCGGCTCCGTCGGGATGCAGAAAAGGCGGGAATCTCGGGTCAATCGACGATGGTGACGACGTCGCCGTCGTCGAGGAGCGACGCGCCGCAGGAGACGACGCGCTCGGTGGGGCGAAGGCCGGACTCGACCGCGACGGCGTTGCCGACGAGGCCCCCCAGGCGAACGACGCGACGGTGCGCGCGCGGGTGCCGCTCGCCCTCGACGACGAAGACGGCGAAACCGCGCGGGTCGGACGGCGGGCGCACGAGGGCGTCGAGCGGGACGAGCATGCGGCGCTCGCGTTCCGGCGCTCGCGGGCCGACGCGCACGGAGACGACCATGCCCGGGCGGAGCTCGCCGTCGGCGTTGTCGATGTGTGCCTCGACGCGGAAGAGACGACCCCGATCGTCGGCGTCGGGAGCGATCTCGATGACGCGGGCGCGCCGCGGGGTCTCGATTGCATCGCCCGTGACGTCGAGCTCGAGGCCGGGGCGAAGCGCGCCGACCGCCACGTCGGGCACACCGAAGACGACCTCGACCGAGCGCATGTCCGCGATCACGAACGCCGGCGATCCGGCGGCGACGAGCGCGCCCTCCTCCACCGAGCGCCGCAGCACGACGCCGTCGAAAGGAGCACGCAGCGTCGAGTCGCCGCGGGCGAGCGCGGCCTCGCGCACGTGCGCCGATGCGGCGCGGGCGGCGGCCTCGGTCCCGCGCGCACGCGCTTCCGCGGCGTCGAGCTCCGCACGGGTCACCGCGCCGCTCACCCAGAGACCGCGCGCGCGGTCGCGGTCGGCCCGCGCGAGCTCTCGCTCCGCGGCGGCCTGAGCGAGCGCCGCTTGCGACGCGCCGAGCGCGTGATCGAAGTCCACACCGCGCAGCCGCGCGAGCACCTGGCCGCGACGCACGCGATCGCCTTCGCGGAGCGGGCGTCGCGGGCCTCCGATGGGCGTGATGGTCCCGATCGACTCGACGTACCCGCTCGATCGGAACGCAACGTTGACCTGCGTGACGGGCGCGACGGTCGCGCTGAACGACTGCACCTGCTCGACGGCTCCCGCGCCCGGCGTCTCGACGCGCACGGGGATCGGCGGCGGCGCGCTCGGGGCGTCGGCGGAGGCGCCCGCGCAAGCGGACAACGACGGCGCGAGGACGGCGAGGACGGCGAGGACGAGGACGGACGACTGCGGTCGGAGCGCGATGGCTTCCATGGGAATCTCCTGTTTTCGTGGATGAACGGCGCGTCTTGCGATCAGCGGGCCAGCCGTTGGATACGTCCGAGCCGTCGTGCGAGACGGTCGCGATCGCTTCGCGGGCCGACGACGACGGCGCGCCCGATCGAGCGCTCGAGGTGGACCAGATCGACGAGCAGCGAGTGCCAAGCGTCGAGCGCCGCGAGCTCGGTCGTGCGCGCCTGCGTCTGCGCGTCCACGAGCGTCACGACGTCGCTCGCGCCTGCGGCGTAGGCATCGGAGACGATGGCGAGGTTGTCGGCGGCGGCCGCGGCCGCGCGTTGCGCGAGGCGCACGCCGGCCCGGGACGCGACCACCCGGTGCAAGTGGGAGCGGATCTGCTGCTCGATTCGCGACGCGACCGCGGCCCGCTCGACACGCGCACGCTCGGCGTCGCGGCGGGTCTGTCGGATGGACGCGAGCGTCGCGCCGCCTTCGAAGATCGAGAAGGATGCTTCCAGACCGACGCGCCAGGAGATCGCGTCCCCGTCGGGGATCTGGCTCGCGAGCTCGGGCGGAAGGTTGCCCGCGTCGCTGCCCTCTCCGGAGCGCAGGATCGGTAGCTGCGCCTCGGCACGGGCCGAGATCGTGGGCACCCACAGCGAGCGACGGTGACCTTCGAGCGCACGCTCGCGCGCGGCCACGAAGGCTTCGATCCGGCGCAGCTCCGGCGACGCGGCCAACCCTTCGCGGACGAGCTCACGCGCGAGCGCCTCGTGCGTGGAGGGGTCGTCGAGCAATCTCGAGAAGCGCGGGTGGGTACCGAGGAGCGCCGCGTCGCGCGGGCTCGCCTCCGCGGGCGCGAGCGGCGACTCCGCGGGTCGGACGAGCAGCCCGTTCAGCCGGATCTCGGCGCGGCTGCGGTCGGCCACCGCGTTCAGCACCGCGCGCTGGTCCTCGGCGACCTCGATCGTCCAGCGGTGCACGTCGGCCCGCCGCCCGCCGCCCGCGCTCTCGCGCGCTCGCGCCATCGCGAGGTGCCGTTGCGATCGCGCCAGGCTCTCGCGGAGCACGCGCTCGCTGCTCCGGGCCCGCAGGAGGCCGACGTAGGCTTCGGCCGTGTCGTGCGCGAGATCGAGCCGCGTCGATTCGACCTCGTGCGTGCGCGAGCGCTGCATCTGCTGCTGCACGCCGATGTCCGTCCACACGCTCTCCGAGTAGATCGTCGAGGTGCTCGACAACGTCGCGGTCGCGCTCCGCTCCGCGCTTCCGAGCGGCGATGCGTGCTCCGAGTCGATCCACTGCGTGCCGAGCCGCGCCTCGAGGCGGGGCATCAGCCGCGCGCGCGCTCGACTGACGTCCTCCTCCCCGGCGAGCTCGCCGAGCCGCGCCGCGCGCAGATCGAGGTTGCGCCGGAGCGCCTCGGTGACCGCTCCGCGCAGCGACAGCCGCTGCCCACGTTCGGCACCGGAATCGACCACGCGCGTCTCGCCGAGCGCATCGAACGGCACCGCTCCGCCGATCGCGCGAAGCGTCGCGGCGTTGACCACGAGCTCGCCCGACGCGTCGAAGCTCGCGGCCTCGCGCGAGACGTCCGCCCCTTCACCGGCGCGCCTGACGAGCAGCGCGATGCGTCGTGCGCGCCGCGTCCACACGTCCCCGGTCACCGTCGTCGCCAGCGCGCCCGACGCCACCCACGTCGTGCCCTGCGCGCTCATCGTCGCGACGCGACGATCGCGCAGCGCGGCGAGCATCCCGCGGACCTCGTCGTCCGACGCTCGCAGCGCGGACAAGACGTAGACGGCATCGACGTCGGCCGGCATCGCGGGCACCGGCGCGCCGCCGGCGGGCTCGGCCGCGACCACCGTGGCCCGCACGCTCGACGACTCGCGCACGCTGGCCGCGATCCGCTCGGCCGCGGCCGGGTCACCGGCGATCTCGCCGTCGACGAGCAGCGCGACGTGTCGCACCCGCACGAGCGTCGCCAGCACGCCGAGATCGCGGCCGACGTCGTACCCGCCGTCGAGGTACGCGAGGTTCCTCCGGCCGCTCGCCCCACCTTCACGGGGCAAGGCCGACAGGACCTGCCCGAGCGTGAGCGGCACGATCACCGGACGTGGCAGCGCCGCGTGTCGCACCGCGGCCTCGCCGCTCAGCAGCCCGACGGCCACCACCACATCGACTCCGGGATCCACGAGCGCGGCCTCGAGCACGCGCGACGCTCCCGCGCGCGTCCAGTCTCCTTCCCACGCAGGGCGTGCTTCGAGCACCGACACGTCGCGCCCGCCGAGGTCGGCCGTCTCGCGGCGGATGAGCCCGACGAAACGGCGGACGGCGGGCGAAGGCCCGTCGGTGACGATGGCGACCCGCGTCGCTCCACGTGCGCTCTGCGCAACCGCGGACGAAGCGGCGCCGACGACGACCGCCGCGAGGAGCGCGGCCGGCCAGATGGATGCGAACGGCTTTTCCGTGTGGTCCATGCATGCGCCTCCGAGCACGCCCGGGGCCACGGCCGGATACATCCAAACGGGCTTCCAGAGCCCATCCGAACGGCCGGTCCCTACCGCCGGTGCCACACGCCGCTTCCGGGGCCTTCGGGTTGTGCGACGCTCCGGGCGTGGCACCCGACGAGATCCGACGGCTACGGGGCGGCCGAACGCGGGCCGAGCTCGCGCGCCTGCTCGGGGTGGAGCAGCTGACCATCTATCGATGGGAGCTGCCGCTCTCCGCCAAGGAGTCGCGACGGCCCCGTGGCAAGCAGCTCGAGTCGCTGCTCGCCTTCGCCCGCGCCGAAGAAGGCGTCGATAGAGGCTCACCGCGCGAGCCCCAGTCCCCGTCCGCGCCGCCCCCTCTGCCCGCTCCGGGCCCGGGCGCGTACGCGAGCGACGGATCGATGTCCGACGGCGAGGAGGCCATCGTGCTGCCGGCGCTCGCGTCGCTCGACGACGCGCGGTGGGAAGCCGCCGAGGAGGTGCTGCTCGGCGCCATCGCCTCGGGCGACGTCGTGTCGGTCGAGGCGCGCGCGCTCGCAGCGCTCGGCATGGCGCAGGCGAAGCTCTGCGCGCGGCTCGATCCCCGCGGCGCGCTCGCGGTCCTCATGCCCGTGCTCGCCGAGGCCGATGCCGGCCGCCTCCCCGTGCGTGCGATGGCGCGCACCTACGCGGTCGCCACGATGGTGCACGCGACGCCCGACCCGCTCTTGCTCGATCTCGCGAAGGTCAACGGGTACGCGTCACGCGCCGTCGCGGCGCTCGGCGACGACGAGCCCGCCCGCGACCTCGCGGCGATCGTACGCAGCTCGCAGATCTGTGCGGCCGGCGCCGCCGGCGACATGGCGCTCGCATCGAGCATCGAGAGCAACGTGTCCGCGGAGCTCGACGCCACGGGCTCTTCGTTCGCGCTCACGTGCGTCGCCGCCGCGCGCAGCATGGCGGCGGCAGCCCGTGGGGATCTGCCGGTCGCGAACCGGTGGATCGCGATCGCCGTCGAGCGAGCGAGCGCGATACGCGTCCACTCGGTCGTCGCGGTCCTCCTGACGTCGCAGGCGGGCAACGCGCTCAGGCACGGCGTCGCGCCGGCCGACGTGCTCGAGATCCTCGGGCGGGCACGCACGGCGCTCGCCGACGGGCGGCTCATCGCCACCGAGACTCGCATCCAGATCCCCGCGTTCGAGTGCGAGGCGTTCGTCCGGATGGGCCGCTTCGAAGAGGCCGAGCGCGCGGCGCAGCAGAGCATGGACCTCGCGCGCGAGGCGGGCTCGCCGCCCACGCACGTGAGCCTGTCGTATGCGCGGCTGCTCGCGTACCGCGGTCGTGCCGCCGAGCTCGGACCGCTCATCGAGCGCCTCGAGCGGAGCAACGTGCCCGCTGCGGTCGACCGCGCGATGGCGTTGCGCTCGCTCGCGCTGCACGCGTTCGGCGATCACCTCCGTGCGGTCGAGATGGCGGACGAGCTGGTCCGACGCACATCGCGCGGGTTCGTGGGACCGGATGCGCTCGTGGTCGCAGCGTTGCGCCCCTACGGCGCGCGCGTCTTCGGACGTGTGCGCGAAGGCCGCGAAGAGGCCGCTGCTCATGCGCGGCGTACGCTCGAACGACATCCGTCGGTGTGGCACTCGGCGTTGCTCACGCGCTTCGACGGGACCGTGCTGCTCGAAGACGGGCGCGGCGAGGAGGCGATGCTCCGGCTGGAAGCCTCGCTCGCGACGTTCGTGCTCGCAGGCGACGTGCTCGAGGCGGCGCTCGGACGTCTGGCGCTCGCCGCCGCCGCGACCGCGCTCGGTCACGAGGACGCCGCCGCGCGTCGCGAGGCGTGCGCGAAGGAGTACGAGGCGCTCGGCCTGGTCATCCCGCCGAACGCCGTGTGGAACCCGTTCGACGAGAGCCGGCGCAACGCGCCACCGTCGCGCGCGCGCTCGTCGCTCGTCGATCGCGTCCTCGTCGCGGTCGAGCGGCTCGCAGTGCCTGGCTTGCCCGCGCAGCTGCTGCGGCGCGAGCTCGTCTCGGGGCTCGACCAGCTCCTCGGCGATCGCCGCGTGTCGATCGGCGCACCGGCCTCCGAGACCGATCGCGGCCACGACGGAGGCGCGCCGAGCGCGGGTCATCCGGTCGACTGGCTCGAGATCCCCGACGGCGCCGGGAGCCGCTTGCGTCTCTCGTTCTCGGGGGAGCTCACGCGCGAGGAACGGTCCGCCGTGCGCGCCGTCGTGCTCGCGGCGGGCGTCGCCTTCGAGAACGCCGCGTTCCGTGGCCTCGGAGACATCGGCGGCGACGACGACGAAGGAGCGGGGCCCGACGCGTCGGGCTTCGTCGCGGTGTCGACGGCGATGCGGCGCCTCGGCGCGGAGCTCGCGCGTCTCGCGTCCTCGGGCTCGACGGTGCTGCTCGCGGGTGAGTCGGGTACGGGCAAGGACGTCGTCGCGCGTCGCTTGCACGATCTGTCGCCCCGCCGCGCGGCGCCTTTCGCCGCGTTCAACTGCGCGACCGTGCCGCGCGAGCTCTTCGAAGGGCAGCTCTTCGGCTACCGGCGAGGCTCCTTCACGGGTGCGACGGGTGATCATCCGGGCGTGCTGCGCGCGGCCGACGGCGGCACGGTCTTCCTCGACGAGATCGGCGAGCTTCCGCTCGACGTGCAGCCGAAGCTCCTCCGCTTCCTCGAGAACCGCGAGGTGCTCGGGCTCGGCGACACGCGCGCGACGCGCGTCGACGTCCGCGTCGTGGCCGCGACGCACCGCGATCTCGCACGTCTCGTCGCCGACGGTTCGTTCCGCGCCGACCTCTTCTATCGGCTCCACGTCGTGCCGTTGCGCATCCCGCCGCTCCGCGAGCGACCGGACGACGTGCCGGCGCTCGCGCGGCACTTCCTGTCGCGGCTCACGCCGGCAGGCAGCGAGATCCCGACGCTCGGCCCCGACGCCATCGCCACGCTTCGCGCACACGATTGGCCGGGAAACGCGCGCGAGCTGCGCAACGTGCTGGAGCGCGCGATGGCGTTCGCGCCTCCACCGAAAGTGCTCCGCGCGCACCACCTGCGGATAGACCGACCGGCCGTCCCGGCGCACGCCTAGTACACCGTCCCGCAAGTCGGTGTTCAGATCGACGCCGCCGGAAGCTCGGCTCCCCTCACCCCGGCCCTCTCCCCGAGGGGGAGAGGGGGACTTGCCGCGAATCGCGCGCCGCGGTCCATCGACGCGCGTCCCCTCTCCCCGCAACGCGGGGAGAGGCAGGGTGAGGGGCGCGAACTGGTGACCTGACCACCAGCGAGCGCAGCGAGCGCACGGGGGGCGCGCGGCCGGCAGCGGACGCCCGCGCGGGGAGCTCGCGCCCCTCTCCAGGTCCGACGGGACCGTGCAGGGGTCGCGATGGAGGGCGAGCGGGCGGCGCGGTCGGAGGCGCTCGCTCGGCCCTGCGGGTGGCGTACCCTGCGCGCGATGGCTCCCTCTTCGCCGATCCCGGCGGCCCGACGCACCGAACGGTTCCACTACGCGATTCGCAACGTGGTCGCGCACGCACGCGCGCTCGAGGAGCGCGGCCGCGCGGTGCGTTACCTGAACATCGGCGATCCGACGCTCTACGGCTACGCGCCGCCGCCCGAGATCGTCGAGGCGCTCGCGCGAGCGCTCCGCGACCGCAAGCACGGCTATGCGCCGTCGGAGGGGCTGCGCGAGGCGCGCGAGGCGATCGCGCGTCACATGACGACGCGACGTGCGGCGCGCACGGAGCCGTCCGACGTCGTCGTGGGTGCGGGCGCTTCGGAAGCGGCGGACCTCTTGCTGTCGGCGCTCGTGGAGCCCGGAGACGAGGTGCTCACACCCGTTCCGAGCTACCCGCTCTACGGCGCCATCCTCGCGAAGCTCGGCGCCGTGGAGCGGACCTACCGGCTGCGGCCCGAGCTCGACTGGGGCCCCGATCTCGACGAGCTCGCGTCCCGCATCGGGCCTCGCACGCGCGCGGTCGTCGTCATCCATCCGAACAACCCGACGGGAGCGGTGTGGTCGCGCGACGTGCTCGCGTCGTTGCTCGCAGTCCTCGCGAAGTGTCCGAACGTCGTGCTGATCGCCGACGAGGTGTACGCGGATCTCGCGTTCGACGGTCCGCCGCCCGCGCTCGCGGCGCTCGCCGGCGACGGCGTTCCGGTCGTGACGCTCGACTCGTTCTCGAAGTCCTATCTCGTGCCCGGGTGGCGCGTCGGTTGGCTCGCCTTCGGACGTCATCCGTCGCTCGGCGCGGAGCTGCGCGGCGCGGTACGCAAGCTCGCCGAAGGGCGTCTCTGCAGCCCGGGCCCGCCGCAGCACGCGGTCGCCGCCGGGCTCGACGGTCCGCGCACGCACCTGGCCGACGTCGTGTCGCGCATGCGTGCGAGCGCCGAGCACGTCGCCGCGCGAATGGCCAGGATCCCAGGCGTTTCGTGCGTGCCGCCGCGCGCCGCGTTCTACGCGATGCCGCGCGTGCCGCTTCGCGCCGGCCAGACCGACGAGCGCTGGGTGCTCGACCTGCTCGAGGCCACGGGGAACCTGCTGGTGCACGGGTCGGGCTTCCACATGGCGCCCGAGGACGGCTTCGTGCGCGTGGTGACGTTGCCGTCGGTCGCCGAGCTCGACGTCGTGCTCGACGCGATCGAGGGCTTCGTCCATCGGGCCGATGCGGCCGGGGGCGGCGCGTAGGGGGCGCCCTCGTCACCGCTGCTTGAGCAGGCCGAGCAGCCGCATCGCGCGCCGGTTGCCCGGGTCGAGCTTCAGGACCTCGTCGAGCGTCGCGCGCATGCCTTCGACGTTCTTGCGGTCGAACATCCCGCTCGCGAGCTGGAACAGGACGTCGATGGCGCGGTCGTGATCGCGACGCTCGAGGTGCAGCTCCGCGAGACGGCGCAGGAGCAGCAGGTCGCGCGGGTAGCGATGGCGGATCGTGTCGAGCTCGAGCTGCACCTGCGCGTCGTGCCCGTACTTGAGCAGCGTCGCCATCTCGGCGAGGAAGCGATCGAGCTCGAGCGCCGGGATCTGACCGTCTTCCGCGGCCTCGCGCGGTCCGGGCTTCGGCGCGACCTTGGCCACGTCGGGCACGAGCTCGGCGACCTCGGCGGCGTGCCGTTTGACGGTGGCCTCGGAGCGCGTGGGCAGCGGCGGCGGTCGGCTCGCGCGCGGGACCGCGCTGGGGATCGGGGTCGCGTCCGTGCCCTTGCGGCGCGTCGCGGGTCTCGGCGCCTCCGGCTTCGCGGTCGCGCCGAGCTCGGGCGGCTGCTCCACGCGCGCGGTGACGTCCCGGCGCGATCCTCTTTCGGGTGCCTTCTTCTTGCGCAGCAGCGGGAGGATCTTCGCGGCCGAGCTCGGCGGCACCGACGGACGCGTGCGCGCCGCGGCGCCGGGGCTCGAGCCCTCGCGACCGGGACGCGGTGGCCGCCCGAGGTTGGCGGACGGCTGGGTCGGGGCCTCGGTGTCCCGCAGCGCGTTGTGCACGAAGTCGCGGAAGGTCGCCTCGACCTGCTCGGCGGCCTCGAGCACGGAGCGCGCGTTCGGGGTCGTGTTGGTGCTCGTCGACTCGGTGCGGTTGCGACGCATGACCTCGAAGGACCTTCGACGTGCGAACGGGCATCACCTCCGCCATGCTCGATGGCGAGGGCGCGGACCGCTCCGACCCGCTCAGCATCGCATCGCCATCGGCGGCGAAGAAGCCCCACCTTTTTGCGTAGCTCTGCACCCGGTGCGGGGCGCACAAACGCCCGGCGCGCAGGAATCCGCGGCACGCAGTTCGGGACGTCCGGGTACGGCCGTTGCTTCGTGACGTTCCCGGCCATGCGTCCATCGCGTCCCATCCGAGCCGGTGCCGTGCGGGTCAGGTCCGACCGCGTCGCCGAGGGCCACGGCGCCACCAGCGGCTACACGCTGCTCGAGCTCATGATCGTGATCGTCATCGTGGCGGTCGTGAGCGCGCTCGCCGTGCCCGGCATCATCAACACCCTGCGCGAGAACCGCACGTACCAGGGCGCATCCGACATCGCCCGACTCTTCCGGCAGGCGCGCCTCGACGCCGTCGGTCGCGGCGCCGCCACGGCCGTGCGCTGGCAGCGCGTCGGGGCCACGCCGCGCGGCCGCTTCGAGATGTGGCGAAGCCCCGTCTCGAGCTGCAGCATGACCAACTGGACCACGGCGGCGCAGCCGACCTCCGCGACGCTCTTCACGGCGCTCGACTTCTCGCAGTCGCCCTATCAGGTGACGGGCGGCGCCGACATCCGCGCCGAGTACTGCTCGAACCTGGACGTGACGCGGACGGTCTGCACCGCGGGCGCCGCGGAGATGTGGGTCTGCTACTCGCCTGCCGGTCGCGTGTTCTGGAGCACGACCGGCGCCGGGTTCACGGACAACCCGACGGGCGGAGCCGTCACCATCGGGGGCGGCTGGCCGTTCCTGGTCCGCCGCTTCGAGTCGGGTGCGCCCATCAGCGTCTCGCGCGTCGCGTTCGTCCCCTTCGGCGCCGGCGGCGCGCGGGTGCAGCAATGACCCGCCGTCGCAAGAGCGCGCTCGCGAGGTTGCGAAATCGTGTCGCCGTCGCGGGCTACACGATGGTCGAGGTCATGATGGCCGTCGCAGTCCTCGCCGTCGGGCTGCTCGGGGTCGCTGCGATGCAGACGGGCACGGTCGGCGGGAACATCCAGGCACAGGAGACGACGATGGCGACGTCGCTCGCGCGCCTGTGGATCGAGCGCCTGCGGCGCGACGGCGCGAGCTGGGTGGTGCCGGGCGTGCCGGGTGCGGGCGCCATCCCCGGACAGATCAACGGCACGCGGTACCTGCAGCTCGTCGCCGCCGCTCCGGCGTGGGCGGTCCCGCCCAACGGCGCCGCGCTCACCGGCGCCGGCACCGACCCCTACACCCGCCACACCGTCGAGACCGCGGCCTTCGACCACTTCGGACGCGACGTCCTCACGACCCACGCCGACCGGCGCTACTGCACCCAGGTCCGCGTGGCCTGGGTGTACCCCGGCACGGCGGTCCGCGCCGACGTGCGCGTCTTCTGGCACAAGCGTCTTCGCGCCGAGAACGCGGGCGACGTCTCACCCGCGCGCGTCGCCTGCAACACGGCGGCTGCCAACGCAGCGCTCAACGTCGCGAGCAGCAACGCCGCCGGCCGCGGCCAGATGATGCGTCACCTCTCGGCCGTCTATCTCTCCACCGTCATCCGATACACGCCCCTCCGGTTCTAGATGCGCGCTCCCACCCCGCACTCCTTCGGTCGTCCCGTTCGCACGCGCCGCGCGCGCGTGGCGGGCTTCTCCTTGCTCGAGCTCATGCTCGCGGTCGTCGCCGGCGGCTTCCTGATCTCGGCCGTCTACTTCGCGTCGTCGCGCTCCAGCAAGACCTTCCAGGAGCAGCAGCGCATCGCGCAGACGCAGCTCTCGTTGCGCGCCGCGATGGAGCAGATCCGCGCAGACGCCGCGCGCGCCGGGTTCCTGGCGTCGCCGAACTCGACCACCGATCCGTTCGTCTGCGTCCCGCGGCCCACCAACCGGATCCAGGCGGTGCGGCTCACCAACGCCCCGCTGCCGACGACCGTGAGCGGCACGTACCGCGGCCTGCCCGCGGCGCTGATGGCGTACAACCCGCCGCCGATCTTCCGCACTGCGCCCGGCTGCGCCGACGACTCGTGCATGCCCGACGTGCTCGAGCTCGTCGGCAGCTTCGACAGCCCGGAGGAGTTCCACGCGCAGTGGGTCAACACCTCCAACCGGCAGATCGGTCTGCAGTCCTGGACGCAGAGCTTCCGCCGCGCGTGCCCGACGGCGACCGACTGCAACGCCATCTTCGCGCCCGGTCGCTGGATCCGCGTCGCCAACACGAGCGGCTTCGCCCAGTTCGTCCAGATCCAGTCGTTCTCGGTGACGTGCCCGGCGGGCGCGCCGTGCACGGCCGGGACGATCGTCTACACGGGGACGCTCCAGACGACGAGCGCGTCCACGGCGTGCGGCGTGACGGGCCTCGGGACGGGCTCGCGTATCGGCGTGCTCTCGGGCGTGCGGTACTTCATCGGCCAGGTCCCGGCGGCGCTGTCGCTGGCGAACCGGGGCACCTCCGCAGCGGACAACACGGCCACCAAGTCGGACCTGATCCGCGAGCGCTTCTCGCTCCCGATCGTCGGGGGCCCGGTGCTCGGGATGTCCATCGCGCTCGAGTACGGCGTCGAGTTCGACGTGCGCTTCGTGGTCAACACGGCGCCGAACAACCAGCCGGCGAACCTCGTCGTGCGCGACAGCGCGACGAGCGAGACGACGGCTCCCGAGGACGTGCGCTCCATGATCGTGCGCGTCAGCGCGCGTACGCGCGACGAGGACGACATGTGGCCCTTCGTGCCTCGCGGCGTGGGTCAGCCGCTCACCTCGCTCCGCGTTCGCGCCGCGGACTCCGCCAACTCGGCGCGCGTGCGCAGCATGGTCAGCGAGATCGCGCTCCCCAACCTCATCGGGCCTGGTCAGTAGGAGATGCCGATGGCGAACCCGACGCACACCCGTCGTCCCGAGCCGCGCTCCAGCGTGCTTCGACGGGCTCCACACGAACGGACGGCTCGTCCGTCGCGTCGCCAGAGCGAGCGCGGCGCGGCCATGCTCGTGACGATGCTCGTCGTCCTCGCGGCCACGAGCACGGGGATCTTCGCGTTCTACTCGTCGGGCTACGAGCTGCGCACGGCGGGCTACGCGCGCACCGCGGCGCAGACCCACTACGTGACCGAGGGCTCCATCAACGCGGCCATCGGCGAGTTCGACGCGCTCGAGGGCGCCATCGTCCGCGCCGCGCAGCGGCCCAACTCGTTCCCCACGCCGATCGTTCCCGATCCGGGGATCACCGACATCCCGGCCGCGCGCCGCAGCCGCACCTGGGGCTACCGCTTCCTGAGCACCGACTTCACGACGCCCGTGATCGACACGACGGACGACGGCGACGGCTCCTCGCTCGGGCCAGGCACGAGCGACGGCTCGGTCGCCAACACGCGCGTCCCCGCGTTCACCGTCGACATCAACGACATCATGCTCACGCAGCAGCCCGTGCCCGGCGCGTCGGCGTCCGGCATCGGCATCGCGTCCACCTACGTCAACGTCACGTACACGGGCCGCGGTCAGATCGGCCCCAACGCGTCGTGGACGTCCACGCACCGATCCATCGAGGCCGCGCGGTCGCACACTGTCGCCGGCCCGTTCCCCGGGCTCCGCTGAGCCCATCGACGTTCTCTCGCGCCCCGCAGTTGCCGCGTCATCGAATCGAGGAGGAGTGGAGACCATGCGCACCAACGTCCTGAGCTGGGCCAGTGCCGCCGGAATCGCGCTCGCGGCCGCGGTGCCCCTGTCGGCGGCCGCGCAGTCCGAGCCCGACGTGCGGGCCATCCGTCCGGCGCTGATGCTGCTCCTCGACAGCTCGGGCTCGATGGAGTTCACCGCGCAGGGCGCCGACCCGGTCTGCACCGGCGGGGCTGCGGGCTCGACGCGAAATCGTTGGGCGATGGTCGTCGAGGCGCTCGCGGGCGAGTACGCGAACTTCTTCTGCACCTCGATGCCGCGCAACACCGCGGGCTTCGTCGGAGCGCCCGACTTCAACTATCACATCCCCTACCACCAGCCGAGCGGGGCCAGCCTCGGCAACGGCATCCTGTCGATCTACGGCGATCGCGTGAAGTTCGGCCTGATGACGTTCGACACGCTGCCGGCCACGCAGGGGCAGTTCATCGACGCATGGCTCACCCAGGCCGCGTGTCGGGCGGCCGACGGCGCCGCCAGCGGCGACTACTCCTACGGTGACTGCCGCAACATCTACTTCGAGGGCTGCACGCACTCGGGCTACTGGATCAACCACGGCGCGCGCCGCGAGCTCGGCGACGTGACGCCCGACGTGCCCGACGGAGTGCTCGACACACCGCTCGAGCTCATGAACCCGTTCGACGGCGCGATGGTCTCGGTCGGCCCGCCGACCGACGACCCCGCCGACCTCGACACGACGCGCAACCGCATCGTCGCATCGCTCGCGACGAGGCGGCCCTTCGGGCCCACGCCGCTCGCCGCGCAGATCGACGACGCGCTGCAGTACTTCTCGACGCACCCCGACGTGCGTCCGGGCTCGGGCGGCGACGGCTACTACGAGTGCCGCACCCGGTTCGTCATCATCCTCAGCGACGGTCGTCCCAACCTCGACTTCCGCGACGACCCCATCAACTGCGACCAGGGCACGAGCCGCTGCCCGTACCCGCTGCCCGTGGCCAACGTCAATCGTCTCTACGAGGACCACAATGTCCGCACGGCGGTCATCGGCTTCGCGGCCACCGGCGAGCCCGACTTCCCGCAGATGCGCGCGGAGCTCGAGGCGATCGCCGCCGCGGGCCGCACCGACGACTGCATCGCGCGCGCGGTGGCCGCGGGCATGCCGCCGCTGCAGGCGCCGGACGGGTCGGCGTCGCGCGTCTTCTGGGCGACCAACCGCGCGCAGCTGATGAACGCCATGTCGGCCATCATCGACGCCTGCGTCAACACGGTCCCCACGTCGCGCACGCGCACCTCGTTCGCGCCGATCTCGAGCGCGAGCGGCGGCCAGTACCAGATCCAGTCGTCCTTCCAGGTCGGCGCCGGCGAGCCCTGGCGCGGCTTCCTCGAGCGACGCCGGTTCACCTGCAACATCCCGGCGGCGGGTCCGCCCACCGTCGTGGATCAGCCTCTCGACACGGCGCTCGGCGACGACATCGCGTTCGTGCTCAACAACACGGCCACGCGCAACATCCTCACGGCCGTCGGCAGCTTCAACGGCTACGGCACGTCGGGCTGCACGGCCGGCGTCAACTGCATCGCCGCCGCGCAGGGCAACCTCTATCGAACCGACAACGCCGGCGGGCTCGCGAGCGTCGTCGCCCTCGACAACGGCGCAGTCACGGCCGAGGACATGGCGATCCTCGGCGGCACGGCGATCACGCGCTCGGCCGCGCGCACACAGGTCCTCAACTACGTCTACGCCCGCGCGGGCGCGCCGACGCGTCGTCTCCAGCACAAGCTCGGCGACATCTATCGCTCGTCACCCACGGTCATGACGGCGCCGACGCTCGACATCGCCGACCAGAGCTTCAACGACTTCCGCGCGCAGCCGCTGCGCGTCGATGCGACCTTCGGCAATCGCTGGGTCGGCGCGGCCCACCCGACGAACGCCGACCGCGGTCGCCCGGGCGCGATCTACGTCGGCACCAACGACGGTCTGCTGCACGGGTTCGAGCTCGAGGCGGACACGGCCTCGGGGGTCCCGGCGGGCCGCGAGAACTGGGCCTTCGTTCCGCCCTACCACCTGCCGCGCCTTCGCGATCAGCTCACCACGCACCAGTGGTACGTCGACGGCACGCCGGCCGTGCGCGACGTCCGCTTCTCGCGCACCGAGTCCAACACGAACGACTTCCGGCAGTGGCGAACGATCCTGACCGTCGGCATGCGCGCCGGCGGTACGTCCTACACGACGCTCGACGTCACCAACCCGCGATCGCCCGACTTCCTCTGGCAGTTCTCGGGCGAGTCGGCGAACCCGAGCGGCACGGCGGTGCGCGACGCGCGCTGGCTGCGGCGCATGGGCCTGACGGGCTCCGTCGCCGCCATCACGTCGCTGAACGTTCGGCTCCCGGCGCTTGCCACCAACGACGTCTTCGGCCGCGCACGGAGGCCCGAGCTCGTCAGCGGCGAGCGCGGAGTCGTGCTGATCGCCGGCGGTCTGCCGCAGCAGTGCGAGCCCGCCGAGGTCGGCTGCACCGCGGCGCAGTACCGCGCCGATCCTTCGCAGTGCACGTGCGTGCACTTCCAGGACTCGATCGGTTGCGAGCCCGACGTCACGCCGGCCACGCTCGGCATCGGCGGCGTCTCTCCCGACGGCATCGGCGCGACCTCGTCGCTCGTTCGCGACGAGATGCGCTGCTACGGCGCTCCGCAGGGCAAGTACCTCTGGGTCGTGGACGCCGAGACCGGCTACGTCCTCAAGGAGTTCGGCCCCTGCTCGATCGGCCGCACGGGCGGCGCCGCGCGCAACCCCACCGTCTCGCCTGCGGGCCAGTGCATCGACGCACCCATCACGGGCAGCGTGGCCCCGTTCCCCGGCTTGACCGGCACGGTCTCGACGCGCGCCTACGCGGGCGACGCCGAGGGACGCGTGTGGCGCTTCGACTTCAGCGATCCCGACCCGGCGCAGTGGCGCGCGGGAGTGCTCTACGACCTCTACTTCGATCAGAGCGACGCCGGCATCGCCCAGCGCATCGTCGAGGCGCCCGTCGTCTCGGTCGATCCGCAGGGCAACCCCGTCATCGTCGTCGGCAGCGGCGATCCCGACCTCCTCGAGGGTCGCGACATGAACCGCATCGCGTCGATCACCGAGCTGCCGACGTACAACGCGACCGGCGCGATCACGAGCATCCGCGCCCGCGAGAACTGGCGAATCCAGCTCGCGGCGGGTGAGCGCCTCACCGGCCCGATCGAGCTCTTCAACAACGCCGTCTACTTCGGCACGTTCAACGCGTCGTCGGCGACCGACCTCTGCGATTTCGGCGAAGGCAGCGTCTGGGGCGTCGATTACCGCCTGGCGAGCAACGTCACCGGCGGTCACGCGCTGCCCAAGCAGCGTTTGCCCCTCGGAGCCTTCACGCGTTGCACCCTCACCGAGACGCCGAGCGCGAACGGCGAGGTGCGGTGCGTCTCGGCCGGCGACAACAGCGTCGTGTTCGGCGTCGGCATCACGCAGCGTCCGACGTGTATCCGCGGTACCGACGAGACGATCCCCGGTCTCGGCTCGCGCTTCCGCGTCCAGGAGGTCGGCGGCGGCAACTTCGACCTCGTCATCCAGACGGGTCGTGGTGGCGCGGGCGCGCCGGCGGGCGGGTGGATCACCAACACCACCACCGTGCCGCTGCAGGTGCCCACGGCGTTCTCGCGTGTCGACTCGTGGTACTCGTTGATCGAGTGATTCGCATACGTCGCTGGCGCCGCAGAGCCGATCGCCACGGCCGATGGCCCTCTCCCCGGCCGGGAGAGGGCCAGGACGGGGGCGCGCGAAGGCTCGTGCGCGCGTCCCGTGCGCTCGCGCTCCCGACGCTCGCGTGCGCGCTGGCGCTCGTCGCGTGCGGGCCATCGCGTCCGGTGGCGCAGCTCGATGCCGGAGGCAGCGTGCCGGTCGCCGTCGATCCGCCGGTCAAGCGCGTGCGCGCGCCCGTTCGCGTGGTGAGCCCGCTCGAGGACGACATCCTTCCCGGGCCCGAGCGTTTCGCGGGCATCGCGCTTCCACGCGGGTTCGAGGTGACGATC
>JADZFZ010000185.1 GCA_020854145.1 Deltaproteobacteria bacterium | reverse complement strand
ATGGTGCTCGTCGTCGCCGATCGCGCCGAGCCGCGCCGCGCCCTCGAGCGCGTCGACTGGTCGCTGCTCGTCTTCTTCGTGTCCCTCTTCATCGTCGTCGCGGCGCTGGGCAAGACGGGCCTGCCCGAGCAAGCGTGGCGCGCCGCCGCGCCCTGGATGGGCCTGCGCGATCCCGGTGGGATCACCGCCTTCAGCGCCCTGCTCGTCGTCGGCTCGAACCTCTTCTCCAACGTGCCGATGGTCCTGCTGACCGGCCCGCACCTGACGGAGCTCGGCGACCCGAGCCGAGGCTGGGTCCTGCTCGCGTTCGTCACCACGATCGCAGGCAACCTCACCCTCATCGGCTCCGTCGCCAACATCATCGTCGCCGAGCAAGCCAAGCAGCACTACACGCTCGGCTTCTTCGAGTACCTCCGCTTCGGCGCCGTCAGCACCCTCCTCGTCCTCTGCGCCGGCATCCCCCTCATCTGCCTGGGGACAGGATCGCCATGATCAACCCCGCGAGATCCCACGGCTCCTAGGCGAGCAGCTCCAATCTGGCGGCACGAGCCGAAGGGGTCAGACGTCGAAGCGATCCGCGTTCATCACCTTGGTCCAGGCCGCGACGAAGTCGCGCACGAGCTTCTCTCTGCTGTCGTCCTGCGCGTAGAGCTCGGCGTACGCGCGCAGGATCGAGTTGGAGCCGAACACCAGGTCGACCCGCGTCGCGGTCCATCGCACCGCGCCCGTGCCTCGCTCGCGGATCTCGTAGAGGCCGCCGGCGACGGGCACCCACGCGAAGCGCATGTCGGTCAGGTTCACGAAGAAGTCGTTGGTGAGGACACCCACGCGGTCCGTGAGCACGCCGTGCTTGGTGCCACCGTGATTGGTGCCGAGGACGCGCATGCCGCCGACGAGCACCGTCATCTCGGGCGCGGTGAGGCCCAGGAGCTGCGTCTGGTCGAGCATCAGCTCCTCCGCGCCGACGGCGTAGTCCTTCTTCAGCCAGTTGCGGTACGCGTCGTGGAGCGGCTCGAGCACCTCGAAGGACGCCGCATCCGTCATCGCTTCGGTCGCGTCGCCACGTCCCGGCGCGAACGGCACCGTGACCTCGAAGCCCGCGGCGCGCGCTGCCTGCTCGACGCCGACGTTGCCCGCGAGGACGATCACGTCCGCGACGCTGGCGCCCGCGTCCGCGGCGATGCGCTCGAGCACGCCGAGCACGCGCGCGAGGCGGGCGGGCTCGTTGCCTTCCCAGCCCTTCTGCGGGGCGAGGCGGATACGCGCGCCGTTGGCGCCACCGCGCATGTCCGAGCCGCGGAAGGTGCGCGCACTGTCCCACGCGGTCGCGACCATGTCGCCGATCGACAGCCCGCTCCGTGCGATGCGCGCCTTGACGTCGGCGACGTCGTAGGCGGTGCTGCCGGCGGGGACCGGGTCCTGCCAGATCAGGTCTTCCTCCGGCACGTCGGGCCCGAGGTAGCGGGCCTTCGGCCCCATGTCGCGGTGCGTGAGCTTGAACCACGCGCGCGCGAAAACCTCGGAGAAATAGGCCGGATCCTTGTGGAACCGCTCCGAGATCTTCCGGTAGGCGGGGTCCTTGATCATCGCCATGTCGGCGTCCGTCATGATCGGGTTGTGACGGACCGACGGGTCCTCGACGTCGAGCGGCTTGTCCTTCTCCTCGATGCGCACGGGCTCCCACTGCCAGGCGCCGGCGGGGCTCTTCTTCAGCTCCCACTCGTGGCCGAGCAGCATGTCGAAGTAGCCGTTGTCCCAGCGCGTCGGGTGGGTCGTCCAGGCGCCCTCGAGCCCGCTCGTGACGGCGTCGCGTCCGAAGCCCTTGCCCTTGGGATTGCGCCAGCCGAGGCCCTGCTCGGCGACGTCGGCCGCCTCCGGGCTCGGGCCGAGGACGCTCGCGTCTCCGTTGCCGTGCGCCTTGCCGACCGTGTGCCCGCCGGCGGTGAGCGCGACCGTCTCCTCGTCGTTCATCGCCATGCGCGCGAACGTCAACCTCACGTCGTGCGCGGTGCGAAGCGGGTCCGGCTTCCCGTCGACGCCCTCGGGGTTGACGTAGATGAGGCCCATCTGCACCGCGGCGAGCGGGTTCTCGAGCGACTGGCGATCCTCGCCGTCGTGCCGGCTCGCGCCGAGCCACTCCTTCTCGGAGCCCCAGTAGACGTCCTTCTCGGGGTGCCAGATGTCCTCGCGTCCGAAGCCGAAGCCGAACGTCTTCAGGCCCATCGACTCGTAGGCGATCGTGCCGGCCAGGAGGATGAGGTCTGCCCAGCTGATCCGGTTGCCGTACTTCTTCTTGATCGGCCACAGCAGGCGTCGGGCCTTGTCGAGGTTGGCGTTGTCCGGCCAGGAGTTGAGGGGCGCGAAGCGCTGATTTCCCGTGCCGCCGCCTCCGCGTCCGTCGGCCACGCGATAGGTGCCCGCCGCGTGCCAGGCCATGCGGATCATGAGCCCGCCGTAGTGCCCCCAGTCCGCGGGCCACCACGGCTGGCTCTCCGTCATGAGGGCGTGCAGGTCCTTCTTCAGCGCGGCGAAGTCGAGCTTCTTCAGCTCCTGGCGGTAGTCGAAGTCGGCACCCAGCGGGTTGGTCTTGCGGTCGTGCTGATGGAGGATGTCGAGGTTCAGCGCCTCGGGCCACCACGGCATCGTCGAGCTCGCGACCGTCGTGTTACCGCCGTGCATGACCGGGCACCTGCCGGACGTGGGCTGCTTCGAATCGCTCATTGCCTGCTCCTCCCTTGGTTCGCGTCGTGCCCCTTCGGGCGCGCCCCTTCGCGGGCATCGTGCGGAGCTTCTCGCACGGCCCCCACTGCCGACGCACCTCGATGCGTGAGTTGACGGGGGCGCGAGGTCCGGCCGCCGTCCCGGACAGGCGCACCCGCGGGTCGAGGGGAGTGACGCGTCCATCGCGACGTCGACGCGGGCGACGCGGACTGTCTGCCTGCGAGCCCGCGCCGAGCGCGTGTACGATGGGAACGGCGTCGCGTGCGGGCGTTTCGAGGCACGGAGCGGTTTCGCATCCTTCGCAGGCTCGGAGCCGGCGGGATGGGTGTCGTCTACGTGGCGGAGGACCGCCAGACTGGGGCGACGGTCGCGCTCAAGACGCTCGACGTCTCGACGCCCGAGCGGCTCATGCGCCTCAAGCGCGAGTTCCGTGTGCTGTCGGACCTGCGCCACCCGAACGTCGTGACGATGGGCGAGCTCGTGGAGCACCAGGGGCGCTGGTTCTTCACGATGGAGCTCGTCGCCGGCGTGTCGCTCCTCGACTACGTGCGACCGCGCGAGTCGAAGCACGACGGCAGCGGCGCCCAGACCCTGGACGCGCCGCGCACGTTGCAGGAATGGCCCGACAGCGAGGAAGCGCTGCCGCGAGGCCTCTCGCCCGGGGAGCTGCAGGAGGGGGGCGAGCTCGTCGCGCGTCCCCCTCTCGCCTCTCCGGAGCCGATGGGCCCGGCCGAGATCACGTCACCGGAGCCGATCCCCGTGCTCTTCGACGAAGCACGCCTGCGCGACTCGTTCGGGCAGCTCGCGGCCGCCCTCGAGGCGCTGCACGAGCACGGGCTCGTGCACCGCGACATCAAGCCGGGCAACGTGCTGGTCGAGCCGAGCGGCAGGGTGGTGCTCCTCGACTTCGGGCTCGTCACGGAGCGCGACGAGGACGGCAGCTGGACGAGCCGCGACATGGTCGGCACCGCGGCGTACATGGCGCCCGAGCAGGCGAGCTCGGTCGTCGTCGGGCCCGAGGCGGATTGGTACGCGTTCGGTGCGATGTTGTTCCAGGCGCTCACTGGGCAGCTCCCGTTCGCGGGAGGCGCCATGAAGATGGCGTACGAGAAGCTGACGTCGGCGCCGCCGCTGCCCTCGGATCGCGTGCCCGACGTGCCGGCCGATCTGGACGCGCTCTGCGCCGCGTTGCTGCGCGTCGAGCCCGAGACGCGGCCGAAGGGTCGCGCGGTCGTCGCGTGGCTCGGCGGACGCACCGGGCACGCGGGACCGGTGCTCGCGGCCTCCACCGCGTCGCTGCATCCCGTCTTCGTGGGTCGTGAGCGCGAGCTCGATCGGCTGCGTGCCGCGCTGCGCGACCTGCCCACCGAGGGCGCCGCGCACCTGTGCGTCCGTGGCGAGAGCGGCATCGGCAAGAGCGCGATCGTGCGGCGGTTCACCCACGAGGCGATGTCCGACGGAGTCGTCGTGCTCGCGGGCCGGTGCTACGAGCGCGAAGAGGTTCCCTACAAGGCCGTCGACGGAGTCGTCGATGCGCTCGCTCGTTTCCTCCAGCGCGCACCGCGCGTCGAGGTCGCGTCGTACGTTCCGGCGCGCGCAGGCGTCCTGGCCGACGTGTTCCCCGTCCTGCGCGCCGTGCCCGCGATATCGGACGCGCCGCGCCACGACGTGGCCGATCCCATCGAGCTCCGGCAGCGCATGTTCGCGGCCTTCCGCGAGCTGCTGCAGCGGCTCGGCGACGACAAGACGCTCGTCGTCGCGATCGACGATCTCCAGTGGGCCGACGGCGACAGCCTCGCGTTGCTCGGCGACGTGCTGCGCAAGCCCGACGCGCCGCGCTGCCTGCTGATCAGCACCTGGCGCCCGACCGCCACGGACACCAAGCGCGTGGAAGGTCTCCTGCCCGTCCCGACGCGCACCCTCGACGTGGAGCGGCTCGCGAACGACGAGGCCATCCAGCTCGTCGGGCAGCTCCTCGAGCGCACGATCCCGGAGCACGCCGATCATGGCCGGGTGGCCGCGACGATCGCGCGCGAGGCCGCCGGGCATCCGCTCTTCATCGACGAGCTCGTCCGTCACACGCTCGTCGAGCCCGACGCCGCGGTGATGGCCGCGCTCGCGTCGCGTCCGATCCTCCGGCTCGAGGACGCGCTCGCAGCGCGGCTCGCGCGGCTCGACGAGCCTTCGAGACGACTGATGGAGCTCGTCGTGACGGCCGGCAGCCCCGCCGACCGAACGACCCTCGCCGCGGCCGCCGAGATGACCGCGGCCGAGCTCGACCGACGTGTGGGCGTGCTCCGCGCCGGAAACCTCCTTCAGACGATGGGCACGCGCGCCACCGGCCGGGTCGCGCCGTACCACGACCGCGTGCGCGCCGCGGTGATCGAACAGCTCGACGCCGAGTCCACGGCGTCGCGCCACCGTACGTGGGCACGGGCCATCGAGAGCTCCGGACGCGCCGATCCCGAGGCGCTCGCGGTGCACTACCGCGCGGCGGGCGAGATCGATCTCGCGGCTCGCTACGCGATGGAGGCCGCCGCGCTCGCCGACAAGTCGCTGGCGTTCGATCGCGCCGCGAACCTCTATCGTCTCGCGCTCGAGCTCGCGGGAGACGCCCACCCGAAGGCGCGCTCGCTGCGCACGAGCCTCGGTCACGCGCTCGCGAACGCGGGACGCGGAGCCGAGGCAGCCGAGGAGTACCTCGCTGCCACCGGCGGCTCGACGGCGGCCGAAGGGCTCGATCTGCGCAGGCGCGCGTCGCAGCAGCTGCTCGTGACGGGGCACATCGACGCGGGGCTGCGCGTGCTCGCGGACGTGCTCGCGTCGGAGGGTCTCCGTTACCCGCGGACTCCCCTCTGGGCGCTGGTGCTGGTGCTCTGGTACCGCATGCTCTTGGTGCTCAAAGGGCTGCGATTTCGCGAGCGCGACGCCAGCGAGGTGACGCCGCGCGATCTCGCGCGCATCGACGTGTGCTGGAACGCGGGCATCGCGCTCGCCACGGTCGACAACGTGCGAGGCAACGCGTTTCACACGCGCAGCTTGCTCCTGGCGCTGCGCGCGGGAGAGCCGGTCCGCCTGTCGAACGCGTTCGCGGTCGAGGGAGGGTTCGCCTCGATGGCGGGCGAGCGCGGCAGAGCGCGCGCGGAGAAGCTGCTCGACGAGGCCGACCGGCTCGCGCGCAAGGTGGGCAACCGACACGCGATCGCGGTCGCCGACGGCGCACGCGGGCAGGTCGCGTATCTGTCGGGGCGGTTCCGCGAGGCCATCGCGCGGTGCGAGAAGACCGAGGCGGACTTCCGCGAGCACTGCGTGGGCACCACGTGGGAGATCAACACGATGCGCCTGTGGGCGGCGCGCTCGATGTTGCAGGTGGGTGACCTCGAGTCGCTCCGGCGCAAGGCCGGCCGCGGCATCGCGGAGGCGCGAGACCGGGGAGATCGCTCAGCGAGCGCGAGCCTTCGCCTCTCGGTGATGGCGATGGTGCGGCTCGCCGACGACGCCCCCGACGAGGCCGCGCACGAGGTCGAGGATGCGCTCCGCGAGTGGTCGGTCTCGGGCTTTCACATCCAGCACTACTACGGGCTCTTCGCAGGAGGGTCGGCCGACGTGTACGCGGGTCGGGGCGAGCGCGCGCTCGAGCGCATCGTCGCGGACTGGCCCCGCCTGCGGCGCGCGTTCCTGTTCCGTGTCCAGCTCATCCATCTCGCGATGCTCGACCTGCGCGGCCGCGCGGCGCTCGCGGCCGCCTGGGCTTCGCCGCCCGGCGAACGTGCGCGCAAGATCCGCAGCGCGCTCGACGACGCCGCGCGCATCGACGCACAGGACGCGAGCTGGGCGCGACCGCTGGCGACGCTCCTGCGCGCCTGCGTCGCGCAGTCCGAAGGGCGTCTCGACGACGCGTCGTCCCGCTACGCCGAGGCCGCGGCGGCGTTCGACACGCACGATCTCGAGCTCCACGGCGCGGTTGCACGCATGCGCGAGGGCCACCTGCGCGGCGGCGACGAAGGACGAGCGCTCGTCGAGCGCGCGACCGAGTGGATGCGCGCGCAACGCGTCCGCGCGCCGGACCGCATGGCCGCGCTCCTCGCGCCCGTGGCCGACGATCGCCCTCGATAGCGGTCTCTCCACCCTTCGAGGAGGCTGCGTCCTCGTCGGTGCCGCGAAACGCGGGGTCAGCGCCCGACGAGAGATACCCGACCGTTGGCCCCGAGCCGCGTCGAGGTGCGCGATTGCGTGCTCGGACGAGCTGGCACGAACGGTCGGTTGTCATCCCGTCAGCACCCACGGTGCTTGGTCACCTCTTCGGCACGAACGGTGGTTGGTCACCCTTCATTGCTCGGTCGGTCCGTGCTCGCGCTCGATCGCGTCGGCCCAGGCGAGCAGCGCCGCCAGATCGTCGCCGGTGACGGATCCACGCGCGTCGGGAGGCATCGTCGCCCGCCGTCCCGTGGCGCCGAGCACGCGTCGCAGCTCGCGCCCGAGCTCGTGCGCGTGATGACCGCCGGGCGTCGCGCTGCTCGTGTCGAGATGGCGTCGCGCCTGGCGCCCGCCCGCTGCGCCGTGGCAGCGATCGCAATGGCGCTCGAGCGCGGGGCGCGCGGCGGCGAAGGCTTCCACGGCCGTCGGTGTGGCCGATGCGACGCCGCCGGCGCCGGCGTCCGCCGCGCTGTCGCCTCCGGCAGGCGCTCCCGCATCGACCGGCTCGGCGACGGGGCCCGCGTCTGCGGCAGCGACGGGAGCCTCGTCGTCGGGTGGGCTCGACGGCTCCGCCGCGGCGGGCTCGGAGGCGACGTCGGTCGGCTCGCGCGGCTCTGGAGCCGCAGAGCCGCACCCCACGGCGCACAGCGCGAGGACGAGGACGAGGTGTCGATCGGAGAGCTGGCCAGGAGCGTTCGTGGTCGAGGTCACGGCGGGCGAGATAGCACGAGCCACCCCGAGTCGACGACGCGCCGAACGCGTCGCCGCGCGAGGAGCATCCGCGCCTTCAGCCGATTCGGATCTTCGAGCCTCGAATGCGGACCTCCTGCTTCTTCAGCTCGATCTGGGAGCTGCTGCCGAGCACCTCCAGGTCGATGCGCTCGGACGTGAGCGCGAGCAGGCTTCCCGCGGCAGTGCCCTCGGCGTGCTGCATGCGCAGCCCGTCCTTCGCACCGACGAGCAACAGCGACGGACCGGCGCGCGCCGAGATCTGCGCGGCGGGCCCGTTCATGAAGAGCTCCATCTTCTCGTCGTCGGCGATGCGCGCACGGATGTCGCGCTCCGCGTCGAGGCGGATGCTCTCCTTCGCCCGCATGTCGATGCCCTGCGCAGAGTCCACCCAGATTCCCGGCGCTCTGTGCTCCCGCTCCGGGTTGGTGGCGATGCTGATGTGCTCCGTCGATTTGACGTGCAGCCGGTGCGTCGCCTCCTGGGGTGCGGCGGGAGTGAAGGTGCCGACCGCGAGGGTGGGCGCGCGCAGCAGCAGGCCGCGCCGGCGCGACGCCACGACGGTCACCCCGTCGTCGCTCGCGAGCACCGCGTCGTCCTTCGCGATGACGTGGACGCGCGATCCGGCGCTCAGCTTCACCCACGTTCCACCGTGGATCTCCGCGTTGCCGTGGGCGCACACAACGAGGTCCTTCGACACGATCCGCAGGGCCTCGGCGGCCTCGATGGATCCCGTCTTCGGGGAGCCGACGAGGAAACCGCCCTTGCCGTGCAGCACCACGATGCCGTCGGTGCTGTCGCCGGCCGCGGCGGGAACGTTGGCCGCGAGACACGCCGCGCGCGCGAGCACGCTCGTCTTCGCGACGTCGCCATACCAGGCGTGCGCCCCCTTCGGGTGGGTGCTCGCCTCGAGGGCATCGCGTCTCCCTTGCGCCGCTGCGACCGCCGCGTCCCACTCCGTCCAGCGCGCGGACACGTCGTCCATCATCCCGGGCAACGTCGCGTCCACCGGCGGACGGTCGGGGCGCATCCCTTCCACCGCAGCGTTCGCGATCGTCAGCGGGTAGCCGGCCGCGAGCACGATGCCGCCGCTCCCGAGCACGTTGGCGACTCGCGTCGATCCCAACACCGAGGGCGCGCGCGAGAACAGGTACATCCCGTCGTCGTCCGACTGCACGACGAGCTGACCATTCGCGAGCAACGCCGCCGTGCTCTCCTGCTTGCCGCCGCGCGCCTGCACGACCACGTGTCCGACGGTGTCGAGGCCGAAGCCGGGGTAGAGCAGGCCGTCCTGCTTCCACCCGAGCCCCATCGTCGTGCCGCCCTCGTCGGGCGTCGGCACGTGCGTGCGGTGCCGCCGGTACGTGCCGGTGATCGTGTTGAGCGCCGGAAGGTCCACGCGAAAACGCGTCAACATCCGCAGCGCCCCTTGCGGGACGAGATCGCGTCTCGTCGCGCGGATCTCGTGAACGGTCCACGACGGACGTCTCATCGGTCGACCCTTTCGCTCGACGCGCGGCGTGCTCGGTCACGCATCGTCTTCCCACTCCATCTCGATCGCGTTGTGCGTCCGCGTGACGCTCTGCGTGGCGTTGTCGATCACCGCCGGCGGGATCGTCGCCGCGTTCGGGACCGCGCCCACGATGACCGGACGATCCGGATCGCCGTGATGGAACGCGACGAGCACCTCGGCACCCACGTGGAGCGGGTGATGCGTTCCGTACCGATCGCCCGTGTACGGCTGCGCACGGCGGATCCAGCTCGTGGCCGATCCCTCCGTGTCGAAAGGCAGCACCACGCGGTAACGGCCCTCGGAGTCTATCGGCGCGGCCGTGCTCGGCGGCCCACCGGTCACGCGCCCGACGACGACCCCGGGGATCCGCGGCACCGGGGTCTCGCGAGGCGGACGATAGGGCAAGGCCGCGGGCAACATCGACAGCTCGCTCGAGAACGCGACGTCGCCGGGTGCCGGCTGCACGATCGTGTGCGTCGCGGAGACGACGACGAGCTCCTTCTCGTCCAGGTCGTCGCGCGCGATCCCGCGATCGTACGCGAGCGTGAAGCGGGTGCCGGGACGCAGCGCCGGCTCGTTCGCGTGCGCGGAGATCCGATGCCTGTCGAGCCGCAGCTCTTCGGCCCGATCGTCCGCGAGCCGCTTGGCGCCCGCCGCGTCGACGAGATGGTCGCCGAAGACGGCCACGAGCCCGGCCCCACCGGTGTCGACCGGCGTGCCCTTCTGCAGGACCGCTCCCGGGCTCGACGGGTGGTAGTCGCGTACGACGACGTACTCGGGAAGCAGCCTGCGCACGCGTTCCATCGCGTGGATGCGGCGCCCGGTCGTGCCCTGTCGCGGATCGAACCGCACGACGCCTTCGAGCGACGGCCACGCGGCCGGATGGTCGACCACGACGAGACGCTCGCCGGCCTCCGCGTGCTCGAAGAAGAACGTCATGCCGGCGTGCTCGAGCAGACGCGACACGAACGCCAGGTCCGTCTCCTCGTACTGCACGACGAGCTCGCGGCTCGAGTAGCTCCGCGCCAACGAGAGCTGGTAGTGCGCGTCGATCTCCATCCCGGCGTCGGCGAACACGCTCGTCACGATCTCGGGCACGGATCGGCCGCAGAAGATGCGCGAACGGCGCGTCATCGCGAGCCGCGTCGCGCGGGGCGCGAGCGTGAACGAGTACGAGTGCACCTGCGGGTCGGGCCCTGGGCGGGAGCGCACCTCCACGAGCATCCCGTGCCACGGGTCGGACGCGTCGTCGCCGCGCACGAACGCGAGCACGAGCGGAGTCCCGATGGCCGCATCGATCTCCTCGCGCGAGAGAGGAGTGTCCCGATGCAGCACGACCTCGGCCCGAACCGAGAAGAGCGCGCCGAGACGCTCCTCGATGCGGGCGTGACGAACCTCGAGCTGCGAGTCGTCGAGCTCGTAGGCCAGCAGCACGAGCATGGGATCCGCCGCGCTCATGGCGTCGGCTCGATCCAGACGACCGTCTGGCTGGGAGACACCTGCGATCCGAGTCCGTTCTTGCCGTTCTGCAGGGTCGCGCAGCCGAAGGTCACGGACGGTGCACCCTCGAAGAGCACGTGCGGCTCGGAGAACAGGAGCTCGGTCGGGCCGCAGAAGACGCCCGAGACGACGCCGCCGCCGGTGCCCGCCTCGTCACCCGTCGAACGCGGGATGATCGACGCGAGCCGCAGGACCGGCAGGTTGCGGATGCGCACGACGCGCGTCGTCGTGGTGATGTCCGCCTCCGCACACTGCGCGAAGTTCGCGAGCGGGAGCACCCCCACGCCAGGCACCACGCAGAGGTCCGGAGACATGAAGCAGAGACCACCCTCCATCGTCGAGGTCGGTTGGGACATGGCACCTCCGATCAGGCCAAGTGGATCTTCTTGCCGCGGAGCTTGAGCGTCTCGGCGGCGCGCACGATGGCGCGGTCGGCAACGATGTGGAACGCGCTCGTCGCGATCTGACGCACGCGACCGGCCCGCGACTCGGCCAGCTCGGTGGCTTCGCGCAAGGCGACACGCGTCGACTCCACGATGCGGTCGGCGCGTACGTCGAGGAGCGACACGGCGACGCGCGACGCCTCGGCCGCGGTCGAGACGAGACGGGCGACGAGCTCCGCCTCGTCGATCCGCGCCCGCGCGCGATCGGCATCGAGCGTCATGGAGCCGGTCGTGATCTCGACCGATCGCTCGGCGGCGAGGGCCACGGTCTGCCCGGCCACGAGGTCGATGCGGCCGCTCGCGCGGATCTCCAGATCCCCGGCGGGCACGTGGACCACGGTCTTGCCCGAGCCCGGCACGTGCTCGAACAGGATCGCGCCGCAGCGATCGCGCACGACGATCGGTCGGTCGTTCGCGACGATGTCGATCGCGCGCGAAGGCTCGGGCCCCTCGCCCTGCGGCCCGTCGACGCGCGTCCCGTCTCCTCGCATCGCGGGCAGAGGCCGGGTGAGGGGCGGGCTGCGGAGCTCGCGCCCTTCGCTGGTGGAGTCATCGTGGAGCTCGCCTCGTCCCATCGGTCCCTCACGGCAGTGGTTCGAAGTCTTCGGCCTTGGCGCGCGCCGCATCGGTGCGCACCACGCGCGACGTCACGGCGTCGCGCCAGTCGACTCTCTCGTCGCGCGTGCGGTGCAGCACCGCTCCGGTCAGATCCGCGCCGACGAGCGACGCGCCCTCGAGGTTGGCGCGCGAGAAGTCGGCGTGCTCCGCACGTGCGCCGTCGAATCGCGCGAGCCGCAAGTCGGCGTCGCAGAGGCGTGCGCGCGACAGCCGTGCGCCGTCGAACAGCGCGCGCCGGGCCTCGATCCCCACGAGCTGCGCGCTCCGCAGGTCGGCGCGGCGCAGATCGGCCTGCTCGAGCTTCGCGCGCGCCAAGACGGCCTGCCGCGCCACGATCCCCGTCAGGCGCGCGCCCGTCAGATCCGCGCCGACGAAGTGGGCACGCACGGCATCGACGCCTTCGAGGCGCGCACCCACGAGGTCCGCGTCGCCGAAGTCCGACTGACGCACGGAGGCACCGCGCAGATCGAGCGCGCGGCACTTCGCTCCGACGAGCGTCGTCCGCTCGAAGCGTGCGCCTTCGACTCGGCAGTCGGACAGGTCGGCCCCGTCGAGATCCGCGCCCACGAGGCGTGCGCCCACGAGGCGTGCGCGCGCGAGCCGAGCGCCCGAGAGCACCCCGTCGTCGAGCGACGCGCCCGAGAGGTCTGCGCGTTCGAGCCCCGCGCCCGTCAGATCGGCGAGCGTCAACGTCGCGTCGCGGAGCAGCGCCGAGTCGAGCGCCGCGCTCGTCAGAACCGCACCCGTCAGGTCCGCGCCCTCGAGCACCGCGCCGCGCAAGCTGCACCCGCCGAGCTGCGCCTCCGCGAGACGCGCGCCGCGGAGCGACGCTCCGTCGAACGATGCCCGGACGCACGCGGCGCCGCCCAAGCTCGCGCCGTCGAGCTGCGCCGCGCCGAACGACACGACATCGAACGCGACCCGCGTGAACGTCGCGCCACGCAGGTCCGCTCCGTCGAGCTTCACGTCGGAGAAGAGCACCCGCTCGAACGACGCACCGGCCAAGCTCGCTCCCGTGAGATCGACCCGTTCGATCACCGCGTCGGTCACGGCCCCGGCCGCCACTCGCTCCAGAAGCGCGGCCGCCGTGCGGATGGGCGTCATCGCACCCCCGAGAGCATGGTGCGCCCCAGATCGGCACCCTCGAGCTTCGCGCCCTCGAGCCGAGCCCCTTTCGTCAGCGCCGCGAACAGGCTCGCGCCTCGCAGATCCGCCTCACGCAGGTCGGCGCCGTCGAGATGCGCGTCCAGCAGGTCTGCGCGCCGGAGATCGGCTCGCCGCGCCGAGCACTGCGAGAGCATCGCGCCTCGCATCGTGCACGCCGCGAGGGTCGCGCCATCGAGGTTCGCGCCGCGCAGATCGGCCCGCGTCAGATCCGCCGCGCCGAGGTGCGCGTCGGTCATGCGCGCGCCGTCGAAGTGGGCGCCGTGAGCGCGCAGCCGCGCGAGGGACGCTCCCGTCAGATCGGCTCCGTCGGAGACCCGCGCGTACGTCGCGTCGGCGTCGTCGAGCACCGCGCGATCGAGCTTCGCGCCGTCGAGCGTCGTGTCGCGCAGGCTCGCGCGTCGGGCGCTCGCACCGCTCAGCACCGCGCAGCTCAGCTCGGCGCGGTCGAGCACGGCGTCGTCGAGCCTGGCTCCTCCGAGGCTCGCGCCGTCGAGCACGGCGTCCACGAGACGCGCGTTCGAGAGGTCCGCCCCCGACAGCGACGCACCGGTCAGGTCCGCAGCCTCGAGCAACGCGCCCCGCAGGCTCGCGCCGTCGAGCGACGCGCCTGCCAGGTGCGCGCCCTCGAGCGGCACCCCGTCGAGCTTCGCGCCGTCGAGCCGCGCCCCGTCCAGGAGCGCGTGCGAGAGGTCGAGCCCGGTGAGGTCGGTTCCCGCGAGATCGACCCACGACAAGTCCGCGCGGGCCGACGCGGCGAGCCGCGCGATCACGTCGTCGCGCGTCATCGGCACCCTGGCGCGCGCCGGCTCCGCGTCGCGCCCTCGTCGATCCGCGCCCGCGCCGTCGAGCGACGCGACGTCCGCGAGCGCATCGTCCCGCTCCGCAGCGAGCGCCGCGGCTTCGATCGACGCGGCGATCTCCTGCGCCGATCGTCGGGGTGTGGCCTGGGGCTCGTCCGTGACGAGCACGCGCTCCACGTCGGTCGCGCGGACATCCCGCACCACCGCGACGCCACGCCACAGACACGAGACGGTCCCGGCATCCGCATCGACCCAGATCGTGTCGAGCTCGACGCGCAGATCGTTCGTGCCGCCCGTGCGCTCGAGGAGCACCCGAGGTCGCACCGCCGGCAGGCGCGTGACGAGCTCCGGCCGATCGGGCCGCAGGTTCGTCAGCACGATCTCCTCGTCGCCGCGGAAGTAGCCGTCGAGCCGCTGGTCGAGCGGCGCCGCGCAGTAGCGATGGTAGTCGAGCTCCGCGGGGTGGGCCGGCCAGCGCGCGAGCGCCTGCCCGCGGTCCACCGCGCGAGCGCGCCCCGAACGGTCCGGATGATTCACGAGAAGCGGAAAGAAGCCCGCGGGAGCCGGCCGGTCGCTCTTGCTCGTGATCAGCCGGTCCGGCAGCTCGAGGTTGGGCAGCAGACGCCGGGGCCCTCGGTCCGTCTCGACGGGCTCGAGCCCACGACCGAAGGGGTTGGAAGCGAACGACGGCCCCCCGAACGACCGCTCCCAACGCAGCGGCATGCGCTCGAAGACCTCGGGCTTGCCGGGGCCCGACAGCAACGTCCACTCACGATCCCCAAAAACGGCAAGCGCCTTGCGCCACGTCCCCACCCGGACCGCTACGGCCGAGACGGTGGCGGCCCCTCCCGGCGGGTGGCACGTCCCGGCCACCAGCACCTCCGCGCGCGGCTTGAACGGCACGAGCTCCACCGCGGCGCGCAGGCTCGCGTCCGGGTCGTCGTCGTGGTGCGCGTCGCCGGTGATCGCCGGCTGCTCGCGCGCGCGGCGGCACACGTCCCCGTGAACGAGCGACCACGTGACCTTCGCGAGCACGGTGATCACGGGCTCGCTCGGCGTACGAGGCCACGTGATCCAGCCGACCTCGTAATCCGCGTCGCGGTGGAGCTTCATGGTTCGGGGGTCTCCGTCGGCACGGCCACGGTACCGTCGCGCAGACAGCGCGCACGGGGAATACGTTCGTGGCGCCCACGTGTGACATGCGCGGTGCGCGGAAGCGCGGGGCCAGGGTGCAGCCGGGTACGGGTCGCGGTAGGCAGCGAGCATGGGACTCCCCGCGAGCTCGGCCGTACGCGACGCGCTCGGCGCGGCGCTCGAACGTGCGCTCGAGACCATGGCCGCCGCCGCGAGGGAGACGCGCGAAGGCGCGACCCACGAGGACAGCCGCGCCGAGGGCGACAAGGACATGCGCTCGACCGAGCAGAGCTACCTCGCGCGCGGTCAGGCGATGCGCGTCGAAGACCTGATCGAGCAGATCCAACGACTGCGCGTCTTCCCGTTGGCCAACCTCGAGCCCGGCGCGGCGATCGTCGCGGGCGCGCTCGTGCACGTGGAGATGGACGAGCCGGGGGCGGCCGATCGTCGCGCCGGCGCGCAGCGCGTGTACTTCCTCGTCCCCTACGGCGGGGGCACCGTGCTCCACGTGGACGGCACCGAGGTCATCGTGGTCGCTCCGTCGTCGCCGGTGGGAAGCGCGCTCCTGGGCAAACGCGTGTCCGACACCTTCGAGCTGCGCACGCGCGGCGCGTCGCGCGAGTGGATCGTCCGCGCGGTCGGGTGAGGAGGGCGAGGCATGTTGGAGCGATGGGCCGAGGACGTGTGGACCGATACGCGCGAGGCGAAGTTCCTCGGTGTCGAGACCGGCACACGCATGACGATCGTGCGTCTTCGCGAGGGAGGGTTGTTCGTCCTGTCGCCGGTCGCGCTGATCGGCGACACCCAGCGCGAGATCGACGCGCTCGGCGAGGTGCGCGCCGTCGTCGCGCCGAGCCTGTTCCACCACCTCTTCGTCGCGCAATGGATCGCGGCGTACCCGCGCGCCCTCTTCTGCGCGTGCCCCGGGCTCGAGTGGAAGCGGCCCGACTTGCGGTTCGACTGCGTGCTCGGCGACACGCCGCACCCCATCTGGGCTGCCGATCTCGAGCAAGTCTACTTCTCGGCGCGGCGCGAGAACGAGATCGATCTCTTCCACGCCCCGAGCCGCACGCTGCT
>JADZFZ010000184.1 GCA_020854145.1 Deltaproteobacteria bacterium | reverse complement strand
GCAGCACGAGCACGAGATGCAGATCTCCTCCTCGATGCGTCCAACCGAGCACTGCGAGAGATCGCGCTTCGAACGGATGCGCGCGGCGCGTCACCGTTACGCGCTCGGGGAATCCGTCGAGGTGGTGGTGATGGGCAGTGTGTCGTGCATTCCGTGGACGCCATGCTCGGCATGGCCCCCGATCGACTCGCCAGCGTTCGAATGGCGATGCAGCGGATGCTGTGCGAACTGCGTTGCGTGCCGGCGAGCGTTGGTCGTGGCCCGCCGAGTCCAGGCTCGGGCATGATCGCGGCGATGGGCATCGGCAAGTTCCCCTGGGGCGTGCCGCCCGACGGCGAGCTCGCGCCGCGGCTGCATCCTGGCGTCGACCCGGCCGAGGATGCGGCCGTCATCCGTTGGTGCCTGCGCCGGTGGCTCGGACGCGACGACGCGCCGCAAGGCTCTCCGCTCGGGCGCATGGTGCACGACCTCGAGCACACGCTCGTGCGGGAGCCATCGGCTGCGCCGAACGACGAGGTGGCGACCGCCGGCACCGCGGGCGTTGCCCAGGCGCACTTCGACTTCGCCAACATCGTGGTCGGCCACTGCGGGAAATCCGCATGCACGGTTTGAAAGCGGGTCTTGCTCTCTTGCTCTCCGCGCCCGTGGCGGAGTGGAGATAGAAGGATCTACCAATGGACGCGAACGAGACCGGCGCCGTGCTCCGCATCGAGCGGAGTCCCGGAGGAGCCAAGGGCCCGTCCGCGCTCGGTCGTCGACCCATCTACCCGGAGGTCGTCCCGGCCTAGTCGCCCAGACGCTCGTGGATGCGGGGCAGACGCGGAGGCGGGTGCCGTGGTCGGTCCGCGCAAGAGGGCATCTCGACGTAGTCGAGGCGGGTGGCGTGGATCTGCACGGGCGCGGTCTCGCCGGGGACGAGACCCCACCCTCCGGTCTCGCGGTTCCATCCGTGCGGGACGGGTGTGCCCATCGGTGCGCCCGTCGCGTCGAGCGCGACGTCGCGGAACGCTTCGCCGTCGTCGACGGTGAGCGGGTCGGCCCACGCGAGATGGAAGCCCGTCGGCGTGCGCAGCAAGACCGGCGCGCGCGCGAAGCGCTGCTCCACGTTTCGCTCGGGACCGGCGGGAGCTCCGTCCGCCGCGAGGAGCTGCGTGTACAAGAAGTTGGTCTCGCTCCGCTCGCTCGGACGGCTCGTCGCGAGGAGCCAACGTCCATCGCTCGCGGTGGAGAGCGCGCACTCCATCGCGCGCGGCGCCGGACGCGTTGCGACCACGGCTCCGGTGGCCTCGATGCGCAGGAAGCGCGACCCGCGGGTGTCCGCCGCGACGACGGCCCAGCCCGCGCCGGTCTCGCTCGCCGCGATACACGCGCGGTGCGCGGCGGCTCCGATGCGCCGCGGCGGGATCCGCGGCGTCCCGTCCAGCGCGAACGACGCGAACCGCAGCTCGCGGTCGTCGGACCACACGGCGCCGATCACGTCCGCGCTCGCCGCGACCGACGGCGGCATGCCGCGCGACGACGACAACGCGCGGGTCCAGCGCACGGTCCCGTCGCGCGACATGCGCGCGAGACGACGCGCGGACCCGGTCGAGTAGCCGACCGCCAGCTCCACCGGGGCACCTCCGCTCGCCGGCAGCGCGCAGAGCTCGAACACCTCGCGCACGGGACCGTACCTGCCGATCGGCATCCCGCGCACGATCGGATCACAACGGTGAGCGGGCTCGAGCCGCGCGCGCGCCCACGGGTCCGCGGACGCGGCGTCGAGGGACGCGGCGCGGACGCGCAACGAGGGCGACGCGCACAACGCGAACGTGCGAATCGTGTCGTTCCCGCTCCACGGCGCCTCGTACGCCGCGACGAGCGAGCCGCCTCCCGCGGCGGGCGCGATCGAGACGGCGAGGCTGCTCCGCGCGGGGTCGACCACGTGGAGCACGGGACCGACGCGCGTCCCGTCGGTTGCGAGGACCTTCGTCCGATACGACATCGGGCGGCCGCTCGACTCGCCTGCGCGACGCTCGTACGCGATCCACCACGCGCCGCGATCGAAGCGCAACGAGCCCGGCAGCAACCCGCCGCCGATGTCGCCCCGCGGCACGCGTCCGTAACGCTCGAGCAGCACCGCGGGCCCGCGTGGAGCGCCCTGCCGGTCGACGCGGACGAGCGCGAGGTCGTAGCCGTAACCGAACGCGATCACGATGTCGTCGCCGTTGCGCGCAGCAACCGGCGCCACGATGCGGGAAGCCGGTGCGCCGACGCGGACGATCTCGCCGTGATCGACGTAGCGCCCGCGCGCATCGATCCGCACCGCGAGCAGGCGTCCGCGCGGGTCCATCGACGAGCGTGCGCCCACGAGGAGCCATCCATCCTCTTCGAGGCCCACGAGCGACATCCCCTCGTACCAGACGTGCTCGAGGATGCGCCCGCTCGCCTCGACCGTCGCCCCGTCCGCGCCGACGATGGCGAACCCGAGATGGTTGTCGCTCATGCCCGCGTCCTCGGTCCATGCGATCCCGAATCGACCGTCGCTGCCGGGCGCGAGCACCACTGCGTCGCCGCGCGTCCGCGCGAGCTCGATCTCCGGCGACATCGTGCCGCCGCACGAGCGCGCGAACGTCACTGCGCGGTCGTGCTGGTCGCGCCACAACACCGACGCGATCCCGACGCACCGGCCATCGGAGGCGACGCGCGTCCCGTCGCGCGACAGCTTCGTCGGCAACACGGCCCGCGGCGCGCCGACGACGACACCGCGCGCATCCAGGACGAGCTCCTCGAGCTGTCGCGACTCGTCGCCCAGCCAGAACAGCGACGCGCGCTCGCCGCCGACTGCGAACGGCCCCATCCGGAACGACGGGCGCACGCGCCGCTTCACCGAAGCCTTGAGCGGGCGCAGCGCGGGGGCGCGCGCGGGGCAGAGGCCCGACTCGCCACGAACGACACCCGCATCCGGCGCGGGCTGCGCGAGCGACCGCCCACACCCGACGGCCGCGACCATCGCCAGCGCACCCACGAGCCCCGCGCGCACCACGGTTCCGTTCTACGCTGGATCGCGTGAACGCCTCTCCCACGCGACGCGCGAGAGCCGAAGAACCTCGCTCGTGTGGCAAGAGTCGTCGCCTGTCTTCCGCGCCTTGATTCGCGCGACGCCAAACGGCTAGCGTTCGCTGCGGGGAGGTCG
>JADZFZ010000183.1 GCA_020854145.1 Deltaproteobacteria bacterium | reverse complement strand
CGGGGCGAACGGATGGGTGTTTCTCGTCGGGCGCCGAGAGGGTCGAGTCAGGCGCGCGGGACGACGCCGCGCTCTTCGAGGATCGCGACGAGCCGGCGAGCGCACGCTTCGGCGTCCTCGGCGGCCGTGTCGAGCACGATCTCCGGCTTCTCGGGCGCCTCGTACGGCGCGCTGATCCCGGTGAACTCCGGGATCTTCCCCTCGCGCGCCTTCTTGTAGAGGCCCTTGGGATCGCGCTGCTCGCACACCTCGAGGGGCGCGTTGACGTAGACCTCGATGAAGTCGCCCGCGTCGAAGCGCGCGCGCACCTTGTCGCGGTCGGCGCGGTACGGCGAGATGAACGCCGTGAGCACCACGGCACCCGCATCCACGAAGAGACGACCGACCTCGCCGACGCGGCGGATGTTCTCGGTGCGGTCCTCCGGCGAGAAGCCGAGGTTGCTGTTGAGGCCGTGACGCACGTTGTCGCCGTCGAGCACGTACGCGAAGTGGCCGCGCTCCGTGAGGATCTGCTCCACGCGGATGGCGATGGTGCTCTTGCCGGACGCCGACAGGCCCGTCAGCCAGAGCAGGACACCCTTGTGCCCGTGGATCTTCTCGCGGTCCGCTCGGGTGACGTGGCCCGCGTGCCAGACGATGTTGGTGGCTTTCTGCTGGGTCATGGACGCGACGCCAGCTAGCTCCGGGCCCGCCGAGACGCAAGCATCCATTGGCGAAGCATCGGCGAGCGCCCGCACCCGGGGACGGCCGCACGCAACCGGCCGCGGACGTCGCCGACAAGGCCGCACGCATGAAGGACGACCGCTGCTTCCGCCCCTCCGAGATCGCCCGCCACAGCACCGATCCCCTCGTGGCGGAGCCGGTCCACGACGCGCGTCGATCCGCGCTGGCGTTGATGGACCGCGCGTCGGGTCGCGTGGTGCCGCTCCATCCGGGCCGGCGCACGCGCGTCGGGGCTGCGCCCGACAACGATCTCGTGCTGGAGGATCGGGCCGTCAGCGCGTACCACGCGAGCATCGAGCCCGACGGCCTCGGCGGTCTCGTCCTGTCGGACCTGCGCTCCACCAACGGCACGTTCGTGCACGGCTTGCGGGTGACGCGCGTCGAGTTGCGCGCCGGCGTGTCGGTGTCGATGGGACGCAGCGTGTTGCGCGTGATCGAGGATCGGCCGCCCGAGTCGCTCGAGGAGCAGATCGGGATCATCGGCTCGTGCCCGGCCATGCAGCGTGTGCGACGCGACGTGTTGCGTTACGCGCCGCTGGAAGCGACCGTGCTGGTGCGAGGCGAGACGGGCACGGGCAAGGAGGTCGTCGCACGCGCGCTCCACGCCCAGAGCGCGCGTGCCGGCGCACCGCTCGTGGCGTTCAACGCCGCGGCGCTCGACCCGCATCTGGTCGACAGCGAGCTCTTCGGGCACGAGCGCGGAGCCTTCACGGGCGCGCTCGTCCGACACCGAGGGCTCTTCGAGCAGGCGAACGGCGGAACGTTGTTCGTGGACGAGGTCGCCGAGCTGTCGGCGCCCGCGCAAGCGAGGCTGCTCCGCGTGCTCGAGACCGGCGAGCTGCGTCCCGTGGGCACCGAGCGCTCGATCGCCGTGCGCGTGCGGGTGCTGGCCGCGACCCACCGGGACCTCGTGGCGATGGTGCGCGCCAAGACCTTCCGGGTGGACCTGTACTACCGGCTCAACGCGCTCGTGATCGATCTGCCGCCGCTCCGGGAGCGGGTCGGTGATCTGCCTGGGCTCGCGTCGCACCTGCTGGCACGCATCGCCGACGGCAGGGCGGCACGCTGGCAGCTCCGCGACGAGGCGCTCGATCTGCTCTCCCGTTACGCGTGGCCCGGCAACGTTCGACAGCTCTCGTCGGTGCTCCACCGTGCGACGATGCTCACGAGCGGCGCGTGGCTCGGCGCCGACGTGATCCTCGAGGCGCTCCGTGGCGAGCCCGACGGCAGGCTCGTCGCGCCGCGGGCGCAGCCCATCGTCGAGCGACCCGACGACGCGACCATCCGGTCCATCGTGCAAGCGTGCGATGGACGCCTGAGCCCGGCGGCCCGTCAGCTCGGGATGCCGCGCACCACGCTGCGCGAGCTCGTGCGCAAGCTCGGCATCCAGGCGCGCTGAACGTGCGGGCCGTCTCGTCCGCCCGCAGGCGGCGCTGGGCTCGCCCGCCGCGACCGCGTCGTGGTAGTGGGGGGGCGCGCCACGAGCGCGACCGACCCCTACGACCCCCCGGCAGAGCGATCCAAAGACAGGAGCCCGGTGCTCGAGAACGGAGAGGTCTTCGCGGACGACTATCGCGTGGTCCGGCGGCTCGGCGAGGGCGGCTTCGGCGCGGTCTACGAGGCGCTGCAGCTGAGCACGGGACGCCGTCGCGCGCTGAAGGTGATGCACCACGACCTGCGCCTCGACGGCGAGCTGCGCGAGCGGTTCGTACGCGAGGCACGCATCGGCGCGGAGATCGAGAGCGAGCACGTGGTCGAGGTCGTGGGTGCGGGCGTGACTCGGGACGGCGTGCCGTGGCTCGCCATGGAGCTGCTCGAGGGCTGGACCCTGACGGAGGCGGTCGGGCACGGCCCGCTCGCGCCTTCGATGCTGCTGGACGTGCTCGCGCAGCTCTGCCACGGGCTCGACGCCGCGCACCGTGCGGGCGTCGTGCACCGGGACCTCAAGCCGGACAACGTCTTTCTCGCGCGACCTCGTGGAGCGAGCCCCGATGCCGCGCTCCGGGTGAAGCTGCTCGACTTCGGGATCGCCCGGTGCGCGGAGGGATCGCAGACGGGACGCAACTCGCAGGTGCTCGGATCACCGCGCTGGATGGCGCCCGAGCAGCTCGTCGTGGGCGCACGGCTCGGGCCCGAGGCGGACGTCTGGGCGTTCGCGCTGCTCGTGTTCTTCTGTTGGACCGGGCGCTCGTACTGGCTCGCGGGGCAGGTCGGAGCGAGCAACGTCGCAGCGCTGCTCCTGGAGATCCACGGCGGCCCGGTGGAGGCGCCATCGTCGCGTGCCGCCACCCTCGGCGCCGCCGCGGCGTGGCCTCGAGCGCTCGACCGATGGTTTCTGCGCTGTGTCGCCCGCGATCCGGCGGCTCGATTCGCGTCGATCGACGACGCCTTCGACGATCTGAGGCGCGCGCTCGGGCCGCTCGGCGATGCAAGCGCCGACGGCGGCGCCGCGCCGACCGAGGAGCTCGCGATCCCGAGCACGGCCGCACCTCCGGCCGACCCGGGGGTCGCCACCGTGCCGCCGGGTGCACGGGTCGCCCGCCCGAGGTCGCTCGAGTCGACGCTCCTGCCGACGCGCGCCGGACCGAGACCGCCGACGCCCGCGGCGGCCGCGGCCACCGCGGCTGCGACCCGGGCTGCGAGCGCGCCGTCGCGGAGACGCGCGACGATCGTGCTCGCGACGATCGGCGCGGTGCT
>JADZFZ010000182.1 GCA_020854145.1 Deltaproteobacteria bacterium | reverse complement strand
TGCGCTTCTCCAGCGAGTCCTTACCCGCCTATTCGGCCATCGGCACGCATGCTGAGAAGGAGGCTTGCCATGGCGACCTCCTGCTCGCCGAACGCGACGGAGCGATCAGCATCGAGTGGGACCGACGTGCGGGCGAACGAAATCAAATCCTCCGAGTGCAGCTGCTGGATCGTGAGGCGCTTGCGCGGCACTTGGGAGTGGTACCGCGATGGGATGCGGTCGCCAGGGCCGCCCAGCGTCTTGGGCCCCACTTGACGGCGTACCCGGTGCTGGAGGAGGTGCTGGCGTCTTGGCGTCGAGGCGCGAAGGTCCGCGGTACTGGTCCAGAGGATGTCGAAGCATGGACCTATGCGGTCGCCGTCGTGTCGCACTGCCGTGCGCAGGTCGCGACTGATGTCGCGGTGCGCAGGTTGAGCGCGCAGCTGACCGGCGACAGCAAGCGTGTCGAGCAGCTCTCCGCACCCATCGATGTCCTGATCCAGGGTGAGGTAGCGGCCCCAGTCCGCGATCCGGAAGACGTCTTCAATGAGCTTGGGCTCGTCAAGTTTCCGCCGACGTTGCTGATCAGTGGCGCGCTTCAGGTACGCGTCGGCGCACAGCATGTCCCGATTGACGCGCCCTATCTTGGCTTTCCGCCGTCGGCGATCACGGGCTTCGCATCCTGCGAAACCGTGGCCGTGTTGTTGACGGTCGAAAACCTCACGACCTTTCACGAGTTGGTCGGACAGCGTCAGCACATGCCCGCCGCGGCTCTCCTCTACACCGGTGGCATGCCCAGCCCTTCGTGGAAGCGCGTGTACCGATTGCTGCTGACATCGCTACCAGTCGAGGCCAGGGTGTTCCACTGGGGCGACATTGATGCGGGCGGGTTCCGAATTGCCGACCACCTGGCCGCTTGTGCCGGGGAAGTGGGGCGACGCGTCGAACTGCACGCCATGAGTCCAGACGTCGCGCGTCTCGACTCTGTTTCGTCTCGACGTGCTCTCGTGGACGCTGAGGTGTCAATGATCGAGAAGCTCTGCGCCCGGTGGAATTGGGATGCGCCGGCTCGATGGGTATCGGCGCACCGGATTGCGGTGGAGCAGGAGTCGCTGCCCGCGTCCTGGCCATAGCTCCGGGAATGGAGCTGCTGGCGGATCGGAGATCGGAGCGGGCTCAGTATTGCCAGTAACTCGGAGCCTCGGGCTCCGGCGCATCCAGGATCGGATCGCTTCGTCGAACGAGCGGATCGAGCCAGTCGGCCTTGGCTCTGGCCCACTCGACCCAGTGTTTCTTCTCGGGCGTGAGACCGCCGTCGCGGCGTGCTCGGTCCTCGACGGCGACGATGAACTCGCGCAACCGGTTCGCGCGCTGCAGCCGGCTCGCATCGCGGAAGAGGGCGCGCAGCTGGCGACGTTCCTCGTTGCGCGCGCGTACCTGCGCTTCGTATCGGGCGCGCGCTTCCTCGTAGGTCCGCCGGCGGTGCACCTCTTCCTCCTCCTTCGCGCGTTTCGCTTCGGCCAGGCCGACGATGGCAGCGACGATGCCGCTCAGCCGCGAGTCGATGAGGCTGCGTTCCGTGTCGTTCCACTTCCGTGACGGCCACGATCCCACCGTGAGAGTCAGCCGTCCGGTGGGGTGCCAATCGAACTGCGGGATGTTCGGATACTCTCCTCGGGCACCCACGCGAAAGGAGTCGTAGTACCGGTCGCGCGCCCGCACCTCCGCGCGTGTCGGCGTGTGGCTGGTTCGCGTGACCTGCTCGACGATCGAGATCGTCAACGTCGTGCCACCGCCGACCAGCAGGGTCTCCCCCTTCTCCTCGTCCACTCGCGCCGTGAAGCCGCTGGGCTCGAGCGACTTGAGCACCGTGTCCATCAGCCGAAGGGCGCGGTCGAGGGTGTTCCTCGTGACCTGCAGGTCGAGCACTTCCTTCGGCGCGCTTCGCACGCCCGCCGGGTGATCCCAGCCGTCGCGCCGCTTGAGGCGTGTCGCTGTGGCCCGTACGAGCGGGTGCGGGTCGACGAGCTCGGCGGGGACGCTGACCGGCGACTGGCTCTCGCGGGTCTGTTGGAGGGCGTCACGGACACGCGAGTGCATGGCCGCCTCCTGTTCGGACAGCGGTATCGGTCCGGCGAGATCGCGCGCGCCGGCGAGTAGGGCGGGCAGCGGCACCTTGCGGGTGGGGCGACCGGCCTTGACCTTCGCCCAGTAGCCCCGCGGCGGCACCGGAATGCCGAGCTTCTTGCAGATCTTGACCAGGCCTACGTCGGACAGGCCGTAGTGGGGGGCGACGACCGTGACCGCGTCGGTCCAGACTTCTTCGTACAGCGCTTCCCGGCTGACGGGGGTCTCTTGGCGTCTCATCGCGTGTCTCCCGGTTCGGGCTGGAGCCGCTTGGGGACGGCGGCTCCTGTTGGCTCGAAGATTTGCTGTTCAGTAAATATTGCCATAAGACCGAATCTTCGGTACGGTGCGCATATTTACTGCACAGCAAACCTAGGCGGTGACCCATGCTTCATGCGCAGGCGAGCGAACGGGAGCTGATCGATCAGTTCCTCGCTGCACTTCGGTCGCTGCCTGAAGTGCAGGCCGAACTCGAACGCGTCGGCTCGCCG
>JADZFZ010000181.1 GCA_020854145.1 Deltaproteobacteria bacterium | reverse complement strand
GACAATCTCGCGTGGCCGGACGAGACCCTGGGCGCGAGAGGCGAACGCCCGTCGAATCGGCCGCGCGACCCGGAGCTGCACGAACGGACGGTGGTGCTACCGAGCGCACCGCCGCCCGACGAAGAGGCATTCGCCTCGCGTCGGACGTTGCCGCCCGCGCCCGCGACACGCAGCTCGTTGCCGCCGCCGAGCGGTCCGAGCGCCGACTCGAGCGGGGTCCGGAGGAAATGGCACGACGTCGCCACCGCCGTCGTCGCGGCCCCCGGCTCGTCCGCGTCCGACGCGATGGACCGCCTCGAGCACAAGGCGGCGCGCGCTTACACGATCGTCTGCGCAGGAGCCGCCGTGTGCGGTCTCTTCATCTTGCCGTTCCAGAGCGGCGACCCGTACGCCAAAGCGGTTCTCGCGGCGTGCCTGGTGCTGCTCGCGGCGTCGCAAGGCCTCTACGCGTGGCTGCTCCGGCGGCCGGGCGGCTATGCGATCGGGCGTTCGCTCGCGTCGTGTGTGCCGAATCTGCTGACCGGCTTGGCGTTGTGCTGGTTCGCCGGACCGACGTCGGGCGCGATCGTCTTCTTCCCTCCGGCCCTCTTCCACTTCTCGATGAAGCGCGACGAGCGCGCGGCGGTGATCGTCTACGTCACGGCGAGCGTCGCCTATCTGCTGCTCGCAGCGGTCATCCTCGTCGGATGGCTGCCGGACGTCGGTATCGACGCCAGCCGCGCGACGACGTTCGATCGGTGGTGCATGGTGCTCGGCGCCGAGCTCGGCTTCGCCATGACGTTCGTGCTCGCGCGGCGGACGCGACAGGCCATCTTCGCGTCGATGGAGGATCACGAGCGCGCGCAGCGTGACGTCTCGAAGCGCGAGGCGCTGCTGGCGGAGGCGCGACAGGATCTCGAGCAGGCGCTCGCGACCGGAGGGCTCGGACGATTCACCGAGACGAGAATCGGGTCGTACACGCTCGGTCGGGTGATCGGCCGCGGCGGGATGGGCGAGGTCTACGAAGCGAGCCACCTGCGAACGCGCGTGCGCGCCGCCGTGAAGATGCTCCACCCCGACGGATTGTCGGAGCCGCAGCGGGTCAGGCGATTCCTGCGCGAGGTGCGCGTGGTGGCCGATCTCCGGTCGCCCTACGTGGCGCGCGTGCTCGAGGTCGGCGGTGCCGAGGCGACACTGCCGTTCATCGCGATGGAGCTGCTCGAGGGCGAGACGCTCGCCCAACGGCTGCACGAACGATCGCGCATGAGCTGGCCCGCGGTGGTCGAGATGGTGCGCATGGTGGGCGCGGGATTGTCGGCCGCGCACGAGCACGGCATCGTCCATCGCGACGTCAAGCCGCGGAACATCTTCGGGTGCAGGACCTCCGACGGGCGCCCGTTGTGGAAGGTGCTCGACTTCGGCGTGTCGCAGCTCGCAGGCGGGGCAACGCTCGAGACGCAAGGAAGGCTCGTCGGCACGCCCGCGTTCATGGCGCCCGAGCAGGTCACGGGGCGCGGGGTCACGCCGGCCAGCGACCTGTTCTCGCTCGCCGCCGTCGCCTATCGCTGTCTGACGGGTCGCCCCGCTTTCGCGGGCCCGACGCTGACCGACGTGATGAGCGCCGTCGCGCACGCGGAGGCGCCGCGTCCGAGCGAGGTCGCCGGCCTGCCGCCCGACCTCGATCTCGTGATGGCGATTGGCCTCGCGCGAAGCCCCGAGGATCGCTTCGCGCGCCCCGACGAGCTCGCGTCGGCCATCGAGTCCGCGTGCTCCGGCAATCTCCCGGAGGAGATCCGCGCCCGCGCCCGCGCGCTGCTGGCACGACGAGCTGCCGCGTGATTCCCTCACGACCTGCCGTGTGATTGGGAGGGGCAAACTCCCCGGCTAAGAGCGGCTCCCCATCTGCGCTATCCTCCGCGCGCCCATGACCAAAGACCTCTACGAGCTCGGCGAGATCCCCCCCGTCGGCGAGGTGCCGGCGAAGATGCATGCGCAGGTCATCCGCAAGGAGCGCTTCGGAGAGCCGACGCGCGCGTTCCAACCGGAGGTCCTCGACGTCCCGCCGATAGGCCCCGACGAGGTCCTCGTGTACGTGATGGCGGCGGGCGTCAACTACAACAACGTGTGGGCTGCCCTCGGCGTCCCGGTCGATGTCATCGGCGCGCGCGCCAAAGACCCGTATTTCCCGGACACCAACCCGTTCCACATCGGCGGCAGCGACGCGTCCGGCGTGGTCTGGCAGGTCGGCTCCGAGGTGAAGAACGTCAAGGTCGGCGACCCGGTCGTCGTGCACTGCGGGATGTGGAAGCAGGACGACCCCGTGGCGCGCGGAGGGGGCGACCCGATGTTGGGGCCGAGCTTCCGCATCTGGGGCTACGAGACCAACTTCGGCAGCTTCGCGCAGTTCACGCGCGTGCAGGCCCACCAATGCCTGCCCAAGCCGCGACACCTCACCTGGGAGGCGGCCGCCGGATACATGCTCGTCGGCGCGACCGCCTATCGCATGTTGCTCGGTTGGCGCGAGCACACGGTGCGCCCGGGCGACGTGGTGCTCATCTGGGGCGGCTCCGGCGGGCTCGGCTCGATGGCGATTCAGATCGTGCGCGAGCTCGGCGGCATCCCCGTCGCGGTCGTCTCGAGCGACGACAAGGCGGAGTTCTGCACGAAGCTCGGCGCCAAGGGTGTCATCAATCGAAAGAGCTTCGATCACTGGGGCATGCTGCCGCACTGGCGCGAGCCCGAGTACGGCGTGTGGCTCAAGGGCGCACGCGCCTTCGGCAAGGCCATCTGGGACGCGGTGGGCGAGCGCAAGAGCCCGCGCATCGTGTTCGAGCACCCCGGAGAGGACACGCTGCCGACGTCGCTCTTCGTGTGCGACACGGGTGGGATGGTCGTCATCTGCGCGGGCACGACCGGCTACAACGCGACGCTCGACCTCCGGTATCTCTGGATGCGGCAGAAGCGGCTGCAGGGCTCGCACTTCGCCAACGACGAGCAGGCGCAGGGACTCAACGACATGATGCTCGCGCGTCGCCTCGACCCGTGCGTGTCGCGCGTGTTCCCGTTCGACGAGACGGGAGCCTGCCATCAGTTGATGTACGAGAATCGGCACCCCTCGGGGAACATGTCGATCCGCGTGAACGCGCCCCGTGACGGGCTGAAGTCGCTCGAGGAAGCGCGCGCGCTTCGCGAGTGACGATGCGGCCTCTCGACAGCGCCGGGAGCCGCTCGTCCCGCTACCTCGTCATGCGCGACGGCGCGCGCATCGCGATCGACGTGCACCTGCCGGCACGCGCGTCGCGCGAGATGGTGCCCGCGATCCTGCACCAGACGCGCTATTTCCGGTCCGTCTCGTATGGACCGCTGTTCGCCAAGCTCGGGCTCGGCGAGTTCCTCGACGTCAACGCCGCGGCCCGCAAGCGATTCGTCCGCGCGGGTTACGCCTGGGTCGACGTGGACGCGCGCGGCTCGGGCGCCTCGACGGGGTTCCGCCCGTGCCCTTGGTGGCGCGACGAGGTCCAGGACGGCGCCGAGGTCGCCCGCTGGATCGTCGAGCAGCCGTGGTCTTCCGGGCGAATCGGCGCGACGGGCGTCTCCTACGGCGGGACCGCGGCCGAGATGCTGCTCGGCAATCGCCACCCGGCGGTCGTCGCGGCGATGCCGCGATTCTCGCTCTTCGACGTGTACACCGACGTGGCCTTTCCCGGTGGGATTCACCTCGAATGGTTCACCCGGCAATGGGCACGATTCAATCAGGCGCTCGACCGCAATCGATTCGACCAGGCATTCGGTCGTGTCGGCAGGATCAACCTGGCCGCCCTCGCCGACAAGCTCGACGACGACGGCAATCCCGCGCTCGCTGGGTTCGCACGACGCGTGGGGCGTCGCGTCGCGCCTCGCGTGATGTCGATGTTGCTGCGCTCCGGCTCGAACGGCGTGTCGCCCGTGACGGACGATGCGCGCGGTGAAGTGCTCGCGGAGGCGCTGCGCGAGCACCAGTGGAGCTTCGACGTGCACCGGGGCGCGCTCGGGCTCACGTACCGCGACGACACGGGGATCCATCCTCTGGCGCCCGAAGCGACCATCGACGCGTTCAGCCCGCACCACTATCTCGACGACATTCGCGGCTCGGGCGCGGTGGTCTGCAGCTACTCGGGGTGGCTCGACGGGGCCTATCAGCACTCGGCGATCAAGCGTCACCTGAACCTGCCTCGTGATCGGAGCCGCCTCGTGATCGGCCCGTGGGACCACGGCGGGCGCAACGGCATCAGCCCGGGCGCGAGCACGAAGGAACCGGGCATCGACCACGAGGCCGAGATGCTCGCGTTCTTCGACCCGTTGCTCCGCGGCGCCGCCCCCGCGCACGAGGGGAACGTCGCACCGGGCGACGCAGCGCCGCCCGTCCGCTACTTCACGATGGTCGAAGAACGCTGGAAGACGGCCGACGCGTGGCCGCCGCCCGGCATCGCGAATCGGTCGCTGTTCCTCGATCGCGACGGCGCGCTCGGATGGGAGCGTCCCGAACGCGCTTCGGAGACGGCCTATCGCGTCGACCCGGACTGCGGCACCGGCGCGCGGTCGCGCTGGCGCTCGCTCGTCGGCATCGCGGTGCCGCTCGGCTACGGCGATCGCGCACGGTCCGACGAACGCTCGGTGGTGTGGACCACGGCGCCGTTGCCCGCCGACGCGGAGGTGACCGGGCACCCGATCGTGCACCTGTTCGTCACCTGCGACGCGCCCGACGCGACGTTCTTCGCCTATCTCGAGGACGTGGCGCCCGATGGTCGTGTCACCTACGTGACCGAAGGACAGCTACGGGCGATTCACCGTCGATTGTCGAGCGGCCCCGCGCCCTATGCCACGGTCGTGCCCCATCGCACGTTCGCGAGGCGCGATGGATTGCCGCTCGTTCCGAGCGAGGTCGCCGAGATCGTGTTCGATCTGCTGCCGACGTCGTACCTGTTCCGGCGCGGCCACGCGATTCGATTGGCGTTGGCCGGTGCCGACCGCGATCACTTCGCGCGATTGTCGGGCCCGCCGCCGCGCTGGATCGTCCATGGCGGCGGCGCCCGTGAATCGCGATTGTCTTTGCCCGTCCGCGTCTGACTCGAATCAGCCGCTCGACGCGCGAACGTCGTATGAACGGGAAGCGGCCGCGCCGCCGATCCGAGGCGGCGCCGCGGAGCGCAGCGAGTCCTCGAGCGCAGCGCAGCGCGGGCGGGGGTGGGCGGGGGTCTGCCGCCAGACCCCCGAGAACTAGGGGTGATTGCTGTCGAGCTCGGTGATGTGCAGGACCGCGTTGGCCTGCACGCCCTGCTGGTAGCTGCCGACCCAGACGTCGTACTGGCCGGCTGCCGCGCCCGCGATGTCGACCGACGGGTTCGTGCCGCCGTACGAGTCGTCGTTGCAGCGGTACTGGCCGTCGGCCGCGTTGATGACGAGCGTCGTGTCCTCGCCGCCGTTCGACGTCACGTAGAAGCGGAGCATCTGGCTCGGGCCCGAGAGGCGCACGATGAGGTCGGGCTGCTGGGTGAGCCAGCCGTTGCAGCCGGCGCCGAGACCGAGCGTCGCCGCGTCGATGGCACCGCCCGAGACGACCGAGACGTCGTGCGGGTCCGGCGTGAAGCCGGGCGCCAGATCGACGACGCCGAAGTTCGCGGTCGCGCCACCGGCGATGAGGGAGCCACCCGCGGCGGCCGTGACCTCGGCAGTCGGCACGGTCGCGTCGACCTGGGCACTCCCGCACGCCGCGAGAAACATGGAAGACAGAAGAACGATTGTCGGCTTGCTCATGGCGCGCCCACCTAGCGCGGGCCGAGTCGCGGTCAACCGATGGTTGGAGGTCCAACGGGCTCGGCACCGCTCGTGCTCCGCTGGAGCGACATGCCCATCCAGCTCGGCAATCCTCGGGGGATTCTGGCAATCGATCGTTCTGCACGTGCGACGTCCCATGTGCCGTCCTCGGGCGGCACGGTGCGTAGTCGCACCCTGCTGGCTGCGTCCCTGCTGTCGTTGCTGGCGCTCGGCGCGTGCGGTGACGACGACGGGGCGAGCCCCGCCGATGCCGGCGATCGCGATGGGGCGACGCCGCCTCCGCCCACCGACGGTGCGGTGCCGGACGGCGCGACGCCCGACGGGACGACGACGCCCACTCCGCCGCCGCCCACTCCGCCGACGCCGCCCACGCCGCCGACCCCTCCCCCGCCGCCGCCCGGGCCGTGCATGCCCTATCTCCCCGGCGCCGATCCGTGGATGCCGGTCGCACCGGCGAGCCCGACGTACCCGGACGACCATCCGCGCATCCTCTTGCGGCCGGCCGTGCGCGACCGATTGAACGCGGCGCTCTCCGCGGGGCACGCGGCGGCCACCCGATTCCGCGATGCCGTCGACGCCCAGGTCGCCGGAGAGGCCGACTACTACGACTTCGGAGCGCGCAACGCGGCGCTCATGTACGCGCTGACCGGCGAAGCCCGATATGCCGATTGGGCCATCGCCGAGGTCGAATCGTGGGTCGCCGCCGAAGAGGCGCGAATCGCCGGAGGTGAGCGCGCCGAGATCGCGGCCGACAGCTACCTCTACGTCGGTCCCATCCTGGACGACGTGCTCACGACCTACGACTGGTGCTTCGACCGCCTGAGCGAGTCACAGCGATCCCGATGGCTGGCCTATGCGCACCAGGCGGTGTGGAACGTCTGGCACCACGAGGACGCGGTGTGGGGCGGACAATCGCACCCGTGGTCGGGCTGGGCCACCGACGATCCGATGAACAACTATTACTACTCGTTCTCGCGGGCGACGATGCTGCTCGGGCTCGCGGGCCGTGGCGAGCACCCCGAAGCCGAAGGCTGGCTCCACGTGTTCCGCGACCAGCGAATCGGCGAGCGATTGGTGCCCGCGTTCGCGGCATCCGGACGAGGCGGCGGATCGCGGGAAGGGACGGGGTACGGGACGTCGCTCCGCGAGCTGTTCGACCTCTTCGCGATCTGGGAGGCCTCGACCGGCGAACGATTGGCGGATCTGACCGCATTGCCGTTCGATTCCATGACCCACCTGATTCACGCCACCGTGCCGACGCGCGATCGATTGGCGCCCATCGGCGACCACGCGCGCGACAGCACGGCAGCGTGGTTCGATTACCACCGTGCGTACTTGCTGACGCTGGCACGGCTCTACGAAGGTACCGAGGTGGCCGGCGCGACGCGGTCGTTCCTCGCGACGACGTCGGTGCCCGAGATGGAGCACCCCTTCATGTACGTGTGGGATTTCCTCTACGACCCCGAGGGCGCGCCGACGGCTCCGATCGAGCGATTGCACCCCGCGTATCACTCGGCCCTCGCGGGCCAGATCTACGTGCGGTCGGGGTGGCAGACCGATGCGGTGCACCTCGGGGTCGTGGCGGGCATCTACGACCAGAGCCACGCGCACCACGACCAGGGCTCGTTCCTCCTCTATCGCAACGAATGGCTGGCCTACGACTCGAACGTGCAGAGCCATTCGGGGATTCGTCTCGAGGAGGAGCTCCACAATCTCGTCCGATTCGAGTCGGGCGGAGAGACGCTGCGCATGGCGGAGAATGCCGAGAGCGTGGTCTTGCGGGCGCTGCAGCAAGGTCCCTCCTTCACGTGGATCGCGCTCGACGCGCGGCCGGCCTACGCGCGACGGCCGGAGTCTGCCGAAGCCATCACGTCGGCCGATCGCGAGCTCGTCTTCTTCCCCGAAGGCATTCTCGTCGTCGTCGATCGCGCCGGCCTCGCGCCCGGCACCGGCGCACCGCGGGCAATCTGGACGCTGAACAGCCCGTACGAGCCCGCCCTGGCGGAAGGCGCCTGGAGGATGACCGGCGAGCGCAGCCGATTGGACGTGTACCCGGTCGCGCCCGCCGGCGCCTCGGTCGGCGTCGTGAGCTGGGCCTCCACCGACGACGACGTCGGAGGCGGCTATCGATTGGAGACGAGCGTGGCCGCCGCGGGAACGACCTTCTTCCTGCACGTGCTCTCGGTCGATGGCGCCATCACGGCAGCAGCCGCGATGGACGAAGCGGGCCGGCGCGGCGTCTCGATGACGCT